>NC_005956.1:1585000-1931047 GCF_000046705.1 Bartonella henselae str. Houston-1 | reverse complement strand
AAAATTTTAACTCCTTGTTAATAAATGTGCATATATAGTTTTAACCTTTTATAAAGTAAAAATTTAGAGAAATTTTTCCATTATTATGCACAAATTGAATAATTCTTATAACTAAAATTCTCTTAGAAAAAAGAATGGGGATAATATCCTTAAAGTAGAGTTCTAATTTATTTTTTTCTCTTTTCATTTGTGGATAAAACTGAGGATGAATGTAGTATAAATAATAATCCCCATTAAACACAGATTTAAATAAAAAAAATCATCAGTTCTTAAATTATTAAAGAAAAAATTTTGGAAAAAATAAAATTTCTTTTGAAGATTAATTAATTAAGGATATAAAGCATCCATATTTTTTCTTAACCTATTTGAGAATAGTGTATCACGTAAGTTCTTTAAAATATTATTAATTTTTTTTATGAATGATTTTCTTTTAAAAAGTTTTATGAATCATTTCAATTTGTAGAAGTGATTATTTTTTATATGGTTGTAGAATTGTATATGGAAAATAAATCTTATGAAGGACACTTGCAGTTTAGGAAAGTTAAGTATAGAATATTCCTACCTTACTAAAAGTGTTCTATTCTTTAAATTTCCCATAAATTGATTTTAAAAAACAATTTCCCCACCTACTAAAGAGCGTATTTCATGCAAGAAATGAAACTACAAGAACTTAAAAGTAAAAATCCCGTTGAACTTGTTTTTTTTGCTGAAACATTAGAAGTTGAAAATGCTTCTCTTATGCGTAAACAAGAATTAATGTTTGCTATTTTGAAAAAACTTGCTTTGCAAGATGTAGAAATTATAGGAGAAGGAGTTGTTGAAGTTTTACAAGATGGATTTGGATTTTTGCGATCTGCCGATGCAAATTATCTTCCCGGGCCTGATGATATTTATCTTTCACCTGCGCAAATTCAATCTTTTTCTTTAAAAACGGGGGATACTATTGAAGGTCCTATACGGAGTCCAAAGGAAGGAGAGCGTTATTTTGCTCTTCTCAAAATTAATACAATTAATTTTGAAAATCCCGAAAAAATTCGTTATAAAATACATTTTGATAATCTCACCCCTCTTTATTCAAACGAACGTTTTCAAATGGAAATACAAGATCCTACTGAGAAGGATATGTCATCACGGGTGATTGATTTGATCTCTCCCTTGGGAAAAGGACAGAGAGGTCTTATTGTAGCACCTCCTAGAACAGGAAAAACTGTTTTACTTCAAAATATTGCTCATTCTATTACCACTAATCATCCTGAATGTTATCTTATTGTCCTTTTAATCGATGAAAGGCCAGAAGAAGTCACTGATATGCAACGTTCTGTAAAAGGAGAGGTGGTTTCTTCTACTTTTGATGAACCAGCAATACGTCATGTACAAGTAGCTGAAATGGTTATTGAAAAAGCCAAACGTCTCGTTGAATATGGGCGTGATGTGGTTATTCTTCTTGATTCTATTACACGTTTAGGACGTGCTTATAATACAGTCGTTCCTTCATCAGGTAAGGTTTTGACAGGTGGTGTAGATGCAAATGCTTTGCAGCGTCCAAAACGTTTTTTTGGGGCAGCACGTAATATTGAAGAAGGTGGATCTTTAACTATTATTGCAACGGCTTTGATTGATACAGGTAGCCGTATGGATGAAGTTATTTTTGAAGAATTTAAAGGAACGGGTAATTCGGAAATTGTTCTTGATCGTAAAGTTGCTGATAAGCGTATTTTTCCTGCTATGGATATTTTAAAGTCAGGAACACGTAAGGAAGAACTTTTAGTAGCACGACAAGATTTACATAAAATTTTTGTACTTCGTCGCATTTTAGCACCTATGAATGTTACAGATGCAATTGAATTTTTGATTGACAAGTTAAAACAAACAAAAAACAATAGTGAATTTTTTGATTCAATGAATACGTAGAAGTTTTAAGTTTTTTGATTTAGGATAATCCTGTGGATACAATCTTTGCTGTTTCGAGTGGATTGTTGCCTTCAGGGGTTGCTGTCATTCGGCTTTCAGGTTCTCATGTTGTGCATGTTGTTACAACGCTTTGTGGTTGTTTACCTAAAGCGCGGTTTATGCATTATGGAAATCTTACAGCTCGTGATGGTAGTTTTTTAGATTCTGCTTTAACTGTTTTTTTTCCTGCTCCTCATAGTTTTACAGGGGAAGATTGTGCGGAATTTCATTTGCATGGAGGAAAAGCTGTTGTTAATCGTTTTCTTGATGAATTGTCCACATTTAAAGGGTGTCGCATTGCAGAGCCAGGTGAATTTTCACGCCGTGCTTTTATGGAGGGAAAATTAGATCTTGTTCAAGCAGAAGGTCTTGCTGATTTAATAGAAGCAGAGACGGAAAGTCAGCGACGTTTAGCAGTTATGGGTACAAGTGGGCGTTTAACGACGCTTTATCGTGATTGGCGTCATAAACTTATGAAAATTCGTGCTTTTATTGAAGCGGAACTTGATTTTTCTGATGAAGCTGATATCCCCAACACGGTATCTGATAAAGTTTGGAAAGATGTTGAAAATCTTTGCATTTCTCTTCGAGAACATATTGCTGAAGGGGAGCGTGCGAGTATTTTACGTGATGGGTTTAAAATTGTCATTGTAGGTGCTCCAAATTCTGGAAAATCAAGCATTATGAATCGTTTGGCTGGAAAACCTGTTGCTATTGTGACAGAAGAAGCAGGAACAACACGTGATGCTTTAGAAGTAAGACTTGTTTTGGGTGGTTTACCGGTTTTTTTAATAGATACTGCTGGTTTTAGAGAAACAGATAACAAAATAGAACAGTTAGGAATAGAAGTTGCAAAGCAGCATGTTAGGGACGCTGACTTGGTTATTTTAGTTTATGATATGCAAAATCCTAAGGAAGTTTATTTACCAGAAACGTCTGCTGAAATATGGCGTGTAGGCAATAAATTTGATCTTTATGAAGAGAATAAAGAGCCATGGTTAATACAATTTTCGGCATTAACGGGTTTAAATTTTGATCATTTTATGAAGGAACTTGAATCGTTTTGTTTACGTCGTGTTTCTGAGATTGGAAATCTTTTTCCTGCGCGTAAGAGACAACTTCAATTATTAAAAGAAGCTGTTAAGGAGATTGAAAATTCTGTGAATTATGACTCTCTTGATCTCAGTTTACGTGCAGAACATCTTCGTCGTGCCAGTGATTTTCTTGGAAAAATTACCGGAGATATAGATGTTGAGGATTTGCTTGATATTATTTTTTCAGAGTTTTGTATTGGCAAATAATGATTCACGTGAAACTTGAAAACAATTTTTTGTGGAATGAATTAAATGCAATTATATGATGTTGTTGTTATTGGAGGTGGTCATGCTGGCTGCGAAGCAGCTTATGCATCAGCGCGTGCTGGAGCACAGACAGCACTCATTACACATAAAATATCAGCACTAGGAACAATGTCGTGTAATCCGGCTATTGGAGGGCTTGGAAAAGGACATCTGGTTCGTGAAATAGATGCTTTTGATGGGCTCATGGGACGAGCAGCAGATGCAGCTGGAATTCAATTTCGACTTCTTAATCGACGAAAAGGACCAGCAGTAAGAGGTCCGCGCGCGCAAGCTGACCGACAACTCTATAAAGAAGCAATTCAAAAGCTTTTACAAAAACAAGATAATCTTATTCTCATTGAAGATGAAGTTATTGATCTGATTGTTAAAGATAAGAGTATTTCAGGTGTTATATTAAAAAAACAAGGAATACTCCCTTCTGGTGCTGTTGTTTTGACAACAGGTACCTTTTTAAATGGTTTTATTCATATTGGTGATAAAACATGGGCTGCTGGACGTATGGGAGAACAGTCAAGTATAAAACTTGCTGAACGTTTAAAAAGTTATGGCATAAATCTTGGTCGATTAAAAACAGGAACTCCTGCTCGTCTTAGCAAAAAAACAATCCGTTGGGAATGTCTTCCTAAACAGCAAGCTGACGAAAATCCTGTACCTTTTTCTCTTTTGACTGAAAAAATTGAACAGCCTCAAATTGAATGTGCCATAACACGTACAAATGCACAAACACATCAGATTATTCGTGAAAATATTCATCGCTCTGCTTTATATTCAGGAAATATTGAAGGATTAGGACCACGTTATTGTCCTTCAATTGAAGATAAGATTGTTAAATTTGGAGAACGTGATGGGCATCAGATTTTCCTAGAACCAGAAGGATTAAATGATGATACTATTTATCCAAATGGTCTTTCTACTTCTCTTCCTGAAGATGTACAAGTTTCTTTATTGAAAACAATTGAAGGATTGGAAAATGTTACAATTCTACAATCTGGTTACGCTATTGAATATGATTTTGTTAATCCACAACAGTTAACTAAAACTTTGGAGTTACGTTCTTTACCAGGATTATTTTTAGCTGGCCAAATTAATGGGACAACAGGATATGAAGAAGCCGCAGCACAAGGTCTTTTGGCTGGACTAAATGCCGCACGTAAGGTAGGTGGATTAGATGAAATACTTATAAGTCGTTCTACTGCTTATATTGGTGTTATGGTAGATGATTTAGTCTCGCGTGGGGTTTGTGAACCTTATAGAATGTTTACATCACGTGCTGAATTTCGTTTATCTCTGCGATCTGATAATGCTGATGCTCGTTTGACACCTTTAGCACAACAATTAGGTATTGTAAGTAAATTACGTTGGGAGTGCTATCAGAAAAAACAACAGCGTCTTGATCAAGCGCGATCACTATGCCAAGAGCTTTTTCTAACGCCTAATCAAGCATCTGCTCATGGGTTGCAAGTGAATCATGATGGAATTCGGCGTTCAGCTTATGATCTTCTTGCTTATCCTCATATGAGTATAGAGCGTCTTTCACATATTTGGCCACAGTTACAATCCATTGATTCTAAAACAGTTGAATCTGTAGAAATTGAAGCACAATATGCAGTTTATTTGGAAAAACAAGCACAAGATATCCTTGCTCTTCAACGAGATGAGCGTTTAGAAATTCCTTCTTCTCTTGATGTTCAGGCAATTTCTGGTCTTTCTAATGAGCTCAAAACAAAAATTCAAAAAATATCGCCACGTTCAATTGCTGATGCACAAAAAATTGATGGTATGACGCCAGCAGCATTATCACTTATTATCACTTATATTCAACGTCAAAGACGTGAAAAGGCTAAATCAGCTTAATGGATTTTTCTATAGAACAAAAATATCAAGAGCTTTTAAAAATAATTTCTTCTGTTTCACGTGAAACGATGCAGGATTTAATGCATTTTGAATCTTTGATAATACAATGGAATAAACATATTAATTTAATATCTTCTTCAACAATACCTCTTTTATGGACACGTCATATTTTGGATTCAGCACAAATCTACCCTTTACACAGTGATCTTCTGCATTGGTGTGATCTTGGATCAGGTGGTGGATTTCCTGCAATTGTTATTGCTATTTTTATGAAAGAAAAAAAAACAGGACATATTGATCTCGTTGAAAGCAATGGAAAAAAAGTAGCTTTTTTACGAACAGTTATTGCTCAACTTGATCTTCCAGCAACGGTTTATCATTGTAGAATTGAAGATGTAACTCAAAAAATAAAAAATCCAGAGGTTATAACAGCACGGGGATTAGCTTGCCTAGATGATCTTTTAAGGCTTATTTTTCCTTTATTAACACAAAAAACAATCGCTCTTTTGCAAAAAGGTCGGGATTACTCTAAAGAAATAAAAAATGCCTCTGCCAATTGGCAGTTTGATCTGCTAAAACATAAGAGTAAAATTGATGAAAATTCTGTTATTTTAGAAATTTCTCAGGTTCGATCATTTAGAGGGTAAAGCAAAATGAGCGAAATGCGGATTATCGCTATTGCAAACCAAAAAGGTGGAGTTGGAAAAACAACCACAGCAATAAATCTTGCAACAGCTTTGGCAGCCATTGGAGAAAATGTTCTCATTATGGATATTGATCCACAAGGTAATGCGAGTACAGGACTGGGAATTGATCGTAATAGCCGTCCTTTATCGTCTTATGATGTTATGATTTCAGGAATTTCAGTGACAAAAGCAGCTTTGAAAACAGCTGTACCCAATCTTTCTATTGTACCCTCTACACTTGATCTCTTAGGTGTAGAAATGGAAATTGCTTCTTCACAAGATCGTATTCAACGATTGCGTAAGGCTCTTTATGATGATCCTAAGATGGCTAAAAAATTTAGTTATATTTTGATTGATTGTCCGCCCTCTCTAAATCTTCTTACTCTCAATGCTATGGGAGCTGCAGATTCTGTTTTGGTACCTATGCAATGTGAATTTTTAGCACTTGAAGGTTTAAGTCAATTGCTTGAAACAGTAAAGCAAGTGCAATCTGTTCTTAATCCTTCTTTAGAAATTCAAGGTATTGTTCTTACCATGTATGATGGACGGAATAATCTCTCCAATCAGGTGGTTGAAGATGTACGCTCTTTTATGGGAGATAAAGTTTATCGTACTGTTATTCCAAGAAATGTACGTGTTTCTGAAGCCCCCTCTTTTGGTAAACCAGTTTTGCTTTATGATCTCAAATGTGCTGGTAGTCAAGCTTATTTGCGTTTGGCTTCGGAGGTGATACAAAGAGAAAAACAAGCACAGGCTGCTGCTTAGAAATATGAAAAATAATTTTTATAAAGAAAACTCAAAGAGTAAAATTATGAATGATGATCAATCAAAAAAAAGACTGGGACGTGGATTAGCAGCATTGATTGGCGATATCAATTTGAACAACAATCCTACACGTTCAACAAGTGCTGAAAAATTGTCAGAGTCCAGTACAGTTTCTACATTTTCTGAGAAGCTTGTTCCACTTGAATCCATTTTGTGTAATCCACATAATCCGCGGCGCCATTTTACCGAAGAAGAACTTGATAATTTGGCTCAATCAATTCGTCAACACGGTATTGTTCAACCTATTATTGTAAGACCTTCACGCAATCATCCACATTGTTTTGAATTGATTGCTGGTGAACGGCGATGGCGTGCTGCTCAACGTGTTCATTTAAGTCAATTGCCGGTTATTGTTCGCGATGTAGATAATAAAACGGCTTTAGAATTGGCAATTATTGAAAATGTTCAACGTGCTGATCTTAATCCTATTGAAGAAGCAATGGGATATGAAATTTTGCTGAATGAACATGGCTATACGCAAGCAGATTTAGCACAAGTGATTGGAAAAAGTCGAAGTCATGTTGCAAATACGCTTCGTTTGTTGAAATTGCCATCAAAGGTACAAAAATTTTTAACTGATGGACAACTTTCTGCTGGTCATGCACGCTGTCTTATAACTGTTGATAATCCATTGGACTTGGCAGAAAAAATTATTCGTGAAGGTCTCTCTGTACGCCAAACAGAAATATTAGTCTATGAGCAGGCAAATCCTAAGGTCAAAAAACGCACTTCTCTGGAAAAAGATGCAGAAACAAAATCTTTAGAAAAATTGCTTGCAGACGTAATTGGAATGAAAGTTATCATTCGGCATGGTAAAAAAGGTGGTGATTTAAAAATACACTATTCTTCTTTAGAACAATTAGATGATATTTGCAGACGTTTGCAAAGTTAACCGAATCAATTGTTTAAAATGGCAAGAATCCTATCAATGTGTTTTTGATTGAATTTTAAATTGTTAAAAAGACAGTTTATTGCTTTAGAAAATTTTTTGTCTTCAAAAACTATGATTGCAGTAAGTGTTTCTCGAAGTACTATGAAAAAAATAAAATAATCTTTAGGTGTGAGATTATTTTTTTAAAAAATATTCGTTAATTTTAGCTGCTTAGAAAAAGAAGCGGTGAAATTTTTAATACTTTTATCAATAAACACTTAGATTAGAACTCCGAATATAGTAAGATTCTCTAATCATAAGTCTTTTCATATTGAAAAAATTAAAATCACTTACTTGTCCGTCATAAGTGGAGTTGGTATGCAGATAAAAACTAGTGAAGCCAAGGAATAGAATGCTTCTTATGAATCTTTTCAATATAAGAATTGCTCAACATTGAGGATTGGTAAATAGTATGATGGTGTTGGCTTATTACTTCATGAGCTTAAAAATTGTGGTATACAATGGCTTTATCTTTACACTATTTGTAGGTGCTATCATAAAATGGGCTTACGAGTATTGAAAAATGTTTTTTTAAAAAAAGTGCATGAATTTAGTAACACAATGGCGTTCTGTTTTACATTTCCTATATGTGATTTTTCTGGTTTTTGAGGGAGTTTTTTAACTTATTTTTTCCTGTTAAGAGGTAAACTGCTACTATATTATATTTGGATTATTGATAGGTGATAAAACAAAATGGTTATCTATTTGTTTTGCAATTGATATTTGAGCGTATGTTATAAACGAAAAAGCAAATGCAATGCTAATTTAAATATACTTAAAAATTGTCCTTTCTTTTGCGGATTTCAGCAAAGACTTCTTCATCTGTTTCTTTTTCCATCCTAAGGGTTTTTCGCAAAGTTCTATTATCCCAGCGAAGAAAAGGATTGTTTTTTTTTTCTTGCCCTAATGTTACAGGTAAAGTCATGGCATTTTTTGCACGCAACAAAAAAACATCTTCTGCTCTTTGTTGAAGTTTTTGATTGTATGGATCAAGTGTCAATGCAAAAAGAGCGTTACTTTTAGTGTATTCATGGCCACAATAAAGAAGTGTTTCATCGGGAAGCTGACGAAGCTTTTTTAAAGAGTTTAGCATTTGTGCCGGTGTTCCTTCGAAAAGACGTCCACAGCCCAGTGAAAAAAGTGTATCTCCGGCAAAGAGTAAATTTTCTTGAGGAAAGTAATAGGATAATGCTCCTAATGTATGACCAGGTGTTGAAAGTGCTAAAATTGTGTGGGTACCAAATAAGAAGCTTTCATCAGGTTTAAGTGTTTGATCAATGTGACTAATTTTTTCTTTTTCTGCTTCTGGTCCAATAACAATGGCTTTATAAATTTGCTTTAACTCTGCTAGCGCTTCCACATGGTCATGATGATGATGCGTTAAAAAGATAGTCTGAAGCGTCCAGTTGCGGCGTTTTAGAGCATTTTGAATTGCGTTGCTTTCAGGTGCATCAATTGCTGCTGTGTAACCGCTCGTTTCATCATGAATGAGCACACCAAAATTATCTTCTCGACAGATGAACTGTTCAATTAACACTTCTTCCCTCCGTGAACGGTGGACAGTAATAAATCTATAAAATAATTTTATATTTGTTTAAGAATTAGTTTTATCCTCTTCTTTAAAAAGATCTTTTGAATGTTTCATTATAAGAGGCATTTGTGTTAACATAAAAAAAACTGTTATAGGCATAATGGCAAAGACTTTAAAATTTGTCCAAAAATTATCGCTAAAATTGCGCCAAATTACTTCATTTAAAACAGCGAGAAAAATGAAAAAAAATGCCCAGCGATAAGTAAGTTTTTTCCACCCTAAATCATCAAGTTTAAAAGTGGAATCAAAAATATAACGCAAAAGTGGTTTTTTAAAAAACAGACCACCAAAGAGAACAAGAGCAAACAAACTATTAATGATTGTCGGTTTCATTTTGATAAAAGTATCGTTATGAAGCCAAAGAGTTAAAGATCCAAAGACCAAAACAAATATCCCAGAGATAAGAGGCATAATAGGAATTTTTCGCGCAAGTATCCATGATAAGACTAAAGCAACAATAATTGCCATCATGAAAATAGCTGTGGCCGGAAAAAGAGGTTTATTAAATCTTTTAAAAATTTCAATATTGTTTATCAGCCATTCGCCTTTATAATTAGCAAGAAAAAAAATAACTAATGGCCCCATTTCTAAGAGAAATTTAAGTGTTGGTGAAAGAGGTGCTTTTTGATTAGTATTGATATTTTTTGAATCGTGGTTATTGTATGAATTATGCTCAAAAAAAGATTTTTTCATGAGTGTCTTCCTGCAATAGTTTTGGCAAAGTCAGAGGCAGAAAAAGGTTGGAGATCCTCAATATTTTCCCCTATACCTATAAAATAAACAGGTAATTTATATTTTGCTGCAATGGCAACAAGAATTCCTCCTCGTGCAGTTCCATCGAGTTTTGTCATGACTAATCCATTTACACCAGCAATATCGCGAAAAATGTCTACTTGATTGAGCGCATTTTGCCCAGTGGTTGCATCAAGGGTTTGAAGTATTGTATGAGGTGCTTGAGGATTATGTTTACCTAAAACGCGAATAATTTTTGCCAATTCGTCCATCAGTTCAGTTTTGTTTTGTAAACGTCCCGCTGTGTCAATGATCAAGACATCACTGTTTGCTTTTTTTGCTTTTTCATAAGCATCAAATGCTAAGCTAGCCGCATCTGCACCTAATTTCGTTGAAATAACAGGAGCACCTATGCGTTCACCCCAAATATGCAATTGCTCAATGGCGGCAGCACGAAACGTATCTCCAGCGGCAAGCATAACTTTTAATCCTCCTTTAGTGAGTTTTGCTGCAAGTTTTCCAATGGTTGTTGTTTTTCCTGTACCATTTACACCTACTAGTAAAATAACATGAGGCTTATGATTAAGATCAAGTTCCAGTGGAATTGCAACAGGTTTTAGCACTTTTTCGATTTCATTTGCTATGATGCTGTGAACGTCATCTGGAGATAGATTTTTTTTGTAACGACTAGAAGCTAAGGTATCGGTGATGTGAGTAGCAGTTTCCACACCAAGATCCGCTTGAATAAGAATGTCTTCCAGTTCTTGTAACTTGTCTTTATCAAGTTTTTCTTTAACAAAGACTTCGCCAATGGATTTACTTAAGCGCTGTGAGGAAAGAGCTAATCCTTTTTTAAGACGTCCAAACCACGCTCTTTTTTCCTGTTCAACAGAGGACACAGGCAAAATTTCTTCAATTTTTTTTTCACTGATTATATCTGTGATAATTACTTTACTAGAATGGTGTTCTTTGCTGGAATATGATTCAAAAGGTTGATTTTTTTCATCATATTTTGCAGATGCTATATTTTGATTTTCTGTTTGTTCCTTTGTTTTTCTGTCTATAGAGGATAAATCGTTTTTTGTGATTTCACTTTTATCCTTATTTTCGTCTACTCTATCGTTTTCATAAGGGGTGGAAACTTGTTCTATTTTCTGTTCTTTAGACTTGTTGAAGGAAAATATTTTTTTTATAAAGGGTTTTGTCATAAAGATTTCCCTACTCAGGCTGCGTTCAACTTTGGAAGGACAGCAATCAATTTATCTTTATCGTGGCCAACAATAAGAGCTTTAACAATTGTTCCGGCTTTAGCACCTTCAATTTTTGCAAGAGTATAATCTTCTGTTCGTCCAATACCATCTTTTTCAACGAGAATCTTTTGTTGACTATTTTGTAAGTGAAAAAGATGTTTTTGATAAGCTTTGTCACCTGCTTTGCGCAACCTTTCTGCACGCATTTTGATTATTTTACGATTGATTTGTGGCATGCGTGCAGCAGGGGTTCCTTCTCTTGGACTAAAGGGAAAAACGTGGAGATGTGTTAAATGACAATCATTTACCAACGAGAGACTATTTTGGAACATCTCTTCTGTTTCAGTAGGAAAACCAGCAATTAAATCAGCACCATATACCATTGTAGGACGTTTTGCACGTAAATCCTGACAAAATTGAATTGCATGTTCGCGTAAATGTCGTCGTTTCATTCTCTTTAGAATCATATTATCGCCTGCCTGCAAGGAGAGATGCAAGTGTGGCATAATTCTTTTTTCATAGGCTAAAAGATTGATGAGTTCTTCATCTGCTTCAATGGAATCAATAGATGAAAGACGTAGTCGAGGTAAATCAGGAATGTGATGTAAAATGGCTGAAGTTAATTTTCCTAGAGTTGCTTTTCCAGGGAGGTCGTGACCATAACTTGTAAGATCAACACCTGTCAGAACTACCTCTTGAATACCGTTGCCTGTCAGCTTTTTAATTTGTTCAATAACAGATCCCATGGGAACTGAACGTGATGGTCCCCGCCCGTAAGGGATAATACAAAATGTACATCGATGATCGCATCCATTTTGTACCTGCACAAAAGCGCGTGTGCGTTCTTCCATCGCACTTACCATATGTGAAGCAATTTTTTCTACTTCCATGATGTTATTAATACGCAATTTTTCAGAATGGTTTATACCAAAATCGGGGAGTTGTCGATAGGAATGAGCATGGAGTTTGTCTTCATTTCCTAAAACAAGGTCGACCTCTGTCATAGAAGCAAAATTTTGTGCTTCTGTTTGTGCGGCACATCCTGTAACAATAATGCGCGCATGAGGATTTTCACGTCTTGCTTTGCGGATAGCTTGTTTTGCTTGTCGCACAGCTTCAGCTGTGACAGCACAGGTATTAAAGATGATAGCGCCGTCTTTGAGTTGATCTAGTCCTGAAGAAGTACTTTCTTTGCGTATAATTTCCGATTCATAGCTGTTTAGTCGACAACCAAATGTTACAATTTCTATCGACATCAAAAATCATCCTTTTTGTAGCTTCCTGTTAAGGGGTTAAGAAAACCACTAAATCCATATTTGACTGGGCCTGTCATGATAATGTGATCGTCTTCTCTATAAAAAATATTAAGTGTTCCCCCTGGTAAATTCACATCAATATTGCGTTTTGTCAGTCCACGTCGATAGGCGGCTACTGCACTCGCACAAGCTGCGCTCCCGCATGCTTGTGTTAATCCAGCTCCTCTCTCCCATGTGCGTAAATTTAGGCTTTCCTGTGATGTTACACAAGCAATGGAAATATTGCATCGTTGTGGAAAAAGGGGATCGTGTTCAAGTTTTGACCCATATTTTTCTAAGGGAATATATTGAATATCATTTTCAACAAAAAAAATAGCATGGAGATTACCAATGGATACAAGGCAAGCATCTCTTAAGGGACCTGCAGTAAGTTCTACGTGATTGGTATCAATTATTTCACGTGAAACAGGCATTTCTTTTGCATTGAAATTTGGGCACCCCATGTCAACAGAAATGAGGTTATCGATTTGGCGTTTACCTTCAACAATTCCAGCAGGTGTCTCCAATCGAAAGATCTCACCATAATTGTGGTCTGTGAGCCATGCTATGACACAACGAGTACCGTTACCACATGCATTAGCCATTGAACCGTCAGCATTCCATATTTCGATGCGAAAATCAGCTTCTTTTTTCGTTGGTAGATGAATAGCCATAATTTGATCAAAATATGTTTGGGAATCTGCTGCTAAGGAAAGAATTGCTTGTGGTGTGAGAGCATGTGTGCTTTCACGCATATCAGCAACAATGATTTGATTGCCAAGACCGTCCATTTTGCTAAATGGCGTTTTCATGAAATTTCTCTATTTTTCTTTATTAGTCATTAAAGAGTATATGACTGAAAATCTTATGAACTTCCAGTGTTTAATGCAATATAAAACGAATAGAAAAATTATTATTTTTCAAAATAAGCAATTTTTAGCCTGTTCTTTTTAATTTATTAATTTATTTTTGTAGAATGCCCTATAAAAACTGTTTACTCATTTCTTTGAGTGAATCTATTTGTTGTCATGGGAAAGAGCATAGATATGATATTTTCAAAAAAAACATTTTTAATTGTAATATCGATTATAACGTTCTTAACGGGTTGTTCAACATCGCGGTTTGAGAATAATGATAGAGGTGGTTCTTTAGAGTTTTTTTACCCTGTTCAGTCAATATCAGTTCCTCAAACAATGTCTGATTTATCGTCATCTCCTCAGACAACAAATACTTTATTGTATGAAAAAGGAGATTCTCAAAGTGATGGACAAATGGCTAATCTCGAATTGCCAGGAAATGCCATTGATTTGTTTCCTGCAAGTATTGCTGGGGTGTGGAATCTTTCTATGGGTGGTAAGGTTTGCCGAATTGCAACGCCGCAAACAAAATTTGGACAAGGATATCGCGCTGGCCCTTTACATTGTCCAGGAATCTTTTCTCAAGTAAATTCTTGGACTGTTAAAGGAAAAAGATTATATTTCTATAATAATTCAGGACGTATTGTTGTTACCCTTTATTCTTCTAATGTTGATCGTTTTGAGGGATACACACTTGATGGTTATCCCGTTGTTTTAAGCCGTTAGATCATCTTTAGCCATTTATGAAAAAAAACAGATATATTAAGGAAGTCTTGAATTTCATTGATGGCAGTTGAAAAAAGGTTGTTTGGATGATTTTAGTCTCAACACGCTATCAAGAGCTGGTATCTAAAGGAGAAATCAGTTTGGACCCAGCTCAATTGGCTTTAACAGAACATTTTGATCATTTATTACAAAATGTTGCGGAACAAAACATTTCTCGGCCGTGGTGGGCTTTCTGGCATTTTTTTAAGAGAAAAAAACAAAACTCTGTTGCAAAACAAAAGAGTGCTGCTAATCCCTTTCAAGGATTGTATATTTATGGTGAAGTAGGACGAGGAAAAACCATGCTGATGGATTTGTTCTTTTCTTGTTTGCCACAAAAACGTAAAAAACGTGCCCATTTTAATGATTTTATGGCCGATGTGCATGAGCGCATTAATATTTATCGTCAAGCATCAAAAGATGGAAAAACTGGACAAAAGACCCCTATTTTAGCCGTTGTTGAAGATCTTGCACAAGAAGCACAGGTCCTTTGTTTTGACGAATTTAGCGTAACGGATATCGCTGATGCCATGGTGTTGGGACGTCTTATCTCTGCCTTATTTGATAAAGGGATTTTCTTTGTTGCAACTTCAAATGTTGCTCCTGATAATCTTTATTATAACGGTTTAAATCGAGAGCTCTTTTTGCCTTTTATCCAAGTTTTAAAAGCACATGTTCATGTGATCAATCTTGGTGCAAAAACAGATTATCGTCTTGAAAAATCAAATTTTCAACAGGTGTATATAACGCCACTAGGGTTGGAAGCAAATCAACGTATGGATCAGGCGTGGATGCTGGTCCTGAAAGGGCAAAAGGAAACATCTGATGAATTCTCCATAAAAGGGCGTGTTATTCATATTCCACGCTCTGGTGTTGGTTGTGCACGCTTTGATTATCAAGATTTATGTGCAAAGCCTTTAGCAGCAGTTGAGTATTTAGCATTAGGGGAACGGTATCATACGATTTTTGTCGATAATGTACCAGTGATGGATGATACATGTCGCAATGAAACAAAACGGTTTATTTTGTTTATTGATGTTCTTTATGAACGCTACATAAGATTGTTTATGTCAGCGGCGGTGAAGCTTGATGATTTGTATAAAGGGTATGCGCAAACGTCTGAAACATTTGAATTTCAAAGAACACAATCGCGTCTTTTCGAGATGCAAAGTCAGGATTATTTAAAAATTTGGGCAGAACGTTTTTGTGAAGGAGAACAATTAATCAGTGCTTTACCTTTACGTAAGCTGTAAAAACAATAACTCTTTGAATTTAAAAGAAGTGTAATAATTTTGTTGTATTTTTTTTAAATTCACTTTATCGATACACAATAGTAGTTTTCTCATTGCCTTTTTTGTGGAGGGGACTTTTTTCTATGAGAAGAAGAAAGAGAGAAAGTTGATGGATCTAGGGTCTTTCTCCTTTTTATGATAGTGTTGAAAAGATGGCTAAAATCAAAATAAATGTTTAGCGTACCAGCGGCACTGGATGATTATACGCTAAATTATCTAATGTTAGGAAAAATAAAATGGCACGAAAGAAAATAGCTCTTATTGGTTCGGGTATGATTGGGGGTACTTTAGCACATATAATTGGACTTAAAGAACTTGGTGATGTCGTCTTATTTGATATTGCAGAAGGTATACCACAAGGTAAAGCTCTTGATATCGCCGAATCTTCACCAGTTGACGGTTTTGATGTCAGTTTAACCGGTGCTAATTCCTATGATGTGATTGAAGGTGCCGATGTTGTTATTGTAACAGCAGGTGTTGCAAGAAAACCCGGTATGAGCCGTGATGACCTTTTGGGCATTAATTTAAAGGTAATGGAACAAGTTGGTGCGGGGATTAAAAAATATGCATCTTCAGCATTCGTTATTTGTATTACAAATCCTCTTGATGCAATGGTCTGGGCTTTGCAAAAATTTTCAGGTCTTCCAACACAAAAAGTGGTTGGTATGGCTGGTATTCTCGATTCAGCACGTTTTCGTCATTTCTTATCAGAGGAATTTAAGATCTCTGTTAAAGATGTGACTGCATTCGTTTTAGGAGGACACGGTGATTCAATGGTGCCTTTGGTGCGTTATTCAACAGTTGGTGGTATTTCTCTACCCGATCTTGTGAAAATGGGCTGGACGACGCAAGAAAAGATTGATCAAATTATTCAACGTACCCGTGATGGTGGTGCAGAAATTGTTAGTTTGTTAAAAACAGGTTCTGCTTTTTATGCACCAGCAGCTTCTGCTGTCTCTATGGCTGAAGCCTATTTGAAAGACACCAAGCGTGTTGTTCCTGTCGCAGCTTATCTTTCAGGGCAATATGGGGTCAAAGATACCTATGTTGGTGTTCCGGTTGTCATTGGTGCTGGGGGCGTTGAGCGCGTGATTGAAATCGATCTTGATAAAGAGGAGAAAGCTGCTTTTGAAAAATCAGTGAGTGCAGTGCAAAAACTTTGTGAAGCTTGTATTGCTGTTGCACCAGGACTCAAATAACTCAAGCAAGACCCTGTTCATTAAAACAGAATATTTAAAAATATTATGACGATTCAAAGATTAATTTAAGATCCATAAAAGAAAAGGACAAGTGAATGAATATCCATGAATATCAGGCCAAACGTCTGCTTCATGAATATGGAGCACCAATTGCAAATGGTGTTGCTGTTTATTCTGTAGAGCAAGCTGAAAAATGGGCAAAAAAATTGCCCGGGCCACTCTATGTGGTTAAAAGTCAGATTCACGCTGGTGGTCGTGGTAAAGGGAAGTTTAAAGAACTAGATCCTGATGCAAAAGGTGGTGTTCGACTTGCAAAATCCGTTGAAGAAGTCGTTGCAAATGTGAAAGAGATGCTTGGTAAAACTTTGGTCACTAAGCAAACGGGACCAGAGGGTAAGCAAGTCAATCGCCTTTATATTGAAGATGGTGCTGATATCGAACGGGAGCTTTATCTTTCGCTTTTGGTTGATCGTAACGTTGGTCGAGTGGCTTTTGTTGTTTCAACAGAGGGGGGAATGGATATTGAAACAGTGGCTGAAGAAACACCAGAAAAAATATTAACTCTCCCCATTAACTCTACCCAAGGTGTTACTTCTTCCGATTGTGCAAGGCTTTGTGATGCATTGGATTTACACGATAGTGCACGAGAAGATGGTGAAAAACTTTTCCCAATTCTCTATAAAGCGTTTTGTGAAAAAGATATGAGCCTTCTTGAAATCAATCCGCTTATTGTGATGACAAATGGTCATTTGCGTGTTCTTGATGCAAAAGTTTCTTTTGATAATAATGCTCTATTTCGTCATCCAGACATTTTAGAGTTGCGCGATACTTCAGAAGAAGATCCAAAAGAGATTGAAGCATCAAAGCATGATCTTGCTTATGTTGCTCTTGAGGGCACAATTGGTTGTATGGTCAATGGTGCAGGTCTTGCTATGGCAACAATGGATATCATTAAGCTTTATGGAGCTGAACCAGCAAATTTCCTTGATGTTGGTGGTGGAGCTTCAAAAGAAAAAGTAACCGCTGCTTTTAAGATTATCACTGCTGATCCAAATGTTAAGGGCATTTTGGTTAATATTTTTGGTGGAATTATGCGTTGTGATGTCATTGCTGAGGGTGTGGTTGCTGCTGTTCGGGAAGTTGGTTTAAAGGTTCCTTTGGTTGTTCGTCTTGAAGGCACGAATGTTGAGCAGGGGAAAGCGATTATCAGTGATAGTGGTCTGAACGTTATTCCTGCTGATGATTTAGATGATGCTGCTCAAAAAATTGTTGCAGCCGTGAAGGGAGCTTAAGCTATGTCAATTCTTGTGAATAAAGATACGAAAGTTCTCGTTCAAGGGCTTACAGGAAAAACAGGAACTTTTCATACAGAACAAGCGCTTGCTTATCATGGTACCCAAATGGTTGGCGGCGTTAATCCTAAAAAGGGTGGTGAGACATGGGAGGGTTCAAAAGGTGAAACTCTTCCTATTTTTGCTAGTGTTGCGGAAGGAAAAGAAAAAACAGGTGCAGATGCTTCCGTTATTTATGTTCCTCCTGCAGGGGCAGCAGCAGCTATTATAGAGGCTGTTGAAGCTGAAATCCGTTTAATTATCTGTATTACGGAAGGCATTCCTGTTATGGATATGGTGAAAGTAAAAGCGAGATTAGAAAAATCAAAATCACGTCTCATTGGTCCTAATTGTCCTGGCATTCTCACACCAAATGAATGTAAAATCGGTATTATGCCTGGTTCTATTTTTAGAAAAGGCTCTGTTGGGGTTGTCTCACGGTCGGGAACTTTGACTTATGAAGCCGTCTTTCAAACCAGTCATGAAGGTCTTGGACAGACAACAGCTATTGGTATTGGCGGCGATCCTGTTAAGGGCACTGAATTTATTGATGTGTTAGAAATGTTTTTAGCAGATGATGAAACTCAATCTATTGTTATGATTGGTGAGATTGGTGGTTCTGCCGAAGAAGAAGCAGCACAGTTTCTCCAAGATGAGGCAAAAAAAGGCCGTAAAAAGCCGGTGGTTGGTTTTATTGCTGGTCGTACAGCTCCTCCAGGACGCACAATGGGGCATGCGGGTGCTGTTATTTCTGGTGGAAAAGGTGGTGCAGAAGATAAAATCGCAGCAATGGAATCAGCAGGAATTAAAGTTTCTCCTTCACCCTCACAGATAGGAAAGACATTGATGTCAGTTTTGAAGGGATAAAAGAAAACTTTATTTGAATAAGCAGATATTTTCAGATGAAGTCTTGAATATAAAAAAGGTAGAACTTTTTAATATTTTCTAACCCTCATTTGCTTTATAAGCATTTAAAGATTGCAAAAGAATGTAAGGAGACGGAATAGATTTTCCGGAGAGATAGATGGCAAGGCAAGACGAAATAAATAGTCTTTTTGCGCAAACGTCGTTTCTGTATGGTGGAAATGCCGATTATATAGATCAACTTTATGCCGATTATGAAAAAGATCCCACCAGTGTGGATTCACAGTGGCGTACTTTTTTTGAAAACCTTCAGGATAAAAAAGAAGATGTTCTCAAAAATGCTCAAGGCGCTACGTGGCAACGTGATCATTGGCCATTAAAGGCAAATGGTGAGCTTGTTTCTGCTCTCGATGGTGATTGGCCTGTTCTTGAAAAGCATGTTGGTGATAAATTAAAAGAAAAAGCAGCAACCGGTGCTGTGCAAAAAGGAAGAATCTCTAGCGAACAAGACATTATTCGAGCAACGCGTGATTCTATTCATGCGCTTATGATGATTCGTGCTTTTCGAGCACGGGGGCATCTTCGTGCAAAACTCGATCCTCTTCAGTTGGCGGAAAAGATTGAAGATTACAAAGAACTTTCTCCAGAAGCTTACGGTTTTACTCCTGCTGATTATGAACGTCCAATTTTTATTGATAATGTTTTAGGACTGGAATACGCGACGATTCCACAGATGCTTGAAATCCTTAATCGTACCTATTGTTCAACAATTGGTATAGAGTATATGCATATTTCTGATCCTGTTCAAAAAGCATGGCTTCAAGAGCGTATTGAAGGACCAAATAATCACATCGCCTTTACGCAAAAAGGTAAGAAAGAGATCCTTAATAAGCTTATTGAAGCGGAAGGGTTCGAACAGTTTTTAGACACTAAATATAAAGGGACAAAGCGTTTTGGGATTGATGGTGGTGAAGCGCTGATACCTGCTCTTAAGGAGATTATTAAATGCGGTAGTTCTTTGGGTGTGCAGGAAGTCGTTTTAGGAATGGCCCATCGTGGTCGTTTAAACGTTCTTTCTCAAGTTCTTGCAAAGCCACATAGGGCTATTTTTCATGAATTCAAAGGGGGGTCTTATAAGCCCGATGATGTAGAGGGCTCGGGTGATGTCAAATATCATTTGGGAACCTCGGCTGATCTTGAATTTGATGGTAAAAAAGTTCATTTATCGCTTTTGGCTAATCCATCTCATCTTGAGATTGTTGATCCTGTTGTTATTGGAAAGGCACGCGCTAAACAAGACCAACTTATTGGGCCTACACGCACTGATACACTGCCATTAAGTGAACGTTCAAAGGTCTTGCCCTTACTTATTCATGGTGATGCTGCTTTTGCAGGACAAGGTGTTATTCAAGAAACTTTTGGTCTTTCTGGTCTAAAAGGTTATCGCGTTGCGGGTTCAATTCATTTTATTATCAATAATCAGATTGGTTTTACAACAAATCCACGCTTTTCGCGTTCTTCACCTTATCCATCAGATGTTGCAAAAATGATTGATGCACCGATTTTCCATGTGAATGGTGATGATCCCGAAGCAGTTGTCTTTGTTGCAAAATTAGCGACAGAGTTTCGTCAAATTTTCCATAAACCAGTGGTAATTGATATGTTCTGTTATCGTCGTTATGGGCATAATGAAGGCGATGAACCTTCCTTTACACAGCCGCTTATGTATAAGGCTATACGTAACCACAAAACGACTCTTCAGCTTTATGGTGATCAGTTGATAGAAGAAGGGGTGATTACTGTAGAAGAGATTGAACAGCAAAAGAAATTATGGCGTGATAAACTTGAAGTTGAGCTTGAAGCAAGTACTTCTTATAAGCCAAATAAAGCTGATTGGCTTGATGGTAGCTGGACGGGTCTTAAAGCTTCCAATAACGTTGATGAGCAACATAGTGGAACGACGGGGGTTGATTTAAAAACTTTAAAGGAAATTGGTGAAAAACTTGTCGAAATACCAGCGGATTTTCATGTTCATAAAACAATTCAACGCTTTTTAAACAATCGTGCTAAAATTTTTGAAACCGGTGAGGGGGTTGATTGGGCAACGGCTGAAGCTTTGGCTTTTGGTTCGCTTTGCTTAGAAGGAGCACCAGTTCGTCTTTCTGGTGAGGATGTTGAACGTGGAACTTTTTCACAACGTCATTCAGTTCTTTATGACCAAGAAAATGAAGCGCGTTATATCCCTTTAAATAATTTACAAAAGGGACAGGCACTTTATGAGGTGGTTAATTCTATGCTTTCTGAAGAAGCTGTTCTTGGTTTTGAATATGGATATTCCCTTGCTGAACCACGGGGATTAACGCTTTGGGAAGCACAGTTTGGTGATTTTTCTAATGGTGCACAGGTCATTTTTGACCAATTTATTTCATCTGCAGAGCGCAAATGGCTTCGTATGTCCGGTCTTGTCTGTTTGTTACCTCATGGTTTTGAAGGACAAGGACCAGAGCACTCTTCGGCACGTTTGGAACGTTTCCTGCAACTTTGTGCGGAAGATAATATGCAGGTTGCTAATTGTACAACCCCTGCAAATTATTTTCATATTTTGCGTCGACAGATTAAACGTGATTTTCGTAAGCCATTAATTTTGATGACACCAAAATCACTTTTACGTCATAAACGGGCGGTTTCTTTCCTCAATGAAATGGGATTAGAGACACGTTTTCATCGTTTATTGCTTGATGATGCAGAAGTTCTCAAAAATTCTGTGGTTAAATTGCAAAAAGATAATAAAATTCGCCGCATTGTTCTTTGTACAGGCAAAGTTTATTACGACCTTTATGAAGAGCGTGAAAAAAGGGGAATTGATGATGTGTATTTATTGCGCGTTGAGCAGCTTTATCCTTTTCCAGCCAAAGCTTTGGTAGATGTATTGTCTCGCTTCTTACAGGCAGAGGTTATTTGGTGTCAAGAAGAGCCAAAAAATATGGGAGCGTGGTCGTTTATTGAGCCTTATCTGGAATGGGTTTTGACGCATATTAATGCCCAATATTCTCGTGCACGCTATGCTGGGCGTCCTGCGAGTGCTTCACCAGCCACTGGATTGATGGTACAACATGCTGAACAGCTTGCCGCGTTTCTTGAAGACGCGTTAGGTTCTTAACTTAATTACTCTGATGTATGGAAAAATATTATGACTACTGAAATCCGTGTTCCTACTTTAGGCGAATCAGTTACTGAGGCGACAGTTGGTAAGTGGTTTAAAAAGCTTGGCGAAGCTGTGGCTGTGGATGAACCCTTGATTGAATTAGAAACTGATAAGGTAACCGTTGAGGTTCCTTCGCCTGTTGCAGGAAAATTATCTGAAATCATCGCAAAAGAAGGTGATACGGTTGAAGTAAAAGCTCTGTTAGGATTAGTGGAAGCTGGAGCTGCTGGTATTTCCCAATCATTTTCACCTTCTGCTACGCCTATTCCAGAAGTGCCATCTGAATTGAAGCAGTCTTCTTCCAGTGGTGCAATGCAGAAAGATACAATGCCGCCCTCTCCTTCAGCAGCAAAATTGATGGCTGAAAATAATATTGCAAAAAGCAATATTTCAGGTTCTGGAAAACGTGGACAAATCCTCAAAGAAGATGTTCTTGGTGTCTTAGAACAAGAAGTAAAAGCGCCATCTGTTTCTGCAGCTTCCTCTTCGGCTTCTCTTGTTCAAGAAAAGCATGAAGAGCGGGTTCGTATGACAAAATTGCGTCAAACAATTGCGCGTCGTCTTAAAGATGCACAGAATACAGCAGCAATGTTAACTACATTTAATGAGGTTGATATGTCGGCTGTGATGGATTTGCGCAAGCGTTATAAGGATCTTTTTGAAAAGAAACATGGTGTTAAACTCGGCTTTATGGGATTTTTTACCAAGGCTGTTTGTCATGCATTAAAAGAACTTCCTGCTGTTAATGCGGAAATTGATGGAACGGATATTGTTTACAAAAATTACGTCAATGTTGGAATTGCTGTTGGAACGGATAAAGGACTTGTCGTTCCGGTAGTGCGTCATGCAGATCAGATGTCGTTAGCAGAGATTGAAAAGGAAATTGGTCGTTTGGGGCGTCTTGCTCGTGATGGAAAATTAGCGGTTTCTGATATGCAAGGTGGAACTTTTACCATTACCAATGGGGGTGTTTATGGTTCGTTAATGTCGACACCGATTTTAAATGCACCACAGTCCGGTATCTTGGGAATGCACGCGATTAAAGAACGAGCAATGGTTGTTGGCGGGCAAATAGTCATTCGCCCCATGATGTATCTGGCGCTTTCATATGATCACCGTATTGTAGATGGACAAGAGGCTGTCACTTTCCTTGTGCGTGTTAAGGAAAGTTTAGAAGATCCGGAACGCCTGGTTCTTGACTTGTAAAAGTACAGTTTTCAGGATGAAAGGAAAAACAGATGTCTTATGATGTAGTTGTGATCGGGGCAGGTCCAGGTGGTTATGTGGCAGCAATCAAAGCAGCACAGTTGGGGCTTAAAACAGCGATTATTGAAAAACGTATGACACTAGGTGGTACATGTCTCAATGTTGGCTGTATTCCTTCTAAAGCATTGTTGCATGCTTCAGAAGTCTTTGCTGAGACGCAACATGGTTTTGAAACGCTTGGTATTTCTATTGCAAAATCTAAGCTTAATCTTGAACAAATGATGGCGCATAAAAAAGCTGTTGTCACTGCAAATACGAGTGGTGTTTCTTTTTTGATGAAGAAAAATAAAATTGACACTTTTTTTGGTACTGCCAAAATTTTAAACGCAGGTCAGATCGAAGTTGTTGCAAGGGATGGTAACAAACAAACGATTGAAACAAAAAATATTATTATTGCTACTGGTTCAGAGAGCTCAGGCATTCCGGGTGTGAATGTTGAAATTGATGAAAAGGTTATTGTATCCTCTACAGGAGCACTTGCTCTTGAAAAAGTTCCAACGCGTATGATTGTTGTGGGCGCTGGTGTTATTGGTTCAGAGCTTGGTTCGGTTTGGAGCCGTTTAGGGGCTAAAGTTACCATTATTGAATATCTTAATAAAGTTTTAGGATCAATGGATGGTGAAGTCTCACGGCAATTCCAAAAAATAATGGAAAAACAAGGAATTGAATATAAGATTGGTGCAAAAGTAACAGCTATTACACAATCTGGTTCAGTTGCTCAGGTGACTTTTGAGGCTGTTAAGGGTGGTCCTTCTGAAACTCTAGAAGCTGATGTCGTGCTTATTGCTACTGGACGTTTTCCATATACAGAAGGACTTGGCTTGGAAGAGGCTGGTGTTCAGTTGGATGAACGGGGGTTTATTACAATTGATGCGCATTGGCAAACGAATATTCCAGGAGTTTATGCGATTGGTGATGTCGTTAAAGGACCAATGTTGGCACATAAGGCAGAGGAAGAAGGCGTTGCTGTGGCAGAAATTTTAGCGGGTCAAAAGGGACATGTTAATTTTGATGTCATTCCTAGTGTTGTTTACACACAGCCAGAAATTGCTAGTGTAGGCAAGACAGAAGAAGAACTTAAAGCAGCCGGTATCGATTATAATGTTGGAAAATTTCCTTTCATGGCCAATGGTCGTGCGCGTGCCATGCAAAAGAGTGATGGATTTGTTAAAATTCTTGCTGATAAAAAGACAGATCGGGTTTTGGGCGGACATATTTTGGGGTTTGGTGCTGGTGAAATGATTCATGAAATTGCAGTTTTAATGGAATTTGGTGGTTCATCAGAAGATCTGGGACGTTGTTGTCATGCGCATCCTACTTTATCAGAGGCAGTGCGCGAAGCAGCTTTGGCAACATTTGCTAAACCCCTTCATATCTAGTTTCTGTGAACCTTCGTTAAAACTTGAGAGTAGAAGAGTTGGTAACATTCCATTTGTAACAGGTATGTTACTAAGGGCAAGTTCTCTCTCAAGTAAAGGAATCGGCAAAAGAGTTTAGCATTTAAGATAAACTTCTGATATTTGCGTGAGGGCTAAAAATTTCCCTGTCGTGTTTTTAAAGGTGTTTCTTCTTTTTTTAAATATGCGCTCAAAGATGAAGGTTTCCCTTTATCTTCAGGCAAGAGATTATATCATTTCTAAACGTTATGAGTCCTCTTTGTTCGAAGAGAATCTCATATTCGGTTTTGAAAGCGGTTGCCAAAGGCATTGTGGATTATGATGGCTAACTTTGTGGAGATTGATACGAGCCTGGCTCAAATTTACCCTGCACGGTAATTTGAGGTCAGCGTGAAAAGAGAAGTGTTGGCAAAAAGCAAGCTAAAATCGTATTTAAAAGTTTCATGCTGTGGTGAATTTAGCCAGGCTTTACATTTTCTTCTCACTTTGATGATTGGAATGATATTATCCAAGTATCCTCAGTTTTTTGAAGGAGATCAGGATATAAAAAATTATTACCGCTAAAAATTCTGTTTCAGAGCATAAAGAGAATGAGTAAGAAAAAAATAACCTCTCTGTTTTTCTGCTTTCTTTAACTAAGAAAAAATTGCGGTAGAGTGATGTATATTTTTTTAGAGATTGCTTTTTTAATGAAATTAAAAATTTCAGACATCTATTT
The DNA here is from genome assembly GCF_000046705.1 of Bartonella henselae str. Houston-1. Lineage (NCBI taxonomy): Bacteria > Pseudomonadati > Pseudomonadota > Alphaproteobacteria > Hyphomicrobiales > Bartonellaceae > Bartonella > Bartonella henselae. The sequence goes on along the minus strand of NC_005956.1, from coordinate 1,905,678 downwards.
TGGCGATTTGATAAAAAAGTTTTTTCTTTTATGGGGGGTGCTTCAATGGTCCTTCGGCTTAGAGAATTAAGTGCATAGAGTGAGAGAAGTTTTTTAGGAATTTTTGTTATGATTCTTGAAGAAGCATTAAAGGTGCTTTTTGTTTTTGTGGGTTGATATGTTGTAGTATATTTTACCATGCAATTTGCAGCAAGTGAACAACGGACAACATATTGATTTATAATGATAATTTAGCATTGTTCAACTTGAATGAAAACCCTGAATGCCGCAGGATTCTCTCATTTCAAATCTTTCCATGTTGAATTAATCAAAATCATTCGCGTGCATGTTACAAATGGGATGAGCGTGTGGATAAAAACTATTAAAGACAAGGAGTCAATATGCCCCTTATGAATCGTCTTAAGTGCCAAGGGTTGGTGCAATATTTTGAGTTGGTAAAATGGTATGATGCTGCTGGCTTGAAGCGTCATAATTGTAAAGAAGATGGTGCCCGATGGATTTATTGTTATATCCTTCATAGATGCCGTCGCGAAATGGGTTTGGATACATTAAGAGATGTCTCTTTAAAATAAATCCGTGAATTGGCAACCCAATGGCGTTCTGTTTTGCTGCAATAGGATCAAGACCTGTTGTAGAAAAAAAGAAATTATTGCAAGAAAGCAGAAGCGTTTGTTCCAAAGTTTTTAGAGCTTCTGATGATAAAGGTATGCGAAATTCTATTATAGTGTCACGCCTTCCTTTCATATTCTCAGTAGGGTTAGTTTGTATAGCGCCGTCAATCTGATTTTATGAATATGGTACAAAGGATTTGTACGAACACTTGTAAGGATAAGAAGATGCAAAGCCAGTTATGTCATTGTTATCGTTTTACTCAGTGTCTGATAAAAAGCCGGAATATCTCTCCAATCCATAGCTGGTCTATTAGTGGTTTTATCACCTTGTTTTCTTAGTAAAGCTCGTGCTTTTTCTTTTTTTTGTAAATCAATATCTAAACCTAGCACAGCAGCGTGTTTGAGATAAAGATTAAGGCAGTTTAGTGCTTTCTCTGCTGTTGCAGCTTTTGTATGCAGATCGGAAGAACATTGCGTATATCTATTTGTATAATCTCTGAAAAGGCAACAGCCTCATTGGGGAAGAATATGAAGTTGTACAGATAGAAACCAGCTCCCAGCCTTATCATCACCCTTTAATTCGGCTTACGGCTTTCAAAAGCATTGAAGAGTAATATCTTATTCAATAATGGAGAGTGCGCATTGCCTCACATTTTTGTTTCTCATGTTCTTAATAGGGTCATATGCCTCAACGTAAAACAGGACATCATTCTGTATTTCATTCACACACTTGTTTTAAAGAGACATCCAGCACACCTAAGCTCCTTTCACGATGATGACGGCGTTTTTTGTGAAGGATATAATGGGAAATCCGTTGTGCACTACCCTCTTTATGCTTATGAAGGAGTAAGTCGGCACTGTTATTCTCTTGGTTAGCGCAAAATGTTGTGACAGCCCTTGGTACTTAAGATGGTTCATAAGGGGCATTTTTATTTTTTTAAGTTGTTTTTATCCGCACGCCGCCCCGCCCCCTTTTTGTAACATGCAAGAGAATGGTTTTGAGTGATTCACGATGAGAGTGTTTGAAATGAGAAGATCTTAGGATATTCGGAGTTCTCATTCAAATTGCAAAGCGATGAATTATCTTTATAAATCAATATCTTGTCTGTTTTTTAAAAAACCGCTCTTTTTAGGAGCGGTTTTCTGCATCTCTCGTTAGTCTATAAAGAATAAATTTAAAATTATAATTTTTTCTCTTCTTGCTGTTCTCTTATAAAGGTAGGAAGCCCCATATAATCGAGATATTTGAGAAAAGGATGCGGTGGTAGTTCTTCTACGTTAGCCATGGTTTTAACATCCCATTTGCCAGTGGCAATAAGAAGGGCAGTTGCTGCTGCTGGTACACCCGCTGTATAGGAAATAGCTTGTGCACCGGTTTCATTAAAAGCTTGTTTATGATCAGCTATATTATAGATAAAAACTTCTCTTTGTTTTCCATCTTTTTCACCTCTAATGAGGTCTCCAATACAGGTTTTTCCTGTATAATCTGGCGCTAAAGAAGAGGGATTAGGTAAGACGGCTTTTACGACTTTTAAAGGAACAATTTCTTGCCCCTCTGCCGTTTTAATTGGTTGTTCGGATAAGAGCCCTAGTTTTTTCAAAACAGTAAAAACAGTAATATAACGTTCACTAAACCCCATCCAGAAGCGGATATTTTGAACATCAAGATTTTTGGATAATGAATGAATTTCATCATGTCCCGTCATATAGGCTTTTTGTTTTCCAACAACCGGGAGATCCCATTCACGGCTGATTTCAAACATTTGATTGGAAGTCCATTTTTTATTTTGCCATGACCATACTTGTCCTGTAAATTCGCGAAAGTTAATTTCTGGATCAAAGTTGGTGGCAAACCAACGTCCATGGTTTCCGGCATTAATATCAATGATATCAATATCTGTGATTTTGTCGAAATAATCATTGTTCGCTAAAGCTGCATAAGCATTCACGACGCCTGGATCAAAGCCTGCACCTAAAATGGCAGTTATACCAGCTTTTTCACATTCTTGACGCCTAGGCCATTCATAATTGCTATACCAAGGAGGTGTTTCACAAATTTTCAAAGGATCTTCATGAATTGCAGTATCGATATAAGCGCACTTAGTTTCGATACAGGCTGAGAGAACAGACATATTAAGAAAAGAAGAGCCAACATTGATAACAATTTCGCATTTGATTTTTTGGATGAGTTGTACAATTTCTCCTACATCCATTGCATTGAGTTTATGGCTTTTGAGAATGCCTTCTACTTTCATTGCTTTTTTATTTTTAATGGATGCAACAATTGCTTCACATTTTTTGAGTGTTCGTGAAGCGATATGAATTTCACCGAGAATATCGTTGTTTTGGGCGCATTTATGCGCAACAACTTGTGCAACACCTCCAGCACCAATAATGAGAATATTTTTCTTCATTTTTAGGTTATCTCCTTCATTAATATTGCCGCATGATGGTTTTTTGTAGATTTGAATTATGAAAGGCTTTTTTGATAATCATTATAACTAAATTGACGTTGAATTGTTAGAGCTCCATTACACTCTTTAATAACAATGGCTGGCATTGTAACGCCATTAAACCAGTTCTTTTTAACCATTGTATAGCCTGCAGTATCCTGAAAAGATAATCTATCACCTATTTTGAGAGGTTCAGGGAACCGAAATGTTCCAAAAATATCACCAGCAAGACAAGATTTTCCACAAACCATGATTTCATAGGGACCTTGATTTTGTTCTAGTTTTGCATTTTCACGATAGATTAAAAGATCAAGCATATGAGCTTCTATTGAGCTATCAACTATGGCAAGGTTTTTTTCATTATACAATGTATCAAGCACACTTACTTCTAATGTCGTGCTTTTGGTGATGGCGGCTTCTCCTGGTTCTAGAAAAATGGTGACGTCATAAGTTTTTGAAAAATGTTTTAAGCGTTCTGCAAAAGTTTCTAGAGGATAATTTTCAGCTGTAAAATGAATTCCACCTCCAAGGCTTATCCAGTCAACCGCAGCAAAGAGTTCTGCAAATCTTTCTTCCATATGCTTCAGCATTTGGTCAAAAAGATTAAAATCAGCATTTTCACAATTATTATGAATCATTAAGCCGTTTATAAGGGGCAAAACTTCTTTAATAGCCTTTTGATTGGTTTCGCCTAAGCGGCTAAAAGGGCGAGAGGGATTGGCAAGATCAAAGTTTGATGCGCTGATTCCTGGATTTAACCTTAAACCCCGTTGGATGGTTTTTGTCACATTGGCAAAACGTTGAAGCTGTTGGATGGAGTTAAAGATAATTTTATCTGCATAACTACAGGTTTCATCAATTTCATAATCTGCCCAAGCTACTGAATAGGCATGGGTTTCTTTGCCAAACTTTTCTTTTCCTAAACGGAGTTCATAAAGGGAAGATGAGGTCGTTCCATCCATGTATTTAGACATTAAATCAAAAACACTCCATGTGGCAAAGCATTTCAAAGCGAGCAAAACTTTTGCTCCCGACATTTCTCGTAAACGAGCGATAATTTCCATATTCCTTATGAGTTTAGATTTATCGATAAGATAATAGGGAGTTTTAATCATTTTTTATCCACTTTTTGAAGGATCTTATTCTTGAGACTAACGTTTAGTACATGGAGTAGCAGAATGTCTCAAGCGAAAAAGAATCGTAAAAGAGAATCTACGTATCGTTTTGTGATGAAAATACTCTTTGTAATCTAATTTTGGTTCCGTTTTTGTGAGATTTGTATTATGCCTATGATGAAGAGTTTTTATTATGCTTTGATTATTACACTTATCGGAAGTGTTTTCGTAATAGTAACCAATATCATTGTTTCTGCGCAAAAAAGTGATCCTGAAGTGAGGGCATCTTACCCATTTTCTGTTCAAGAGAATACAGTTCCTTTGATTGTTACAGGGCGTAGGGAACTTAATGGTTTCAAAGGCTATCGTCATTATCGACGTGGTTATCGTAAATATAGTGATGATTGGTGGTATCCTGAAACGGCATTCGTTGCATTTCCCCATCTAAACGCAAAGCACGTGCCCTTAAAAGAAAGATCAGCTTCGCAAAGAATGCTTTTGATTTCTTCTTTGAAAGAAAAAGAACCATGGATGCTTAAACAACATCTTGATTCTTGTCGTGCGCGTTATCGTTCTTACAATGAAAATGACAATAGCTATCAGCCTTATTATGGACCTCGTAAGCAGTGTCTTTCTCGCTTTTTTAAGAGATAGAACAATGAAAAATCTTTAAGGCACTTTGCATGTGGGACAGTTTTTTCATCTAACGGTTGTTTCGTGAAAATTTTAACTGCTTTTAAGTTTTATTAAATCTTATTGTCGTAAATGCTAGATGGGGAGGTGATAATGCAAATTTTCATTTTGTCATCGACAAAATGTTAAAGGCAGGATGGAGTTTGAAAAATGACAACACGGGAAGCAATGTTGATATTGCTTGTTTTGCTTCCCTTTTGTGGAAGTGCTGTTATTGGCTTTTTTCGTTCGACAGCAAAAAATAATGAAGCGTGGTTTGCTGGGGTCATTGCACTTTTCAGCCTTCTTTTTACAATAATGCTTTATCCAGCGGTTCACGCAAACGGTATGGTGCGTCTAGATATCTCTTGGCTTCCAGAGTGGGGGAGTAATTTGATCCTCCGTATGGATGGGTTGTCATGGCTTTTTTGCTTACTCATTACAGGAATTGGGCTGCTTGTTGTCGTCTATGCACGCTATTATATGGATCCGGCTGATTCTGTACCACGATTTTTTTCCTTTTTTTTGGCCTTTATGGGATCAATGACAGGAATAGTCTTATCAGGTAATCTCGTTTTTTTAGTAGTTTTCTGGGAACTCACCAGTATTTTTTCTTTTTTGTTGATTGGCTATTGGTACCATAATGCAAGTGCACGTGATGGTGCGCGTATGGCTATAACAATCACAGGTTTTGGTGGTTTCGTCCTTTTTATTGGGGTATTATTGATTGGATATATCGTTGGCAGTTTTGATTTGGATAAAATATTGCAATCTGGAGATCTGATTCGGTCAAGCTCTCTTTATAGTCCTATCTTTATTTGTATTTTATTGGGAGCATTAACGAAAAGTGCACAGTTTCCATTTCACTTTTGGTTGCCTCATGCGATGGCTGCTCCTACCCCTGTCTCGTCTTATTTGCATTCGGCAACAATGGTGAAGGCTGGGCTGTTTTTGCTTGTTCGTTTATGGCCAGTTTTATCGGGGACAGAATCTTGGTTTTGGCTGGTTGGCTTTTCAGGACTCTCGACATTGCTGCTTGGCGCCTATTTTTCTATGTTTCAGCAAGATTTGAAAGGTCTTCTTGCTTATTCAACTATTAGTCATCTTGGATTGATTACAACGCTTTTAAGTCTTGGGAGTCCACAGGCATGTGTTGCAGCGATCTTTCATATGGCCAATCATGCTACTTTTAAAGCTTCTTTATTTATGGCAGCTGGTATTATTGATCACGAAACAGGGACGCGTGATATGCGTAAACTGACAGGTCTTTATCGCTCTATGCCTATTACGGCAACTCTCGCTTTGGTGGCGAGCGCAGCAATGGCTGGAGTTCCTTTGCTGAATGGTTTTTTATCAAAAGAAATGTTTTTTGCTGAAGCTGTTGAAAAACATATGGAATCATGGCTCGATTGGATTGCACCTTATGTGGCAACGCTCGCTAGCCTCTTTAGTGTTACCTATTCTATACGTTTTATTCATGGTGTCTTTTTAGGACCAAAACCTGTCAATTTACCAAAAACTCCACACGAACCACCGCATTTTATGCGTCTTCCAATGGAACTTTTGGTATTTGTTTGTTTAGCGGTTGGTATTATGCCTCATTTAACAATCGGGCCTATTTTGGATAATGCAGTTGTTTCTGTTTTAGGATCAATGACAGTTCCTTATAGTTTGGCTGTTTGGCATGGGTTTAATACTCCATTAATGATGAGTTTTGTGGCTTTATTAGGAGGTGCATTGCTTTATGTTGTCGGGTATCGTTATTTTTTATCCTGTGATGATGGAGCACCTTTTTTTCGTCACTTAAACGGACCCCGTATTTTTGAACGCATTCTCGTGATTATTTCTTGGAAATGGGCGCGTGCGGTGGAATCTGTTTTATCAACACGTCGTTTGCAGATACAGTTGCACTGGATTTTCTTGATGTGTTTTGCATTTGTTGCTCTTTTGCTTTGGTCTGATGGTTTCATTTCAGCAGGTTCATTACCACTTTTCCCGTTTGATCTTCCTTTTCTTGCCCTTTGGTTGGTTGGGGTATCGTGCGCGCTTTTAGTTGCTTGGCAAGCAAAATTTCACCGTCTTGCATCACTCATGCTGTTGGGGGGAGCAGGGTTGATGACTTGTGCAACCTTTTTATGGCTTTCTGCGCCTGATTTGGCAATAACGCAATTGGTTGTTGAGGTTGTGACTGTTGTTTTGTTATTGCTTGGTTTGCGATGGTTGCCTAAGCGTTTATATGATTCTGCTCCAACCCCTGTTCGCTTTTTTGTACGTTTGCGCCGTATGCGTGATTTCATCATAGCACTTGTGGGAGGCGCTGGTGTAGCTTGGCTATCCTTTGCTGTGATGACACGACCTCAAGGTCAGACAGTTTCTGATTTTTTTCTGACGAATGCTTATTCGAATGCTGGTGGTCGTAATGTTGTAAATGTGTTGTTGGTTGATTTCCGTGGCTTTGATACTATGGGAGAAATTGTCGTTTTGGGTGTTGTTTCCCTCACTGTTTTTGCACTATTGCGGCGGTTTCGTCCTGCTCCTGAAAGTATTAATGCGCCTTTTCAACAACGTATTCAGAAAGCTTTTGATATGGCACGGTCTGATCAAAATGTGGGAGATACAGTGTTCAATTATCTCACTATTCCTGCTGTTGTTATGGGGTGGCTCTTTCCCATTATTATTGCTTTTTCAGTTTACTTATTTATGCGGGGACATAATCTTCCAGGAGGTGGATTTGTCGGTGGTGTGACTTTAGCGATAGGCTTTATTTTGCAATATCTTGCTCGTGATATTCGTTGGGTGGAAAACCATTTGAAGGTTTTGCCTTTACGTTGGATGGGCTTTGGCTTGTTGTTGTCAGTCTTAACGGGAATGGGGGCGTTGCTTTTTGGGTATCCTTTTTTAACCTCCTTTTTTCAAGATACGCATTTGCCACTGATTGGAAACATTCCTGTATCATCTACTTTTTTATTTGATTTGGGTGTGTTTTCTCTTGTGTTGGGAGCAACAGTTCTTATTTTGATTGCCCTTGCACACCAGTCAATTCGTAGTTACCGAATCGGTAAGAAACCTCTTTTGAAAGAGAAGGAAAATTAATGGAAATTATTCTTTCTTTAAGCATTGGTGTTCTTGTTGGATCAGGAATTTGGCTTGTTTTGCGTCCACGAACTTTTCAAGTCATTCTTGGTTTGTCTTTAATTTCTTATGGTGTCAATCTTTTTATGTTTTCAATGAGTAGACCGCGTAGTAACGCTGCGCCAATTGTTGATCCTGCCACTGTTATTAATCCAGCTAATTATGTCGATCCTCTCCCACAAGCCTTGGTTTTAACTGCGATTGTTATTGGTTTTGCAACGACAGCTTTATTTTTGGTTATCCTTCTGGTTTCACGCGGTTTAACGGGTTCAGATCACGTTGATGGACGTGAGGTGCAGTGATGAAAATTGGAGTAAATCATCTCCTTATTTTACCTATTCTTTTGCCATTAATTACTGGAGCACTTCTCCTTTTCTATGATGAACGCCGTTCAAAACTTAAATCATTAATCAGCATTTCTTCTACCGGATTATTAGTCATTGTTGCTGTTTTATTGATTATCCATGCTCTTAAAGTTGCGCCGGCTGCCGATGTTTATCGGCTTGGCAATTGGCCTTCTCCCTTTGGAATTGTGTTGGTCCTTGATCGTTTAAGTTCTATGATGCTTTTACTTTCCAGCTTGTTGATCACAGCCGCGTTGGTTTTTGCACAGGCTCATTGGTATAAAGCTGGTCCTCATTTTCAGTCACTGATGCAATTTTTCATGGTTGGAATAAACGGCGCTTTTTTGACAGGTGATTTGTTCAATTTATTTGTGTTTTTTGAAGTTATGTTAACGGCTTCTTATGGGCTTGTGTTGCATGGCTCTGGGCAGTTACGTGTACGTGCAGGATTGCATTATGTCGTCGTTAATCTTATTGCTTCGTTGTTTTTTTTAGTTGGTACGGCACTCATTTATGGAATCGTTGGTACTCTTAATATGGCCGATTTGGCTGTAAAAATGAAACATATAACCTCTGCGGATATTGTTTTATTTGAAATAGGCGCGGCGCTTTTGGGGATTGCTTTTTTACTCAAAGTGGGTATGTGGCCACTTAATTTTTGGTTGATGCCGACTTATAGTGCCGCAGCAGCACCCGTTGGAGCTTCTTTTGCACTTTTAAGCAAGGTGGGTATTTATATTGTTTTACGTCTGACATTGCTATGGTTTGGTCCTGAAAGTGAATATTTTAGTCATTTTGGTAAAATGGTTTTATTTTATGGTGGACTTGCCACTATGGCTTTTGGTTTTATTGGGGTCTTGGCGAGCCAAGTTTTGGTGCGTTTGGTGGCTTATAGCATTCTTGTCTCTTCTGGTACTTTGTTGGCAACCATTGGGATCGGCAATATAGCACTCACAGCAGGTGCACTCTTTTATATTGTTTCTTCAACTTTAGCCTTTGGTGCTTTTTTTCTTTTGGTGGAGTTGGTTGAACGCTGTCAAGATGTGGCTGCCAATGTTTTAACTGTTACAATGGAAGTCTATGGTGACGATGAAGAAGAGGAAGAGGATGAAGTTGGTACTTATTTGCCGGTAACTTTGGCAATTCTTGGAGTCTGTTTTGGTATCTGTGCCATTTTGATTATTGGTCTACCACCTTTTTCTGGTTTTATTGCTAAATTTATGATGTTTATGGCAATCTTAAACCACAATAAAGAAGATTTTGCTGCTTCTTTACCGGTTCATTATGATTGGCTTTTTGTGATTTTTGTTACCATTTCTGGTTTTGCAGCTTTAATTGCTCTGACACGAACGGGTATTCGAACTTTTTGGGTGTCTCATGAAGGTACAGTTCCGCGTGTGCAGGTGATCGAATTTGTACCTATTGCTGTTCTCCTTACTTTGTGTGTTCTTATAACAATTATAGCCGGTCCTGTTAGTCATTATATGTCTGAAACTGCTAAGACTTTGTATGAACCCCGGAACTATATTGGAAGTGTTTTAGATGATTTTTCTCTCAAAAATAGGGAGATGAATCAATGAAATATTTTTGTCTATTTCCTTTTTTCAGTGCAGTCATTGTTTTTATGTGGCTGACTTTAAATGGTTTTAATTTAGGTCAATTGCTTTTAGGTATTATAATTGCTTTATTTTGTAGCTGGATGATGCGGCTTCTTGAACTGGAAAAGGTTACCATTAAAAGTTGGAGTGCGGTCTTTCGCCTGATTTTTCATGTGTTTATTGATTCTATAATTTCAAATATTGCCGTGGCGTGGTTCATTGTAACAAAAAAGTCTCGAGAACAGCAATCAGGTTTTATTGTTGTGCCTCTTTCGCTTGAGAGCCGTACTGCGTTAGCTCTTTTAGCTTGCATCCTTTCGGTAACTCCAGGAACTTTTTGGATTGCTTATAATAGAAAAAATGGTGAACTTTTGCTTCATGTCTTAAATTTAAAAAACAGATATGATTACCAACAGTTAATCAAGCAACGGTATGAGCAATTACTTTTGGAGATTTTCTCATGAGTATAGTAATCCTTTATTGGGGGATTTTCCTTTCGCAGTTTTTTTTAAGTCTGGCGATGATCTTCGCACTGTTTCGGTTGATTCGTGGTCCTCGGGCGCAGGATCGTGTTGTTGGTTTGGATGCTCTTTATATAACCACTATTCTTTTATTTCTTACGTTCGATATCCGTTCAGGAACAACCATTTATTTTGTAGCAGCTTTTATTATTGGGCTGTTAGGTCCTGTCTCAAGTATTGCTTTGGCAAAATTTTTAATGCGCGGAGAAATTATTGAATGAAGGATGAGATATCGCTTATAGTTGCTCTTTTTATCACTGTTTTCTTAATATTAGGATCGGGACTGACACTGATTGGAACAATAGGTTTGGTGCGTTTTTCCAGTTTTTATAAGCGTTTACATATGCTTTCGGTGGCTACAAGTTGGGGCGTTGGCAGTATTCTTATTGCTTCGTTTCTTTATGCAACTTTTGTAGATTATTGTTTTGCTTTTCGTGAAATATTGCTGATGTTTTTTTTGTTTTTGACAGCACCGGTAGCTTCTATATTGCTCTCACAGGCAGCGGCTTATCGACACCATTCAGAAGATCAGTCAGAAAAACCGCTGGCTCTCTTATTGCATCAGACGCAAGAAAAATTGTCCGAATCAGAAAAAACATCATGCGATGAAAGCCAGTGCGGTTTTTGAAGTTGAACAGCCTTATTTTACTCTGTGCTTTTTTCTTCTACACAGTGGATGGGTTTTTCTTCTTTAGGATCATTAATGAGATCATAAAGTATGACTTCGTTTTTGGTTGCCCACCAAATATATTCGCTTCCTACATATTTTGCTCCAGAAGCAGCAATGACATTGGAACCAATGATGCGCTTATCTTTCCATTTTAAATCAACAAGCGCAATAGTACCAGCAGTGTGATAGGTTGCTTCAACACGCTCTTTAACTGTTCCCATATCGCATTGATAGAAAATGGTCTGAGTTGTTGGTTCTGGATCATCTGGAACCTGAATGATTAAGGAATTCGCAAAGGCATTGATTGAACCGAAGAGTGATAAACTTAAAGCGACGAAAAATCGTACATTAAAAGGTTGTTTTTTCATAATATTTCCTGAGTTGTTTAGAATAATAAGATTGATTCATCTGTACAGAGTATAGGTTTTTTTTCCTCTGGATCATCCAAAAGATCATAAAGTGTGACTTCGTTATTTTTCTTCCACCATATATACTGAGCTCCTGCATATTTTATTCCCATATTAGAAATGATTTTGGTGGCGATAATGCGATCATTGTTCCATTTGAAATCAACTAACGAAATATTGTCAGCATTTAGATAGATTGCTTCAACACGTTTTTTATTGGTTCCGGCTTTACACTCATAGGCAATGGTCTGAGTTGTTGGTTCTGGATCATCTGGAACTTCAATGATTAAAGAACCAGAGAAGGCATTGTTTGAGCTAAAGAGTGATAAATTTAAAGCGGCGAAAAATCCTAAAATGTGTAAAGTTTTTTTCATAATGCTTCCTCACTGAGCAGAAAGAATAATTTGACTGATACGATGGTGTCTACGGCAGGATTCGAACCTGCGGCCCCAGGATTCATACCACTTCGATTTTCACCGCCAGCTTTATAAGCTGTTTGTGGTCTGGACTGTCTCTTCACCGTAAAGCGTATGCTCTTTAGGTGCTGCCCGTTCAGTCTCTACACCTTCCTCCTCTTTCAAGAGAGGTTTGGCTCGGGATTGGCATATAGTTTTCGTCTCCTATGAAGCTTTCCCCGAATTTGAGCAGATCCACTTTGAGGATTTCTCCTTAAGGCGCCCAATTTCTTTAGGAATCCTGTGCTCTATCCTACTGAGCTACGCAGACATCATCATACTTACTCTTTTAATAGAAGTATAAAAACGAATCAATTATATTCAATATGAATTAACCAATTTCCGCTAATTTTTGTTCTAGAAAGGTTAAAACTGCTTCCCGGGGGACATTTTTTGCAATAAATGATTGACCAAGTCCACGTATTAAGATGAAGGTTAAATCATTTTGCAAAACTTTTTTATCTTGGGCAATGAAAGTCATCAGAGTTTCAGCATTTGGTAATTTACCTGGGATATCCTTTAACTGCGTAGGCAATCTCATAGCTTTAAAGTGTGTTTTAATGCGTTGTATGAGTGTTGGACTTATTAAATTGAGTTGAGCAGAGAATTGGTGCGCTAGAATCATCCCAATGGCTACGGCTTCGCCGTGAATTAAACGATTTGGGTCATAGGCGGTTGCTGTTTCAAGCATGTGTCCAAATGTATGACCAAGATTTAAGAGTGCGCGTTCTCCTGTTTCGTATTCATCACGCGCTACAATGTCTGCTTTAAATTGGCATGAGCGGACAATGGCTTGTATTCGTGTTGGACCATTGGAAAAAACTTTTTGTCCGTTTTTTTCTAGCCATTCAAAAAAATCAGGCTGGTTAATGAGACCATATTTGACCATTTCGGCGTAACCAGCGCGAAATTCACGTGCTGGCAGTGTATCAAGAAGGTCAGTATCAGTAATGACGCATTGTGGTTGATAAAAAGTACCAATAAGATTTTTACCATATTGGCTATTGATGCCTGTTTTTCCCCCAACAGAGGAGTCAATTTGTGCAAGCAGTGTTGTGGGCATCTGAATAAAGTTCATTCCACGACGTATAATACTGGCGGCAAACCCTCCTAAGTCTCCAATGACACCACCTCCAAAAGCAATAACGCAATCACCTCTTTCTAGACGTGCAGCAAGAATTTTATCAATGACAGTTTGCAGGGTTGAGAATGATTTTGATTGTTCTCCTGCTTCAACAATAATTGGAACAGTATGAATTTTATTTTTTGTGAGTTCTTCTTGTAATATCTCTAAATGGATAGATGCAACATTTGTATCTGTAACAATTGCTAAACGCGTTTGATGAAAACTTTTTCTGTGAAGAGAATGTTTAATCTGCAAAGCAGCTTTTGCAACCAAACTTGAACCAATAATGATATCGTAACAGTGTTTGTCTACTTTAACAGTGACAGTTTTGGTTTGCATGCTGGTTATTCCTATCATTCTTTTCTGTATCGAGGTAGTGTTGTACAGACCGTATGACATTTTGTGCTACGGTTTGACGGTTTTCCTTATGACTGTTAATTGTTAAGTTTGCTTTTGCATAGATAGGATAGCGCTGTTTCATGAGTTTTTGCATAGTTTCTTTAGGATTTTCTGTTTGAAGAAGTGGGCGTGTTGGACGCTTTGAGACACGTTGCATGAGGGTATCAAGATCGACTTTAAGCCATATGGATATACCATTTTTATGAACGGCTTTTCGGATATCTTCGTTTATGTAGGCACCACCACCTGTTGCTAAAACAAGAGGTCTGTTTTTCATGAGATTTAGAATAACGCGTTGTTCAAGAGCCCGGAATTCTGATTCACCATAAGTTTTAAAGAGTTCAGTGATAGTCATTTGTGCAGCTTTTTCAATTTCTTGATCAGAATCATAGAAAGGTAAACAGAGCATGGTGGCAATACGTTTTCCGATCACCGATTTGCCTACACCCATAAGACCAATAAGTACAAGTGCTCGGTTATCAAGAGACGATAAAAGTTGATTCTTTATTTTTGTTATCGGAATATGTTTTGGTCGATTACTTTTCATGGTTTTATTTCGGCATTTATCCGCTTTAAAGTCAATTCCTGTTAATCTTTATAAGGCATGATAAGCGATAAAGTATTTTGGGGTAGTATTGTCTTATGCCAACATTGACCAGATTTTTAATGATTCTTTTCATTTTGCTTACTGTTTTTTTCAGTATAATGGTCGCTCTCGTGGTTTGGGTTGAACCGATAACTGTGGATATGTATGTCGATGTCCCTTTGGATTCATGGAACCTTTCTTCAAAAGCGAATTAATGAAATGAAAAGTAATACTGTGATAGACCATTTTCTTGAGATGATGAGTGCTGAGCGAGGGGCTTGTGAGCATACGCTTGCAGCTTATCAACGTGATTTACAGTGGGCACAAGACGAATTGTTTTCGCACTCTGTTTCACTTTTTTCAGCACAAAGAGAAGATTTAATTGGTCTTTTGTCGCTTATGCATACTCTTGGTTTTGCGGCGTCTTCGCAAGCACGTCGTTTATCAACTTTACGTCAGTTTTATCAATTTCTTTATGCCGAAGGATTGAGAGCAGATGATCCGTCTCATAATATTGATGCACCGCGTCAGGGGCGTCCTTTGCCTAAAGTTGTTAGTGAGAATGTGGTGACGAAATTGCTCGATTTAGCGCAGTTGGAAGTCAATCAGGAAGATTATGGGTCCAAAGGTCACTTTCGCGCATTGCGTTTACAATTGTTGATTGAAATGCTTTATGCAACAGGGCTGCGTATCAGTGAGTTGGTGAGCCTTCCGGTGCAGGCTGTCCGCGGAAAAGATTACAGTATTTTGGTTCGAGGTAAGGGCAAAAAAGAGCGAATGGTGCTGTTATCAAAAAAAGCATGTCAAGTTCTTTCTCAGTGGTTAAGCTTGCGTGATCAGGGAAAATATGCTGAAAGTCTTTATCTTTTTCCTGCACGTTCAGAGACAGGGTATATTGCTCGTCAGGTCGTTGCACGGGATTTGAAAAGTCTCGCTAGAAGAGCAGGCATAAAAAGTGGTGGTTTTTCTCCCCATGTGTTGCGTCATGCTTTTGCTAGTCATCTTTTGCAAAATGGTGCTGATTTGCGTGCCGTTCAACATTTGTTAGGTCACTCTGATATTGCAACCACTCAGATTTATACACATGTTTTGGAAGAAGGACTTTATCGTTTAGTCAATGAACATCATCCACTTGCCGATGAGCAGAAGGCTAGGTAAAGAAGATGTTTTTGAAAAATACTTTATAAAGCAAATTAGAAATGTATAACTTACACCAAATAAGTTGGATGCGATGTATAATTATCTTGATTTTGAAAAACCAGTTGCTGATCTCGATGGGAAAATTCTTGAATTAAAAAAGATTTCTCAGGAAGAAGGCAGTCTTGATATGAGTGACGAGATCGCGCGTCTTGAAATGCGTTCTAAAACGGCATTGCGCGATATTTATAAAAAATTATCGCCTTGGCAAAAAACACAAGTGGCTCGTCATCCTGATCGTCCCCATTTTATGGACTATTCTGCACGGTTACTCAGTGATGTTACACCTTTGGCAGGAGACCGCAAGTTTGCTGAAGATGAGGCTATCCAAGCAGGGTTCGCACGCTTTAAAGGTGAAGCAGTCGCTTACATAGGTCAAGAGAAGGGTCATGATACGCAAACACGTTTGCGCTACAATTTTGGTTCTGCACGTCCAGAAGGGTATCGCAAAGCTGTACGTATTATGGAAATGGCTGATCGTTTTGGTTTGCCTTTACTCACTTTTGTCGATACGGCAGGGGCTTATCCTGGTGTCAGTGCTGAAGAGCGCGGTCAAGCAGAAGCAATTGCCCAATCAACAGCAGCAACTTTGCGTTTAAAAGTTCCTGTTGTTTCGGTTGTTATTGGGGAAGGCGGTTCTGGGGGTGCAATAGCAATTGCTGCGGCCAACAAAGTTTATATGTTAGAGCATGCAATTTACTCTGTTATTTCTCCAGAAGGAGCAGCTTCTATTTTATGGCGTGATCCAACTCGTGCCAAAGATGCGGCAATGAATATGCGTATTACTGCGCAAGATCTCTATCAGTTAAAGATTATTGATGGCATTATTCCGGAGCCCTTAGGAGGAGCACATAGAGGAAAAGAGGCTGTGATTGATGCGACCGGTGATATTATCTCTTTTGCTTTAGAGGCTATGGCTGGCAAAGAAGGTGATGTTCTTAAACAAGAACGTCGGGAAAAATATCTTCAAATTGGCCGTTCTCTAGCATAACTTGTTTTTGTGAGGGGTTGAATAGGAGTTTTATTCGATGATATTCAAAAGATTCCTCATAATATACGTTTTGTTTGCAACTGGAATATTAACAGCATGTGAGGGACGATTGCCAGCTTCTATTCGTGCTAAGGTTGAACAGCCACTTCCACGAGAAGTTCAAAATAGAATGGTTTTGTATAATGTTGATCCTTATGCGCCGATTATGATGCGGTTTTTTAAGGAAGAAAATATTGCCGAAATTTGGAAACAGTCTCGTTCAGGATCTTTTGTGCTGATAGCCCGCTATGACATTTGCAAATGGTCAGGTCAGCTTGGACCTAAATATAAGGAAGGGGATTTTCAGACACCAGAAGGTTTTTATACTATTAGTGCAAGTCAAATGAATCCTTATTCGAAATATTATCTTTCCTTTAATATAGGATTTCCCAACTTGTATGATCAAGCTCATGGTCGCACAGGGAGCAATCTTATGGTGCACGGTTCTTGCTTTTCTGCTGGTTGTTATTCCATGAGCGATAAAAATATGGCACAAATTTATGCTTTTGCACGGGATGCTTTTAGAGGTGGGCAGCGAAAATTTCAGTTGCAGGCTTTTCCTTTCCGCATGACTGATGCTAACATGGCGCGTCATAGCTCTGACCCTCATTATCAATTCTGGATGATGCTTAAAAAAGGCTACGATCTCTTTGAGAAGAATCGTAAGCCTCCAACGGTTGATGTTTATGAAAAGCGTTATGTTTTTAATACTGGTAAAACTGTTGTTTCCTTAAAACCATGAGTCTTATTTTATCGTAAAATAGAGATTTTTTGCCTCTTTCAGAATGTTTTGTTCTTCTAAAGAGTTACATGTGAACATTTATGCTGGTTTTTAAATTAAAGCAGGGATCAGGAGTTCCATAAAAAAGCTTTTTATCAAATCACAAGGAGATCCCTCTAAAAAGTTTAAGTTTATTAAAAAACCATTTTATAAAGGCATTTATCATTGTTATGCGCTATTTTCTTCGTTGTGAGACAAACAAAGGCAAAAAAAGAAAGAGATGTCGTTATGCTTCCTCAGCCGCTTTTTCGTATCTGTGAAACATAATCTTTATTAGGAATAACTTATGTATTTTAAATTCTTCAAGAAGTTAAAATGCTGGGATAATATCATTTCAATCACCCGCATGAAAAGACAACATAAAACTTGACCTAAGATACTAACCACAGCATCACTTCTTCATGGTTAAGTCTTGTCTTGCTTCTTCACGATGCTTCCCACTTATGCTGACCTTATCTATAGACTGTAGCATAGGGAGGAGCCTGGGTAAAAGGTGATATTGATCCTCTATAGTCTATCGTTTCTTGACAAGCTTTTCCTCAATTGGATATGAGATCACTTTCTGAAACCAAGAGTTCATACCGTTTAAAGATATTACGCCATTTTTTAAGCATAAAGGAAAATCTCATCTTCCCCTGAGCTTTCTCTTTAAAAGTAACGTGAACACTCTCCACAAACAACGGATAAAGTTTTTCCTTTTCACGCGTTTGTAAGAGACTTATTTTCAATAAATGGAACATTCTTTAAATGGAATATCCTTTGCCAATCTTTACACTTGGCGGAATATTTTACCTAGGTAATGTGTTTGTTCTTTCCAAATGGAACATTATAATTCTCTACTTTGCTTTCAAATTTTAACTCTTAAAACATGGAAATGAGGATGTATTAGAGTCTCTTTGAAAACCTGCTCTCTCTATCGGTTGAAAATTTTCCTTCATATGAAACTTAGAGAAAAAACTAAAATTTTATTCCTGGAATAAGCAGTGGGTTCTCCAATATGGCGGTTTTGTCTGCAGTATCTATTGCTGGTTTGTTTAAAAGAGCATTGAAGAGTTTTTGTATTGCTTCTTTTTCAATACCATCGGCAATGATGACAAAACGGGTTTGTGTAATTCCTTTTGGCCATGCTGGAAGTCTTATTGGTGGATGAAAAAATGTTTGTACGCTGTGTAGCACAAGTGGACGTAGGGGATCATCATGCAATGCAATAATTGCTTTGATCCGTAATAGTTTTGCGCCATAAAAATTTTTTAGGAGATCTAAAAAAGTATCAAGGGTGGCGTAATCAATGGTCTCTTCATAGTCTAGAGAAAAAGCACGAATGGTCGATTGGTGCGTATGATCGTGTGGAGCAATAGAGCAGCATTGTTTAAGCCGCGTGTTTTCTGTTTTTTCATCCCATAATATTTTACTTATGAATGCAGTTGAACAGAAATGGTCAGAATGAACATCGATGATTTGCGCTATAGGATTAATTGCTTTGAGTGTGGTAAGAAGCGTGTTTGAAAGCGTTTTTGGATGAGTAAGGTCTGTTTTTGTGAGGATAATTTTGTCAGCAAGTGATAATTGTTTGTGTATTTCAGGGTGGCGTTTGAATATGGAAAGCGTGTTTAATGTATCGAATGTTACAAGAACAGCGTCGATGGACAATGTTTGCATTAAAAGTGGATGATTTAGCAGAGCTTGTAAAATAGGTGCGGGATCAGCCATTCCTGTTGTTTCAATGATAATGCGATTGAGTTTTTTGAGATGTCCTGTATGAACGCGATCAATCAAATCGATTAATGTATCAATGAGATCACTGCGTAAATTACAACATAAGCAACCATTAGCGAGTTCAATGATCCCTTCTGTTGTTTTTTTAACCAAAAGGTGATCAATACTCACGTCACCAAATTCATTGATGATAACAGCGCTGTCAGCCAAAAGAGGATCGCGCAACATCCGGTTGAGCAAAGTCGTTTTGCCCGAGCCTAGAAAGCCGGTAATAAGCGTGAGAGGAATGCGCTTTGTTTTCATAAGAATTATCGCGTGTGGTGTACGGCCTTTTTCAGGGCGTGATTTGTGTGTTTTTTACTTGGAATGGAAATTTTTTTTAGTGGTTTTCCTTTGACTTTAGGTTTCTTTGGTGTACTAATGAGTCTTACTGGTAAAGGAAGAACAGAAGAAGGTGGAGGCGCTATAAAAGGTGAAGTGAGGATAATATTTCCTTGGTCATCATAAGAATTCGCATTCATTTTTACGGCTTCAGGCGTGCATGTTTGTTGTCTCATGTCTCTTGCGTGGGTCATTTTAGTGCCATAAGGCTCGAGTGTTTCTAGTGTTAATTGTAACGATCCTTGACGCGAAAATCCTGTTTCAAGCAGTTTTGCAGCTTTTTTTTCTCTTTCACTGATGTTTTTAGATCCTAAAATGACAGCAATAATTGTGCGTTTATTGCGGGTCGCTGAGGCAACAAGATTAAAGCCAGATGCACAAATAAAGCCTGTTTTCATACCGTCTATTCCATCAAAACGACCAATGAGGTTATTTGAATTGGGTTGGATCTTGCGTTTGTTACCAAAATCAATGGCTGGAATAGAAAAATAATGGGCATATTGAGGAAATTCTCTGCGAATCTGAATTGCTAAAAGAGCAATATCACGCGCTGTGGAATAATTATTTGGATCTGGTAAGCCACTTGCATTGGCAAAATGGGTTCCAAACATCCCTAGACGTTGAGCTTCAGCATTCATTTTTTTCACAAAGGCTTTCTGTGAACCAGCAACTGCTTCACTCATGGCAATGGCTAAATCATTGGTCGATTTAACCATGGTGATACTTAATGCTGTATCAAGTGTAAGAACAGAACCAGCTTTATAACCTGAACGATATGTGGGCGCTTTTGCCGCATATTCGCTAATGGTGATGTGTTTGTTGGATGAAATTTCTCCTCGACTCATGGCGCGAAAAATAACATAAGCGGTCATTAATTTTGTTAAGGAAGCAGGATACCAACGCTCAAAGGCTTGATTGTGTTCTAAAATGCGTCCAGTTTTAACATCGACAGAAATAAAGGGTTGAGCTAGAGCAAGGCTGCTTGTAAAGCTTAAAACAAAAGACAAAAACAATTTATAGAGGAGTCGCTGCATTAAGTGAATCCAATTCCTTCTTATTATAGTGATTTAGAATTATTTCAATTTAGCACACAATGCTTTTGAGTCCATAATCAGCGAGGAAAAATGGTTAATGACTTATTTGTTTTTCTTCGGGGGTAAAAACCAGTGTTCATTTTTTACAATCTTCCTTTAATGCGGTTTTACGGCTTTCAAAAATATCAAGAATATTTTCTTTTCAATCATGAATATTGCTGAGGAGCTTACATTTTTATTTTTTGCGTTCTTTTTTCAGAGGATTGCCTCTTTCACGAAAGAACAGTAAGCTATTCTGTTGTTCATTTACGGTTGTGCTTAAAAAGCTCACTTTCCTGACAATGGCATTTCTTGGCAGTATTGATGCAAGGGAGAGCTCTTGGTTATTACCATATTTATTCTTACTGAAAAGATGCGTCGGCATTATACGAGGCCGCTTGTGAAGAGTATAATGATAAAGCCATTGTGCACTACCGCCTTTATGCTTTGAAGGTAAACGCTGTGTGCTATCATTCTCTTTGTCAGTTCAAAATGTTGCGATATCCCTTGCATTGAGGTGGGTCATAAGAAGCATATTTACTCCTTTCTTAAAGAGTTTTTACCTACATGCTAACGTTGCTTGTGATGTGCAAGCGAATGATTTTGATTTGTTCATTATGAGAGGGTTTGAGGTGAGAGAATCTTATGATATTTTGGTCGTTCATTCAACATGCAAAATGATAAATTATTCCTATAAATCAATATCTTGTTATTACACTTTGTTTCTAGGCTCTCAATGTTATAGCACTTGCTCTTACTAAGATAGTTCATAAAAAGTATAATTGAATCTTTGTTTTAAACAATATTCCTCCATCATTTCCTCGTGTGAGGTATAAACAGATATTTTTTAATTCTGAATCAGAGGATTTGAAATGAAAAAAATTTACCGTATTTAATATTCTCAATTTAAAAGGTAAATTGAGAGATTATCTTTATAAATCAATTTTTTGCTTTACAGTCCTTCAGTTGTTGAAGCTTTTTAAGAGCGCAGGGAGGCATAGGTGGAGGGGTAGGGTCTTGTGCTGCTAATAAAAGCAATTCATCACAGGTTTTTTCTGTTTTTTGGATGAGTTGGTCTAGAAAATCACGCTTGCTTAAACCTGGGTCTATGGGGGGAAGAATGCGAACGCGGATTGTTCCAGGATAGCGGCGAAAATTGCTACGTGGCCAATATAAGCCGGCATTGTGTGCAATGGGAACAACTTGAAGTCCCAATTCATGATAGAGAGCAACAATTCCTGATTTATAATCTGGTTCTTGACCTGGCTGTCGGCGTGTTCCTTCGGGAAAGATCAGAATTTGGCGCCCTTGTTTTGCTTTTTCTTTGGCTTTTTGTATGATGGTTTTTAAGGCTTTAATAGGTGTTGTTCGGTTAATGGGGATAATTTGTGTTTTTGCCATATACCAGCCAAAAAATGGAATCCACGTTAATTCACGTTTTAGGATAAGAGCCGGGTCTTCAAAATAGGGGACAAGGCTAAAGGTTTCCCACGCAGATTGATGCTTTGGAGCGATGATGTAGGCTCCTTTGGGGAGGTTTTCTAAACCTTCGATTTCATAGTTTGTGCCTGCAATGTATTTTTGCAAAAAAAGTGTGACACGCGCCCATGTTTTAGGGACAATCCATGCTTTTTTGCGTGGCATTAAAAAATAGATGGGAGCGTAAAGAATCATCTGGATAAAAGTCGTTGTATAAAAAGCGAGGGTAAAAAGAAAAGAACGAAGGATAAGCACTAAATTTTCCATTTAATATCTACAAGAAGATTGTTTATATAACTTACTTTGACACTGGAAAACACCTCTCTTTTATGTTTTTTTTAATATCTAATTTGGGGATGGTTTCTTTTTTGATGTTTAGAATATAAGGAAAAGGGTGGATGAAATTACAGGTTAGCCAAGACACTCTTTTTATTCCACGGATTTTATCTATTGCGGGAACAGATCCTTCTGGTGGCGCTGGAATGCAAGCGGATTTGAAAGTTTTTTCAGCTATGAAAACCTATGGAATGAGTGTGGTGACCGCTGTGGTTGCACAAAATACTCAAGGTGTACGTGCTTTTCAGGCGTTGGATGCTTCTTTTGTTGCTGACCAAATTGATGCGGTTTTTGAAGATATTCATGTTGATGCTGTTAAAATTGGTATGGTAGCAAATGCTCAAATTGCTCGGACTGTCGCAGAACGTCTTGCTTATCACAAAGCGCGCTTCATTGTTTTTGATCCCGTTATGGTGGCAAAAAGTGGCGATGTCCTTTTAAAGTCTGATGCGATTGAAATTATGCGTGATGTTCTTGTGCCGATGTCAACTTTGATCACGCCAAATTTACCTGAGGCATCTCTATTGTTGGGATGTGAGGTAAAGTGGTCTTTAGACGCTATGTACCAATATGGTCCACAGCTTCTGACTCTAGGGTGTCATGCAGTTCTTTTGAAGGGTGGGCATTTGGACGTTTTTTCTCGTACAAATGAGGCGAATTATGATTATTCTAGTCCAGATCTTTATTGTGATTGTGAAGATCTTGTCATGCTTGAAGCCCCTCGTTTTATAACCACTCATGATCATGGTACAGGTTGTACTATTTCAGCTGCCATCGCAGCTTTGTTGCCTACAAAGCCTTTGGTTGATGCGGTTAAACAAGCAAAAGACTATTTAAATGGGGCTTTATCTACCTCAAGTGCTTTACAAGTAGGGAAAGGACGTGGTCCCCTTCACCATTTTTATGAATTATGGAAGAATGTATGAAACAAATAATTGTAAAGCAAAAATTTTCTGCTCTGTTGTATGTTTCGTTGTTATACTTTCCATGGTTATACAAAAACTAATCAAAATAAGTGTCGTTTGACAGGCGGTTTTTTACTAAATGGAAAAAGATGGGATGAGGAAAAAAAAGGTGATCATTTCCTGTTTTTATGACTACTTTTTATCATTCAATGAGAGTTTTATTAAAATAGATTTTGATATCTAAGAATCAAAAAAAGAGTAAAAAATCGCGAAGATCAGGATTTGATACAAAAATAAAAGAAGGTTTTTAAAGAGTTTGAAAAAACTCGGGAGATAGCCTTTAAAAGACCTTTGAAAAAAAATTAAACAAAGAATTTAATGTGCTTTAAAAACAACCAAATATGAACAAAGCTCTCTATAAGCATTAATTGGTAATAGAAGTATCTTTATTAGTTATACAATACAGACAGTAGATCTTTCTTAGTCTGGAATTTTAGAATTTATGAGAGCTATTATTCTCATTTCACTTCCAAGTTCTTTTTTCGTATTTGTTTTTTCAACAGTATTGTGAATGTTGATTGATTTTAGACCACGCTATGTCATCACAATTACTGTTATGATAGATGGCGTTTTTATATCAGTCATTTAGTTAGATTTGCCGGGAGAAAATATGGAGAAAATATAAAGGAGAATTCTATTGAATATTACGATTATTTTGGGGTCTGTACGTCAACCATCATTAACAAGAACTTTAGCCCATTGCTTGGCTGATTGCCTCTTGATGCGGGATGCATCGCTTAATTGGGTTGATTTGCGTGAACAGCCCTTGCCGATTGTTGATCCAGATTATCATAGCCATGTAGAGGATAATCCAAGCGCTGCGGTACGTCAGTTTATTAAAAAAATCGCTGCGGCTGATGGTGTTATTCTTGCGAGTCCTCTTTATCAAGGGTCTTATTCGGGTGTTTTAAAAAATGCTCTTGATCATTTGACCTATGATGCCTTTTTAAGAAAACCGATTGGGCTTATCTCTCATGGTAGTACAGTCCAAAAATGTGCACAACCTTGTGAACATTTATTGCCGGTGGTGCGCACGCTTTATGGTTATCCGCTGCAATGTCAAGTTACTTCGGCTAAGCAAGATTTTGCATCGGATGATGAAGGTCGTACATGGAAAATCATAAGTGAAGAGGTGCGGGAGCGTTGTGAGCGGCTTGCTGATGAAATGTGCGAATTTTTAAACCAGAAGAGAGAGATCATAGGATAAAAAATTGAGCAATATCGTTATCGTTATTTAGTGGTAGGCGACACGGGAATACTTTCCCCTTTGGTTAATAGCTAGAGCTGCAAGAAGTGATTGTTGTCACGCCGCTTTTTTTCTCATCAAGTTCAGCTTGAGGCACTGCAAAAAACTATATGTTTGTACCGCTGGATCATTATTGTGCAGCTGTGGGGGTACAGTTTTTAGAAGCTGTGACGCAATGGCATGGGTTAAAATTTGTATATTGTGGGTTCGTTTATCTGCTTATACATTTTTTGCGCATTAATTGTTGGCTCTTTTGGCTAAGCCACTATGTATTCTTCATGTTTTTGGTTTCAACGTTCATGGATAAAATGATTGTTAATTGCATACATAGAAATAAGGGAGGTTTCATATTAGTTAAGTTAGGACGAAAAACAACTTCAAATGGTTGATGGTCACTTACCGACCAAGAGATAAGCTAACAGATATTAGACGCAATAAAAATTCGTGTGGAAGAGTTGTGTGAATGAACTAAAATCGTGATTATTTGAGAGGGCGATGGGGATGAGGAATTTTTTGTATATTCTTTTGAAACGCAAGTACTTGTTATGAAAAGGGTAATATAAAAGCTGGTCAAGATGTTTCTGTGGCTTAGCTGGAGGGTATCTCGCACAAAGTTTAGAAAGAATGAATCATAAAAGTTTAAGCTAAAATGCCTATCAGTGTGGAAATTGTGCAAGACAAATTTATGGTTGATACAATTAGCGAGCACAAAACAATATCATATGATGAAGCAGAAGACATTGTAGAAGAGTTAAAGTCATTAATCACTAAAGAGGAAAAACTACCGATATATTAAAAGTGTAATGGGCGGTTGAGATGCGTAATTTGAATGCGTGTTTTTCTGATGCACAAAAGAGAGCCGTTGTACAAGCTCTTGCTGCAGCAGATGCTATGCTGGTTATCCATAAATGCGGTCAAAGAGGTAGTTGTAAAGCTTAAAAGACAAACGATGTGTTTACCTGAATTTGAAGTTTTATGGATGAAGATCAATAAAAAACCATTTATCGTTTGTAAGACGTATTAGAGATAGAGAGATAAAAACTTAAGCCAATTTAAATTTATACAAGGGTGAAGATAATTTATTTCGTATAACGTCTCACATAAAGCGATTCCTGCTAGGGAGTTTTTCATTACTAATTGTGACTTTTAAGAGAAGATAAAAAGGATTCATTAAAGAGGTTTTCGATGACCTTTTAAAGGTCTTTGAAGACCCTGTGAGAACCCCTTTAAAACCCCGTGAAAAAAAATAAATTGCTGCAAAACCCGCTGTCAAGCTACAATCATACAAATTATGGAGCGGGCGATGGGATTCGAACCCACGACCCCAACCTTGGCAAGGTTGTGCTCTACCCCTGAGCTACACCCGCTCACCGATTCGAAACATATTTGCTTCAGATGCTGCTTGTATGGCGTAGGCTTTAACGAATTGCAACAAAAAAATAACATTTCAGTTCAATTTATTTTGCGAATTTTTTAGAAATAAAAATAAAAATTGATTTTGAAAGTACTCTTCAATAAGTTACTCACTCTTTAACTGTTGCAAAAGAGGGGTAGAGTGAAGTGTCGAAAAGAGTCAACATATTATGGATCGCGATTGCAGCTATTTTTGTCATGAATAGTTTTGCAAAAGCGGGGGATAAAGTTAAACATGTTAAAGTTGCACTGACACAAATTATGGCACATCCTGCTGCTGATGCTGTCCGTAAAGGAGTTTTGGATGTACTTGCAGAAAATGGTTATAAACAGGGTGAAAATTTCGAACTCACTTTTTTATCGGCACAGGGCAATATTTCTACAGCAACGCAAATTGCACGTAAATTTGTTGGTGATAAACCCGATGTTATCGTAGCAATTACCACGCCTTCAGCACAAACGATGCTTGCGGCAACAAAAACAATCCCTATTGTTTTTGCTGCAATTTCTGACCCTGTTGGAGCTAAAATAGTATCTTCACTTACCAAACCTGGTGGTAATGTAACAGGAACTTCTGATCGTATAGATGTGGCAGCAACTGTTAAACTTTTGCAGGAAGTAAAACCAGATTTGAAAAAAATTGGTTATCTTTATAATGCTTCTGAAGCCAATTCTGTTTCAACACTTAAGATGTTAAAGGACGTTGCAAGTAAAGCAGGGATTGAGATCATTCCTTCATCTGCGCCTAAACCTTCTGATGTTCAAGCGGCAACACGGGCTTTAGTTGGTAAGGTGGATGTCATTTTTATTCCCGCTGATAATACGGTTCTTTCTGTTTTAGAGGGTGCAACAAAGGTTACACAGGAAGCAAATGTGCCTGTATTTACCGTCGATTTTAACTCTATTGGACGCGGTCCCTTCATGACACAGGGCGTGAATTTTTACGATGTAGGGGTTGAAGCTGGGAAACTGGTTGTGCGTATTCTAAAGGGTGAAAAACCTGGCGATATTGATGTTGTGCAGGCCGCTAATAATGATATTAGAATTGATATGAAAGCAGCCCAAAAGGTTGGTATTGTTATTCCACAGACAGTGATAGAACGCGCGACAAAGATTCTTCAATAGTTTTTCATTGATATAATATCGATACAATAAAAATGCATTAAGTTTTTATGGGGATGATCTTTGAATGAGTATATTTGCGTTTTCTGGCGCTGTGGAGTTAGGTCTTATTTATGCATTTGTTGCTATAGGGGTTTATCTCTCGTTTCGCGTTTTGGATTTTCCTGATTTAACTGTTGATGGTTCCTTTCTTCTTGGATCCTGTGTTTGTGGTGTTTTGATTCTTTTGGGTTTTAATGCATGGATTGCTATGGCATGTGCTTTTTGTGCAGGTATGATAGCGGGTTTATTAACAGCTTTGCTAAATTTGCGTTTTGGCATTTTGAATCTTTTGGCTTCCATTTTGACAATGTCGGCACTTTATACAGTTAATCTTCGTATTATGGGGATTATGGGAGGGTCTAATATTAACTTGGCACTTGCTGATACGGCTTTAACACCCTTGTATAATCTTTTTGGCTTGTCTGATATCTTTGTGCGTCCTCTTTTCGTTGGTACTGTATTGCTGGTGGTGGCATTTTTGATCTGGCGGTTTTTGGAAAGTGAAATAGGTCTTGCTATGAGAGCAATGGGAGTTAATCCACGGATGGCTACGGCGCAAGGGGTTCATACGTCAGCATTGGTGTATTTTGGTATGGGTCTTTCCAATGCCTGTGTTGCGCTTGGGGGCTCCCTTTATATTCAAACCGCCATTGCTACCGATATTACTGGTGGAGCTGGTACGATTGTTTTCGGTTTAGCGGCGGTTATTATTGGGGAAACTCTCTTTCGTACGCGCAATATTTTTTGGATTATTATGAGCTGTATTGTCGGATCTGTCCTTTATCGTGTTGCTGTGCAGTTTGCGTTTGAGGCAAACGGGATTGGTATTGATACGTCGACGGACCTTCAGTTGATTACTGCACTTTTAGTTGTTGCAGCCCTTGTAATACCACGCTATTGGGGGAGGCATAAACATGATTGAATTTTCTCATGTAGGTGTCACTTTTAAACCGCAAACGCCGTTGGAAAAACAGGCCTTAATCGATATTAACCTCAAGATTGATCGAGGGAGTTTTGTTACTGTTATTGGGTCAAATGGCGCTGGTAAATCGACTTTGCTGAGTGTTTTGGCAGGTGCAATTCTTCCTACGACAGGAAAAGTGGTGATTAATGGACAAAATGTTTCCAGGCAATCAGTCAGTGAGAGAGCTGAGAAGGTTGCTTGTGTTTTTCAAGATTCATTGATGGGAAGCTGTGGTTCTTTAACAATTGAAGAAAATTTGGCTCTTGCTGCTTTTCGCGGGAAACGCCGTGGTTTGCGTTCAGCTTTAAATCATGAAAAACGGCAATTTTTCCGAGATGAAATTGCTCAATTAGGCATTGGTCTTGAAGCGTATATCCATAATCCTATGGACAGTTTATCCGGTGGACAACGTCAAGCAGTTTGTCTTGTGATGGCTACTTTAGCATATGCAGATGTTTTATTGCTTGATGAACATACTTCAGCATTAGATCCAGGAATGGCTGATTTTGTGATGCGGTTAACTGAAAAAATCGTTGAAGAGAAAAAATTAACAACTATTATGGTGACGCACTCTATGCGTCAAGCTCTTGATCATGGAGATCGCACACTGATGTTGCACGACGGAAAAGTGATTTTGGATGTGTGTCAAGAAGAACGTAAAGGTTTGAATGTCAACGATTTAATTGGTATGTTTCAAAAAGTGCGTGGGGAAGCCCTTGATGATGATGAACTATTAATGGATTAATATTTTGGTTCAGAAAAAAGCGCATGAAGTTGATCATTTTCTAAAGCGTTTTTCGCGTTCTTTTCCTATTGTTCTTATTTACGGACCGGATCGCGGTCTTGTTTGCGAGCGTGTACAACATTTTATTAAGCTCACGCAGATAGCTGTAGAAGATCCTTTTTGCAGTGTTCGTTTGGATGCTGCTGAAATTGATAAAGATCCTGCTCGATTGCTAGATGAGGCACGTACTTTATCTCTTTTGGGGGGTGATCGTTTGATATGGGTGTCTAATGGCGCTAATCAAAAAAACTTCCTTGATGCACTTAAGATTTTAATTAAAGAACCACCAGAGAAAAGTTTTATTCTCATTGAGGCAGGGGATCTCAAAAAAGGAACAGGGCTCCGAAATATTATTGAGACCGCATCGATAGCCATGGCTCTGCCTTGTTTTGCGGATGATATTCGTGCTCTCGATGCGTTAATTGATGAAGTTTTGGGTCATTTTAAGATGACCCTTGCTTTGGATGCACGTAAGTGGTTGCTTCATCATTTGGGAGGGGATCATCTTGTTTCGCGTAGTGAATTGGAAAAGCTCTGTCTTTATACCTTGGAGAAAAAACATATTATTCTTGAGGATGTGAAAGCTGTGGTGAGCGATGTTAGTGCGCTTTCTCAAGATGAAGTGATCGATACCGTTTTATTAGGAGATGTGGCAGGTTTTGAAGCGCATTTTAGCCGATATGCAACACTGCAAGGCGCACTTTTTTTTATTTTGAGTACTGCGCAAAGACATTTTCAGCAATTACAGATTTTGCGTTATCAAATAGATGTTGAGGGTAAAAATATGTTTACAGCGATTTCTCAAGCGCAACCGCCGATTTTTTTTCAGCGGAAAAAAACCATTGAACGTGCTTTGAGTTATTGGGGAAGAGAACAAATTTCTTATGCCATGGAACGAATCCAACATGCTGTTTTAGAGAGTCGTAAAAATCCGCTTTTGGGTGAAGCTATTATTCGTCAAGCTTTGTTGAGACTA
This sequence comes from Bartonella henselae str. Houston-1, assembly GCF_000046705.1. Taxonomy (NCBI): domain Bacteria; kingdom Pseudomonadati; phylum Pseudomonadota; class Alphaproteobacteria; order Hyphomicrobiales; family Bartonellaceae; genus Bartonella; species Bartonella henselae. The sequence continues at coordinate 1,876,084 of NC_005956.1, read as the reverse complement.
GCAATTGTTGCGCGGCGCCAAATGACTGCTTTAAAATATTGAACTTGGTTGGAAAAGTGAATTTTCCTCATATTTGCTTGATTTATAGCATCGTAGTGAAGAAAAAAATGTTTTTAGAATCACGGTATCTTTTTGCACGAGTGTTTAAAGAAATTTCCAGAATGTAAAAAATTGTTTTAATTATCATCACCTTAGGATTTTTAAACGATATAATTCTAAGATTTTGCCAAAAAGGCTTGGTATTTTCTTACATTCTAGAGAATTTTTTGGAATAAAACTGGTGGTATTTTTTGCAAAGTGGTTATTATTATTGATTGAAAATTTATGAAAAGCATTTGTATTTTATGCAGTGACGCATGCTTGTAAGCAATGAATTAAAAAATTTAGAGTTTGATGTTACGTTTTATCACTCATTTGGAAGTACATTTTCCAAATAAAAGGAATCTGTTACTAGCTTGCGCAGATGATGATTGGGAGGCGCATGATTTTATTATTCCATTTTCTTTTGTCGGTTGTGGTTTTTTAAATGTTTGATACATAACTCTTGAATAAACAAGAGACCACTTGTGGCTTTGTTATTGTTTTCAAAGAGTTTTTAAAGGTAAAAAATGCTCGATGTTCAGTTTGAAAAAATAGCACTCATTGGAATCGGTCTGATTGGGTCTTCTTTAGCAAGAGTCATTAAAAAGAATAATCTTGCGGCTCATATTTCTATTGCAACGCGTCGTCAAGAAACGCTGATAAGAGCACGCGAATTGCAACTTGGGGATTTTTATACCACGGATAAGGCAGAAGCTGTTGAAGGAGCCGATTTGGTTATTCTTTCTGTTCCTGTAGGAGCCAGTGCGCAAGTGGCAAAATCACTTCATGATCATTTAAAACCTGGAGCGATTGTGAGTGATGTTGGTTCTACAAAAGCGTTGGTTATTGCAGAAATGGCACCTTTATTGCCAAAAACAGTTCATTTTATTCCTGGTCATCCGATTGCTGGAACAGAATATTCAGGACCGGATGCTGGTTTTGCTGATTTGTTTATGAATCGTTGGTGTATTTTAACGCCTTTGGCTGAAAGTGATGCTGGAGCTGTAGCGCAATTGACAGCATTTTGGGAAGCTTGTGGTGCGCGTGTTGAGAAGATGGATGCTAAACATCATGACCTTGTTTTGGCTATTGTTTCTCATTTGCCGCATTTAATTGCTTATAATACTGTTGGAACGGCGAGTGATTTAGAAAAGGTGACGAATTCAGAAGTTATTGCTTATTCCGCTTCAGGTTTTCGTGATTTTACCCGTTTGGCTTCTTCTGATCCCGTTATGTGGCGCGATATTTGTTTGCATAATAAGGATGCTATTTTAGAAATGTTGAACCGTTTTAGTGAAGGACTTTCTTTTTTAGAACAAGCAATTCGTATGGGAGATGGGGAGACACTGTTTAATTTTTTTACGCGTACGCGTGCTGTTCGCCGTAATATCATTGAGGCAGGGCAGGAAATTGATGCTCCTGATTTTGGACGTCAAAGTGTTTCTAAAGAAAGCACGTAAAAATAAGGGATTTTTTTTATTAAATTTTGCTGATTTTTTCTAGAAATCCATAAGAAGTTTTCTCTTCACGTGTTGAACGTGCTAACTTTATTTTCAGTTATCGATTGCGATAAAGAAAATGGGAAATTGCTTGGATGTAGGCAAGGGCTCGGACAGATGGTTATACTTGGCACTCTAAGATATAGGATGCCTTAGAGGCAACTTATTGATTTATCATTATAAATCATTAATTTTCTTGTTGAAACAAACATTCAGCACATTCAGCACTAAAAACGTTAAACGCTATAATAATGGCGTTGGTCTTTGGCTTTTATAAGCATGAGGATGGAGGAGCTCAGACGGTATTATAGTTATACGATTCATAGATAATGCTGAGAAATGAGGTTAGGGGTGTGTAAAGATATATTTTTAAGAAAGTATGCGAGTTGACTGAACAAAGGTCTTGATATTATCCGTGGTCTGTACCTGTTAAAGAACGTGATAGGTTGCAGTGTGAGAGAATGTATCATCTCTATTGCGTTTGAAAGAAATTACTTTTGATGCCATTAAAAGGCTTTAGATTTCATAAGGTATAACATTATGATTGTTATTACCCATTTTTATTTCCTACTCCGGTGAAAAAATACTGTGGTTATAATAATGTTAGTTAAAAAAAATAAATGATAACGTAATTTCATTCATATAAAAAATATTGCCTTATTTTTCTTTAAATATATACAATTCATCTGATTGATAGTTTCAAACAATTATCTCCTTAAGATTGTGATCTAAGGTTTCTATAAAAGATAGAAATTTTGCGAAATATTTGGAAAAATGATCGCTTAAGATTTCGTTACTTTTTTAGCAAAAACTATACCATTCTTTAAATTTATCATTTCATACAATTAATAATCTCATCATTAAAATGTGCTCTTTGAACACATGTGATTTATGTTATTGATAATTTCAAAAGATTAGATCTTAACAGTGACTATCGAGTTTATAATAAAATATATTATGAACTGTTATGATGATAGCTGTTTTGCATTTCATTTGAATGCTTATATGCTTCAAATAATTGCATTATGATTTGCTTTTTATGTTCTGTTCATATGTGGCAATCTTTTATTAAAACACGTATTAAAGTGTGGATTCTTAAGAGGATTCAAACAAAATAAAACAATATAATATATTAATTTTTTATATTTATATAATATGACTCCTTGTAAAGACATCTTAGGGCGTATCTCCAAGTTTGCGGTAAGAGTCAAATGTCGTTTGGTGTGGTTTATAGGTGCGTGCCTCTGTTTTATCAAAAATATCGACAGTTAGCGTGTACTAATCTTATTGTTTTTGGTTCTTGATGAGCAAAATTTTTTGCTTCATTCTCTTTTATTTTGATATAAAGTTAAAGCTTGACCGTGTGGATTACTGCCCTTTATACATGGAAAATGTTTATTTTTTAGATCCTTGGTGATTTTTATAAAGCTTGGATAGACTAAAGAAGGATTTTTCCAGAAAGTATTAAGATTTGTTAAAACGTATCTTTTGGTATAGCTACCGTATTCTTGTGGATGCAGTAAGCCATTATTGGCGTGATAATGGAAGTGCTTTTGCAAGCCATGTCGCCCTGTCAGGACTTTTAGCGTTGTTTCCTTTTTTTATTTTTGGCGCATCTCTTGCTAGTTTTATTGGTGCTTTTACATATACACCGCAAAAAATTAAAGCGCTTTTGCAATTATTGCCAGATGTTATTGCAGAGCCTTTATCTCAAGACATTGTCAATGTTTTAACTATTCAACGAAGAGGTGTGTTGACGGTTTCTGTCATTGGGGCAGCTTATTTTGCCTCTAATGGGGTAGAGGCTTTGCGTACGGCTTTGAATAAAGCTTACCGTGTTGTTGATCGACGTAGTTTGTTGTTTTGTCGCTTTCAAAGTTTGTTTTTTGTGATCCTTGGGGCTTTTGGTCTTGTCGTGATCAGCTTTTTGTTGATTTTAGCACCTTTGATCATCAAAATTATGCAAGATCATTCTTTTTTCATTACTGAATATATTGGTGTTATTCGTCTTTGGCGTTATATAATCGCAGCAGTTGTTTTATTTGTAAGTCTTTTGATTGTTCATAAATGGCTCCCAGCGGAGCGACGCAAATTTATAGATGTTTTACCAGGAATCGTGGTGACAATGTCGGTGTGGTTTATGGCTTCTCTTGCTTTTGCGCAGTATTTGACAATGTTTGATTATATTTCTACCTATGCGGGATTAGCATCTATTATGGTTGCTATTATTTTTCTTTACATTTTAAGCGCTATTTTTATTCTTGGAGGCGAAATAAATGCAGCGATAATGTTTTATCGCAATTATTTGCACCATTCGGATGAATGAAAGAACTTATTTTTGTGTGAAAGCCAAGAGACGAAAACACGAAAAAAACCAGCCATCACTTTGTTGATTGATGCTGATTCTTGTCCTGTAAAAACTGAAATTTATCGTGTTATGAATCGTTATCAGCTTAAAACATTTGTTGTAGCGAATCGTTTTTTTCCTCTTCCAGATGAAGCGCTTCTTGAAAGGGTAGTTGTTTCTGACAAATTTGATTCTGCTGATGATTGGATTGTAGAACATGTGCAGGAGGCTAGTATTGTTATTACCAGTGATATTCCTTTAGCCGCACGGGTTGTGCGTGCGGGTGGTGTTTGTCTTTCTCCAACTGGCCGTACTTTTGATGCAAGCTCCATCGGTCACGTTTTGGCGCTGCGCAATCTTATGAACGATTTGCGAGGACAAGGTAAAGTTATAAGTAGCCCCCGTCCTTTTTGTTGCAAAGACCGTTCTGCTTTTTTATCGGCACTAGATTTAGCTGTACAACGTTTAAAAAGGTGCGGTTATTAGATTATTGTGCTTCTTTTATGACAGCTTTTATAAGTGCTTTGGCATCGTCATTGGCCCATGGGGCTGCGCCATTAAATGAAGCAATAAGGTGACCATTTTTATCGATTAGAAACGTTATGGGCAATCCTAAAGCGAGCCCTTGTTTTCTTACGTTGTTGAAAATAGACATTGTTTCATCGCGATAATAAAGCAAGTTATCAGCATTAATATTCTGTAAAAATTGCTGAATTTTTTCAGGAGAAGCAGCTTGATCGATATTAATAGCTATGACATCGAAATTTTTTCCACCTAGTTCACGTTTTAATTGTGCTAATTCTGGCATTTCCGTACGGCAGGGTAGGCACCAAATAGCCCATAGATTGATGAGCATCGGTTTTCCTGTAAATTCGCTGAGTTTATGGTCTTTTCCTTGTAGATCCTTAAAAGAAAGTTGGTTCATGTCTGAGGGTGTATCAGCAAAACGCAGGTGGGAAAAAAAGCCTTTCGCAGCTTTTTTTATCGCTACCATTTTTTCTTCTTGTAATTTTCCGGTATTTTCTCTTGAAATGAAGTTGGTAAAAAAAGGCGTTCTTTTGTCATGAGGTTCTTTTGTTATGTATAAGCCTATACCAACTAAGATTACCGCAACAAAAAAGCATGCGATGAAGATGCGTGTTTTTCTCTTCTTCTTTTTAAGGCTGGTGATATTTTGATGAATCATCATTTTTTTCCTTTTTATGGAGAGTTTTAAAGTATAATGGATAAGAAATTTAAAAATCAACTATGAGGTGGTAAGCGCTGGGGGCGATGCAATTATAAAAGATAAATGCTTCAGTTGATTTTGATCAGAGACTTTATTTATAAGATATTGAAAGTTCATTTTCTTATGCGGTGATGTTAGCGTAAATGAGAAACATTTCGCAATTTGATTATAAAAAAATTCTCATGATTTAAAAATTGTTCATCAAAAGATAAAAACAAATTCATTTATTTTTTCATAAAAGCCGAAAATGTTTTTATGAATATTTGTGGTCTTGTTGAACAAATTGATTGATTTTGTAGCAGAGTGTTTGTCTATGGTGTATTCAAAAGACTTTCGTCAAATTGCTTGGTTGGAGAAACGTCTTATCATCATTTGAATGGTTTTATTTTAACCAAACAATAAAAAAAGAGACCGATATGAGAAAAGAAGGCATATGAAGATTATTGTAAAGAGTTTGATGATTGTCCTTTTTTGGAGTGTTGTTGTCGTTGGATGCGGACGGAAAGGTGCCTTAGAATTGCCTTCTTCAATGATAGAGAAAACGACGCAAGAGACATTTTCTTCCAAAAACAAATTAGATAAACCTTTTATTCTCGACCGATTGATACAGTAGAGGTTTTTATGCGTTTTTTTTCTTATAATCAGGGTGTCCTTCACGCTGAAGGTCTTTCTCTTTCTGCATTGGCGCAGGATGTGGGAACACCTTTTTATTGTTATTCAGCCAGTGCAGTGGTGACAAATTTTAAAGACTATCAAAACGCCTTTCTGGATATGCCTAGCTTGATTGCTTATGCAGTTAAGGCTAATTCTAATCAAGCAGTGTTACGGCTTTTAGCGGCAAACGGAGCGGGAGCTGATGTGGTTTCAGAAGGTGAATTGCGACGCGCACTTGCTGCTGGTATTCCTGCTCATCGTATTGTTTATTCTGGTGTTGGCAAAACAGTAAAGGAGATAGATTTTGCTCTTGCACACGATATTTACTGTTTTAACGTTGAATCAGAGCCTGAACTTGAACAACTTTCGGTATGTGCTGTTGCGCTTTCAAAAACAGCACGCGTTTCATTGCGCATTAATCCAGATGTAGATGCAAGGACTCATAGAAAAATTACAACGGGGAAATCTGAAAATAAATTTGGTATTCCACTGTCTTTGGCGTGGGATGTATATAAAAAAGCAGCTCAATTACCAGGCATTCAGGTGTGTGGGGTAGATATGCATATTGGCAGTCAGATCTGTGATCTGAAACCGTTTGAAGATGCATTTCTTATTGTTGCAGATTTTGTGCGTCAGTTAAGGAGTCATGGCTATGCACTTACCCATATCGATATTGGGGGCGGTCTTGGTATTGACTATGGGAATGAACATCATTCAGTACCATCTCTTTCTGATTATGCAGCACTTGTAAGGAAGCATATTGCGCCTTTAGGGATTCATATTATCCTGGAGCCTGGGCGCAGTATTGTCGGCGATGCTGGCGTGTTGGTGACCTCTGTTCTCTACTTAAAAAGAGGGAATGGACGCAATTTTGTTATTGTGGATGCGGCAATGAATGATCTTATGCGTCCAACACTCTATGATGCTTGGCAAAATGTACTACTTGTGGAACAAGCATCAAAAGATGCATTACTTATGAAAGCAGATATTGTTGGTGCAGTTTGTGAAACCGGTGATTATCTAGCATTAGATCGTCGTGTACCGACCTTGGCGACAGGTGATCTTTTAGCCATTATGGAGGCTGGTGCTTACGGTGCTGTGATGGCAAGCACTTATAATAGCCGACTTTTGGTGCCAGAAGTTCTCGTTCAGGATACGCGTTATGCGGTTATTCGTCCACGTCTTGATTATGCACAATTGATAGGCTGTGATTATGTTCCAGATTGGATTTGAGTTCAGATGAGATTGAACATTGTTCAATGTTTTTGGTCTTATTTTTACTAAACTTTGATGAAACAATTTATTTCCTGGAAATTGTCTTGTATGAATTTTATAATTGTAATTCATCACTCTAAAAGGGGACAAATATTTGTCTATGAAAAATGAAAACAGCAAAAGTTTTTTAGCAATAAAGCTTTTGTATGTGCGCATTTTGATGTGGTGTATCCTCTTTTTTGAGCGGATATGGGTACGGTTGTTGCCGTTTTTTCTCGTTCTCAGTCTCTTTTGTTCGCTTAGTTGGTTGGGTGTTTTTGGTATTCTGGGATATTGGCCCCATTTACTTTTACTTGGCCTTATCTTTTTTTCTGCTGTGGGAAGTTTGTTTTTTCTTGTCAGCTTTCGGTTGCCTACTTTCAAGGAAGTTAATCGACGTCTTGAACAAGAAAATGGCCTCAAAAATCAGCCTTTAAGCGTTCAAGCAGATCATTTATGTCCTGAAGATGATGAAGATTTTCATGAAATTATTTGGCGCGAACATCAACGTCGTATGGCCAAACAATTATACCATCTAAAAACTGGGGTTGCTTATCCTAATAGTGCGGCTTGGGATCCCTTGGCTCTTAGGACTGTATGTATTCTCCTTTGTGTCTGTGCTTTTAGTTTTTCTTTTGGCTCTTTAGGAGGGCGTTTAGTAGATGCGTTTGATTTACGTCCTCTCGTCGATGAAGCATCCATGCGCATTGATGCTTGGGTAACACCACCTGCTTATACCGGTGTGGCACCCATTTATTTAACACAAGGTGAGACAACACACTTTGCTGTTCCTGAAGGAAGTAATGTGGTTGTGCGTGTTGTTAATGGTCCTGGTGTTACAGTAAAGGCACTCGCTGAAGAAGATGCCCATAAAGTTTTGTTTTCCAAGAAAAGTGAAAAAACGCCTTTAAATGATCCAATTGTTCATTTTGAAACACACTTGGAACGTTCAATAGATTTGCTTGTATCATCACGTCATAAGCAACTCAAGTGGTCTTTGCAGATGATTAAGGACCAGCATCCAAAAGTTCGTTGGTTGGAAAAACCAGGGCGAATTTTGACTGGTTCATTAGAGCTTCAATATGAGTTGGAAGATGATTATGGAGTGACAAAGGCTTTTGTTGAAATAGAATCGCTTCTTGATCAGCACAAAAGCGCTACTTCTCTTTATAGGGCACCTGAAATAACACTTCTTCTTCCACGTGGTGGAAAGGGTAAAATGCGGACGGTGCAGGATGTATCAGTGCATCCATGGGCTGGTTCGGAGGTTAAAATTACTTTGGTAGCGGAAGATGGTGCTGGGCAAAAAGGGCGTAGCAAAACTTTTGTTATGACATTACCCCAGCGTGTTTTTTCTAATCCTATTGCGCGTGCAGTGAGTGAATTGCGCCATTTGTTGGCCCTTGATGCTTCTAAGAAAGAGCGTGTACTCGATATGCTTGCTGCTTTACTTGTGCGGCCAGAAGATGGGCTTCAAAATGCAACACATTTTCTTGTTCTACAGAGTGCATGGACAAGGCTTTCTATGGCAGAAACAGAGGATGATCTGCGCAATGTGGTCGATTATTTATGGCAGATCGCTTTGGGCATTGAAGGCAATCAGCTCCAATCAGCTCAGAAAAATTTAAAACAAGCACAAGCTGCTTTGCGTGATGCTCTTCGTTACGGTGCTTCAACTGCAGAAATTGAACGATTGATGGCCGATTTACGCCAGGCTATGGATGATTATGTTAAAAATTTGGCCGAAAAGACACAAAATAATAGCAAAAATGGCAAAAATAGTAATCTTGGCCGTTCTCATCTTTCAGAAGAGACATTAAAGGAAAAGCTGAATTTAATTGAAGAAATGGCCAAAACAGGCTCTTCTTTAGCAGCTGAACAGTTATTGTCTGAAGTTGAACAAATCCTCGATCATTTGCAAGTTCAAAAAGGTAATCAAGGTGGGCAGAAGACAAAAAACCAATTTGCACAAATGAAAGAAAAAATGGATCAGCTTGGTGATGTGATGCGTCGTCAGCAAGAAATTCTCAATGGAACACATCAGTTGGAAATGGAACAACGACGTGGAGAAAATGTGCCGGAAAAACAAAGAAAATCTTTACAAAAACGTCAAGCTGAGTTGCAGTCGGAGTTATCAACTTTAGAAAAAGAATTATCAGAACAAGGGTTTGAACAGAGTGACGAATTAAAAAAAGCAGAAGAAAAAATGAATTCTGCAGAAACTGCTCTTGAGCATGGAAACCATCAGATATCTATACAAAAACAGCTAGCTGCTCTAGAATCGTTAAGGAAAGGCGCACAAAATGTTTTAGAAAAAATGCGTGAAGTCCTCAAAGAATCAGGAGATAATCAAAATACTATTTCTGGTCATCAAGACCCCTTAGGACGTCCTCTTTCTTCAAAAAATACTCAAGGGCAAGAAGGGGAAGCTATACCACAAGAAAGTGATCAAATTCGTGCACGGCAGATTTTGGAAGAAATTCGTAAACGCCTTAGTAAAGAGCATATTCTAGAAGTAGAAAAAAACTATCTTGAAAGGGTGCTTGATTTTAATTAATCATTTTTTTCTCTTTATCAACGTTAAAAAAAATCCACGGAAAGTCTTTATGGGATGTAAGTTTCAAAAAATAAAGAATATTGATAAAGCGCATTGAGTGCAGTGATTGGAACAACTTTCTATGCTGTTTTTGGAGTTATTAGGGTTTAAAATATGAAATATTAAAAGTTTTCGCCATTGCGGAGAAAAGGCAAAGGTCCATATAAGTGGGGTATATGAAAATCTGTGATGTTTAAAATTTTTTTCTACATGGTATGTTGAAGTGGATATAGTCACACTTAAAGATTTTTATGCTTCTGTTCTTGGTAAGCGTGTGCAGGAGACATTGTGTGGCCAGTTAAATTTGTGTTGGCCGGATCTTACTGGTAAACGTGTCATGGGTTTTGGTTATGCACTTCCTTATCTTTCTGCTTTGCGTATGCGTGCACAACAATGTTTGGCTTTTATGCCTGCTGGTCAGGGTGCTTTGCCGTGGCCTTGTGCTGATAAGGTTGCTACAGCTCTTGTTTTTGAAGAAGATTTACCACTTCCCGATGCTTCGATTGACTGTATTTTATTGATACATGCACTTGAATATACAGAAAATTCATTCGAAACATTGAATGAAATATGGCGTGTTTTAGTTCCTAATGGCCAATTGATTGTTATTGTTCCTAATCGCTCTGGCCTTTGGGCGCGCAATGCTTGTACACCCTTTGGTTATGGTGAACCTTATAGTCGGCAACAAATTGTTCGTTTGTTTGAAAAAACACATTTTGTTTCTGGATCAATACAAGAAGTGGTACATTATATGCCGTCTTCAGGTTCTGTATCGCGCTTTTTTTCATTTTTTTATGAACCGGTGGCACGTCATCTTTTACCTTATTTTGGTGGCCTTTTAATCTGTCAGGCTCAGAAACGTGTTTATCAAGGTTTGCTTCTACAGCGTCGCCAGTCGCGGCGTGTTTTTATGCCTGCGCTTTTGCCACAAGCGCGTGAGAGCTCTCTCTCCTCTTGATTTTGAGGTTATGCATTGTCTCACGCTTTTGTTTAGTGCGTTCTTTAATGGGAGAACAGTTCTTCACGCAAAGCAAAAATGCTATTATGGTGCGAATTCACACGCTTTCTTGAAACAATTTCGACTAGAGTGCAACTCCATCCGATGATGGCGTCCGTGAAATGTATAAAACAAGGTCTGACCATCAATCTCCGTGCTTGTAAAGGGACAAATTGGCGCCCTCATTTTATTGGGCTGGCTTCCCATATGTCTCATGATGCTTGCATTGAGAGGGACTGTCAGAGGAATTGTCAATCCTTTTTACAGCACTTTCCATATGTTTATTTCGCTTGTGAACATATACGCAATGATCTTTTTCTGCTTGTGAATGCTAAGGTTTGTAGGAAGAAGCTTACTGTATTTTGGTTTTCCAAATAGATCAAAGTGTTGAATCTTCTTTATTTTGCCTTCGGAGAAGAAAAATGAATGGACATCATAATTGTTTTGGCAGTAATAACTGCTGTGAAATTTAAAGGTTGAGACGATATCCGTTTTGCTCTGTAATGAGGATTTGTGCGTTGGAGGGGTCTTTTTCAATTTTTTGTCGCAAACGATAAATATGGGTCTCTAAGGTATGAGTAACAACGTTTTCATTATAGCCCCAAATCTGTTCTAAAAGTGTTTCACGATTGACGATTTGTTCATTAGTGCAAGAGAGATATTTAAGAATGGCAGCCTCCTTTTCTGTGAGGCGAATTTTATTGTTTTGTTGATCAATGAGGAGTTTTTGTCCAGGTTTAAAAGTATAAGGACCAATGTACAAAACAGCATCGTCATTTTGTTCATATTGGCGCAATTGGGCACGAATTCGTGCCAAAAGTACTGCAAAACGAAAGGGCTTTGTCACATAATCATTGGCACCTGTTTCAGGATCTAAAAGAGTATCGCAATTTGTGTCATAATTCGTGATCATGATAATGGGAGCACGAAATCCTTGGGTGCGTAATTTTTTAACGGCTTTATGGCCGTCAAGATCAGGAAGTTCAGTCGCAAAAATCGCCAGATCAACATTCTCTTCTTGAGCTATTGTTATCCCTGTTTCAGCTGTTTTTGCTTGGAAAATTTTAAATTCTTTATGAGTTTGCAATTGCTCTATCAGAATAGGGCGCAAATCATTATCATTTTCAACAATTAAAAGAGTATAGAAATTCATTTTTTTCCTTATAAGCTCTGTTGATGCATTAACTGTTGCGAAGTAGTTTCATGAAAAGTAATATCTCATGCAAGGAAAATTAAAAAAGAAACTCTATAAAAAACAAACTTTTGTTCATTTTATGGTTGTTCGACGACAAGCAGGTCATTGTGCACGTGGTATTTTGCGTGTTGGCCAGAATCATTTTTTTTGCACTCTAGGACGGACTGGTATTTCTGCATTTAAACGCGAAGGTGATGGTGCGACACCGTTGGCACGGATGCGCTTTTTAAGAGGATTTTGCGGTAATTTTCATGATTTTTTTCTACGTTCCGTTTTACCTTTTCGCCGTATTCGAGCCCAGGATGGTTGGTGTGATGCGAGTGGTGATGCCAATTATAATCGTTTGGTACGTCTTCCTTATTGTAAAAGTGCTGAAAAAATGCAACGTAAAGATGGGCTTTATGAAATTGTTTTGGTTTTGGATTGGAATATTACAGAGCGAAAAATGGCAAAAGGGAGTGCCATTTTTATACATTTAGAACGAAAAAATTATACACCAACAGAGGGATGTATTGCGCTTTCTCGCCGTGATATGGAACGTCTCTTGCCACATATTAATCGACAGACTACAATTATTGTTTCAGGTTGAAAGCATTTTTATTTTTTATCGTCTTTCCTTGAATTTTACTTTATGGTTTTTCAAAAGCATTTCAAAGTAATATGTTTTAACGATTAGAAAATATTCACATCCCTTTTGTTTTTGCTTGTCGCTTTCCTTTGATAGGGTCATCTTCTTCTAAAGAAGAGTAAGCCATTATGCAGCAGTCGGCACCATCATACTATTTGTCAGCTTCCAAGGTTGCTACAATTCTTGCATTAAAAAGGTTTATGAGAGGTATTTTTATTCCTTTCTTTACTGGTTGTATCCACATGGAAATTCCGATTGTGACATGCAAGCGAATGGTTTTGTTTGATTCATTATAAGAGGGTTTGAAATGAGAGAATCTTACGGTATTAAGATCTCTCATTCAAGTTATAATACAATGTATCTTTTATCACAGATTTGTTTTAAAGAGGCATTTCAATTTTCATTCAATGCTTTCTGTTGGTATCGGACATGGATGGGTATAAGGTAAAATCCACTGAGTCGCGCCTTGCTTATGTTTATGAAGTAATAAACTACAGTGGTGCTCTCATTGTTTTTGATCGATCCGAATATGGGTTTTCTCTTGTCTTTCAATCATTCGTAAGAGTTATTTTAGTCTTTTCTCAAAGGTTTTTTTGTTCATTACTGTCTTTGTTTGTGATGCGCAAGGAAACGATTTTTTGTTCTGAAGAGGAGAGGTAGAAATGCGAAAATATTATTTTACTATATTGAAATGGTCTCATGCAATATCAAAGATGATGAATTATAATTGTAAATTACTCTCTTGCTCTCTTAAGATTGCCCATCAAACAGACTTCTCTCCATTCATCTTCTGTGACGGGTTGTACGGATAAACGGCTGACATTGACCAAGACCATATTTTTCAGTTTTGGATTGGCTTTGATCTGTTTTAATGAGACAGGGGTTGGCATATCATATAAAGCACGGATATTTACACATTCCCAACGTGGATCTGCGGTTGTAGAGTCTGGGTGTGCTTCAGCACAGACTTCTACAATGCCTACGATTTCTAATCCTTTATTTGAATGATAAAAAAAGCCTTTATCGCCATATTTCATGGCGCGCATATTGTTACGGGCTTGATAGTTGCGGACACCATCCCATTGTTCGCCATCAGCACCTTTTTGCTTCTGCATGTCCCATGACCATTTATGGGGTTCAGATTTAAAAAGCCAGTAAGCCATGAGACCTCCTTTTTCATGAGACTATGTCACATTTTATAAAACATAAAAATTTATATAGCATATCAATAATGATTTTGGATTTTAAATGGAGTAAAGAGTGCTTCTTATCAATTTATTTTTTGCTTTTTTTCAAAATAATAAAATTGTGATAGAGGCATACCGTGTTTTCTAGCTTCGAGTGTTTTGGATCAAAATTTAAGAGTAAAACTCGAGTGATGGGAATGGTCTCTTTGTAAATATTTCATTTTTAACAAACAAGAGTGCTGTTGAGGAGAAACATTCCAATCAATAAAGTGTGGGCATTGGCAGAAAATTACGGTTTATTGAAGATAAATTTCTCAAATGTTCGTAAGAACTAAAATCCTTCCTTGTCCTTTTGTTGAAGACGTTCATTTTTTAAAAAAAGCCAAGATTCAAAGATGAGAGTTTTTTTACTGCATAGTAGAGTATATTATTCATATGTTCGTTCATGGCAAGTGGCATAATTTCTATCGATAAACCCTGTAATCTTAGTGTTAAAGGCAGATGGCACCAAGTTTTGAAAGGGCTTTTTAAAGACTATGGGGTATGATGATGAAACTCATGAGGGGCGATATCTCTGTTGTCTTTGATCACTCTTATGGCTGGCTATAAATTGTGTTGTTGGCTGTAGTATTATGATGTTTTAAGCCAAACTTTATGTTTTCTTCTCACTCTAGAGATTACACTGATATTACCCAAGAACTTCAGCTTTTTTGAAGAGAGGAAAAAATGCTAAAATTTTTACTCAGAGAGGTGATATGTAGATACATAAATAATAGAAAGGATGAGGAAGAAAAACTGTATTCTTACCTTTCTTTCAGTCCAAACAGACAAACAGTACAGAATTATGATGAACATTTTACGATGCACGTTATCTTATCGAAGGTCTTTACAATAAATGTAGACACTTTGAGGTGTTATCTCCTTCTTTTTATAGGAGTGCTGGTTTCTACTTTAATTATTCTCTGGCTTGGAAAGTGAGGTGCAAAAGACCTTGATATTTTTATAGGATACATGAAGATATTTTGATTTTGTTTCCTGTTATCTGGCTTTTTTGGAAACAGGCTTAAGATCAGTCGCTAAGCATGTGCAATTTGAGTTATTCTTTCAGTTTTTGTCTAGAAAGTTTGAACAATATGGTTTCATTGAATGGCAAGAAATTAGTTACCTAAAGTTCAAGAGTTATGGTGATAAGGGTAACAGATAAAATGCCAAATGACGAGAGTTCATTTTATGCTCTGTGAATAAAAGAAGTTGATTTTTTTTCTTATGCTTTTGTTCCACGGCGTCCTGTTCCAATTAAGGGAGCGGATTTTTCATCCAATGGCCAGCGTGAACGAGGAGCAATGTCAAGGGAGCTTTTTTCTCCTCGTGCCAGTCTTTGTGCACCGGCAAAAGCAATCATTGCAGCATTGTCGGTGCATAAGGAAAGAGGAGGAGCGATAAATTCAAAGCCCTGTTGATCGGCAAGTTCTTGCAGTGTTAATCGAATAGCTTGGTTTGCTGCTACTCCTCCTGCAACAACTAAAGCAGGAGGACGCGGTCCTTGATGACGAGAAAGAGGATACTGCTGGGTAAAGTGTTGCAAAGCTAAATAAACGCGATCATATACTGTATCGGTAACGGCTGCTTGAAAACTTGCTGCAATGTCAGCAACATCGCTTTCTGTGAGAGGGGAGATAGCTGTTGCGGCTTGTCGAACGGCAGTTTTTAGACCAGAAAAAGAAAAATCTAATCGTTTTTCACCTTTTAAAGGTCGTGGAAGAGGAATACGGTTTTTATTGCCCAATAAAGCGGCTTTTTCAATTGCTGGGCCTCCAGGGTAAGGAAGGCCTAAGAGTTTTGCTGTTTTATCAAAAGCTTCTCCTAATGCATCGTCAATAGTGGTTCCTAAACGCTGGTAATTGCCTACTCCGTGAACAAGGATTGTTTGTGTATGTCCACCTGAAACTAACAACAATAAATAGGGAAAATGAACATTATGCGTGAGTACCGCTGTCAAAGCATGGCCTTCCAGATGATTGACGCCAATAAAAGGTTTTCCAGTGGCAAGAGACAGTGCTTTAGCACTCATAACGCCTACTAAAAGTCCTCCTATCAAACCAGGACCATTTGTGACTGCAATGGCATCAATGTCCTTCAGTTTTGTATGAGCGTCTCTTAGAGCTTTCAGAATCAACTCATCAAGAATTTCAACATGGGCACGAGCAGCAATTTCAGGAACAACACCGCCGTAAGGTGCATGATGATCCGTTTGGCTCCAAACAATATTGGAAAGAATTTGGCTGTTTCCTCCAATAGTGTGTTCAATAACAGCAGTAGCAGTTTCATCGCAACTTGTTTCTATTCCTAACAGACGCATTTCAGACAAAACCTTGTGTTTAAGCTTCTTTTATATGTGGGTAGCACGGACAGGCAAAGATGCAAAGAACTTCTCTTAAAATGAATTCCTTTCAGAAAAAATGCGTTTTAGCATTTTTTCTGAATATAATTGTTCCCTTGATTAAAAATGAAACTATATTTTTTAGTATAAAATGCTGATGTCGTTTTAAAAAGCTTGTTTCTTGAGCTCTATAATTATAAATACTTTAAAGAAGGATGCATTGTTGAAAAATTTTATGAAAATATACTCTTGATAAAAAGAGTGTAAAATAATTTATGTTTTTTGAAAAAAGTTTCATTTTTAAAGATTTTTTCATTTTGTTCTTTTATCGTTAAAAAAAGTACCAAAAAAGTGATTAAAATGGCAGATTCTTCAAAATCGAAAGTTAAACCGCATTACACCGGTGTTCGCCGTAAGAAACCTGTGATTGAACAGGATATTGTAGGCCATAATTCAGAGCAAAAGACACAAAATTCTGTAGAAGCAGATAGAATAGAAGCGGGTAAAGTAGAGAAGCAAAGCATACAGAGTAAATCCATATCAGGTATGATGTGGCTTTACTTATCAATTTCAGGAATTTTCGGTGGTTTTATCGCTTTGGGTATTTTTATGGGTCTTCAGTGGGCAGGTTTGCTTTCGTTTTCTTTACTTAGCAATCCTACTGGAGAGGAAAATGCTTTGCAGATTGCTGAAACTGCAAAAATTCAAAGTGAAGAGACAATAAGGCAATTGAAGTATGCGCTTCAGGAAATCGATAGCTTGAAAGCAGAAATTTCTTCTTTTTCATCACGTCAGCTTGGAACATTTCAAAGTGGTGAAGCATCGCAGGAAGAAAGCAAAAAAGCTTTTACGGCTTTAGAGGAAAAAGTAAGTGGTCTTGAAGAGTATGTGCTCACTCTAGTTGGTATCTCAAAAGATATGAAAGCTGCTATGTTAATTGGGCAGAGCAATGCAAGTGCTCTTGCGGCTTTACAGCAACGTTTAGAAACTCTGCAGAAAGAAATTACTGTTAAAAGTGATGGGAAGGAAAAAATAAATACGGCGTTGTTTATTGCGATTAATTCGCTGAAGAATGCTGTAGAGCGTGGCGGATCTTATGTCAACGAATTGAAAATATTACAACAATTATCGCCTTCGATTGAGGGGCTTGATTTGTTACAAAAAACAGCCCCTATCGGGTTTCCTAGTTCAGTTCAACTTGCAGCTGATTTTGCCAATATTGCCGATGCAATTGTTGCAACGCAAAAGATTGTTGCGTCAGATGCTGGTTTTTTTGAACGGATTTTGGCATGGATAAAAGGTTTGATTGTTTCGCGACCGATTGGAAATGTTGAAGGTATGACATTGGAAGCAATCGCGGCCCGGATGGAAGTTGCTATTCAAACAGGTGATTACGAAAAGGCTTTAAGTGAATGGCAAAAATTGCCTCAAAGTGCAAAAGATGTTTCAGTAAACTTTGTTCACCAACTTGAAAGATATGTTGCTGTTCATAACCTTCTTCAGCAGTTGTTGTTGTCTGCACAACAAGGATCTTTTAAGGCAACAAGCATGTAAATAGGCTAAAAATGATACGTATTTTGATTTATACTTTTGTTGTATGTCTGTTTGGCTTAGCTTTTGAGTGGGTTGCTAATTACAATGATGTCCTTGTTATAACGTTTTCGCACTTTCGATTTTCCGTTTCATTGTTGACAGCTCTAAGTTTACTCATTTTATTTCTTGGAATTTTGGCGCTTTTATGGTGGCTTTTTTCTATACTTTTTTCCGTACCTCACATTCTCTCCAATTATTTTTATAAACGTCGTCAAAAGCACGGTTATGAAGCTCTTTCACAGGGCTTTCTTGCAGTTTTTGCTGGCGATGCTATTGTAGCGCAAAAAATGCAGACACGTGTTGAAAAATATCTTGCAGGAAATCGTGAGCCATTGGCTAAGCTTTTACAAGCACAAACTTTATCTTTGCAGAATAACTCTGCTCGTGCCATTGGTCTTTATGAGCAAATGAGAAAAGAAAAACAGACAAAACTGGCTGGGCTTTACGGTTTATTTCGTGAAGCTATGAAGACCAATGCGTATGAAGCAGCACAACAATATGCACAAGAAGCACAGGCTTTATCACCAGCACTTTTGTGGGCGCATCAAGCAGTGCTTGATCGCTTGAGCGCAGAGGGGAGCTGGGATAAAGCACTTGATGTTTTTGAACAGGCGCAAAAAGCTTTACCGCGTTCTGTCCGCTTGGCTCCAGAGCGTCAACATTTACAGGCTTTACTGCTCAGTGGGCAGGCTCTTCATCTGTTGAGGACGCATCCTGTAGATGCTTGTAAGGCTATTTTGAAAGCACATAAACTCGTGCCTGATTTTATACCTATAACAGTGATTGCCGCCGATATTCTTTATAAATTAAATGAAACACGCAAAGCTGATAAAATGATTGTTGCTGCTTGGCAAAAAGAACCTCATCCTGATTTGGGAGCTCTTTATCTTGAAAGAGAAGAAGGGGCCGTTGGGCGCTTAAAAAAAGCTAAGACACTTGCTTCTTATAATAAAGATACATTTGAATCCACTTTTCTTATTGCTAAAGCTGCTCTTGATGCAGGTGAAAGAGTATTAGCTAGGGAACAGGCACAAAAAGCACTTCAATATCATAAGCGGGAAAGTGTTTATTTGTTGCTAGCAGATATTGAAGAAGCACAGGGTAATAATCAGGCGGCAGTGCGGCAATGGCTTTCTTTGGCGCTGCGTGCTGAACGTGATCCGGTATGGATGTGTGACGGTACTATTTTTTCTTCTTGGGCAGTCATCTCTCCAATAAGTGGACGTTTGGGCTGCTTTGAATGGAAAGCACCTCCCCGTATGCCCCCTCTCACATTGGAGGCTGATACTCTTGTGCTGACAAAAAAAGACCAAGAAGATAAAGAAGATAAGGTGGATAAAAATGCTGTTGTTGAAGGTGAAATGTTAGAAAAGTCTCCTTCTGTAAAAGTTGATCTTTTGCATCATGCACAGATAGATAAACAAGATACAGAAGAATCTAGTCAAATTCGCTTAAATGTTGATGATCCAGGGGTTAAAATAGAAGAAGATGCGTTTTTGTCGAAAAAGAAATTTCGGTTGTTTTAAAAAAACTATAGTGAATATTCTGTATCGAAATTATTCTCTTATGCTTAAAAAATGAAATTTTACTTAGCTGCAAAAGTGATTGGTTGAAACATGTTTGTGATGCAAAGATGTCCTGATAAAAAGCAAAGAAAGAGCAAACCAAGAATTGCCGTTGTTATTCATCGCCAATCTACCTATACTGGTCGCTTAGGAAAGTTTTTGCAGAAAAGTGGTTTTGTTCTTGATATTTACCGTCCTATTTTAGGGCAGAAACTTCCCAATACGTTAGAGCATTATGCTGGTGTCGTCATTTTAGGGGGGCTCATGAGTGTGAATGACAAGGAAGCCTATATTGGTGAGGAAATTGATTGGATTTCTTTGGTGTTGAAAGAGAATAAGCCTTTTTTAGGTATTTGTCTTGGGGCACAAATGTTAGCACGAAATTTAGGTGGGCGTGTTTGTACAAGAAATGATGGAACCGTTGAAGTTGGCTGGTATCCGCTGGAAGCGACTCCACAAGGCAAGGCATTGATGAAGTGGCCGGAAATGGTTTATCATTTTCATGATGAAGGTATTTATGATTTACCTAAAGAGGCAACGCTTTTGGCAACGGGTTATACATATCCTACACAAGCTTTCCGTTATGGAAAAAATGCATGGGGCTTGCAATTTCATGCTGAATTCACACGGGCTATGATGCGACGTTTGGTTGTGCGTTCAGCACAAAAATTAACTGAAAAGGGTGCTCAGCCAGCTTCTGCACATTTGAAAGGTCGTTTAATCTATGATCAGGCTTTGAGCCGATGGTTTGAAAATGCATTGCAAAAAATTTTTTGTGTATCAACTGTGTGCGTGTGAATGTTAAGAACTATGATTATGTCGATTGTTATCATGAAATAAGGAGAATTTTAGTTTTGCTTACATTCTCTCAATTGACATCATTCCGGAAAAATCTTTCTTTAAGCCGTTTCCTTTGTGGAATGTTTTGTCTTGTTGTGATACTCATTTATAGTTCAGTCTGGTTTTTTTTTCACGTAAAATAGAAGAGCGTCTTTCCAGTGTCCTTGCAAGGGTATCCACTCGTGAAATGACAGCTATGTGCGAACATATACGCAAGAATGGTTATCCGTTACGGATCGGTGTTGTTTGTGATCAATTTCAGTTTGCTTGGCCGTTGTACGGTTTTTCTTTATCAACTGCGCATTTAACCGTTAGTGCACCAATTTATGTACCTCATTGGGTAGAGGTAGAAGTTCATTCTCCTGCATCAATTGTTTTATTTGGAAAAAATCCCATAATGTCGCGTTGGCACAATTTGGTGATTGGGACAGATCCTTCGAAATCTGGTAAGACATTTAAGTTTATGGCTGAAGGGCTTGAAATTTTTCCCGTTGCATCATCTCTTAGAGATCAGAAATTTCACGAAGCACCGCAATCTCAGATAACAGATAAAAATGTTATGCAAGAAAGTATTGAAAGTCAGACATTTTTAGAAGATGCTGATGATACAATTGTGAATCCGTTAGAACAAAAAAATACTCCCCCAAAAATAACTGCTGAATTTGTGCGGCTTGATCTTAAGCACGAGAAGAATAATTTATCGGGGCATATCACTTTCGATGCTTTTGATGCTTCCGTGTTTATTACACCTGAGTTTATTAATTTTCCAAAAATTGATGGCAATTTAAAATGGATTCTCAATGATGTTTCCAATCTGTTTGATGCAAATGGTGGGGACAATTGGAAACATCGTTTTTATGGGAAAAGTGGTCTTTTAAAACGCGCTGAATTGATTTTTCATACGGGTGGTATGCTGCGCATAAGCGGACCTTTCTCTTTTGATGATGAAGGATATTTGACAGCAGAATTTGAACTTGCCTTTATTCAGCACACAGAGCTTTTGAAGACTATGCAGCGTTTGTTTCCTCCACACGCCAGAAATCTTCAAGCGTTATTTTTTATTTTGAGCGCTATGCCTAAAAATGCAGATGGCAACCCCGTTCTTCCCTTGCTGATTAGTCATGGGTGGGCAAAACTGGGGTTTTTAAAACTTGGCCGTTTTGCACCACTTTAAGTTTGAAAAGCAGTGTTTTGAAGTTGTGAAATCAACCCTGCTGCAAAGGCAAAACGAGAAATGTTGAGATCACTTTCAATAAGGGGACCAATACGGTTTATTACATTGTCAATATGATCCTTTTCTGTTGTTCTCCAGGTTGCGAACGGATTGTCTTTTCCTCCATAATTTTTTAGGATTTTCATAACAATTTGCCGTAAACTTTCGGTAATATTTGCTTTGGTTTGATTTAAGGCCATATTATCATAATAATCAAGCACAGGAATTGTTTGACTCGCTTCATGAATGCGGTTTGTACGAATGATTTGAGCAAGTGAGAAATATATCTCTGCAGTTTTAATAAGATCGCTGTTGCTTTGTTTGGCAATTAAAGAAATATCACAAATTATTGGAGCAGCTTCCAAGAGAGCCAATTGTTTTGCTAAAGCTTCTGGTGCTCCTTCTTCATTATATTGTATCGCTTTTTCATGAACTTTTTGATTAATATCTTTATCTCTTAAATTTATAAGCTGTTTTTCAATAATTTCCCGGGCTTGCTTCATTGTTTTTATAAGTTCTTCTAAGGAAACAGAGAGGTCCATATTGCGTAAGCCCCAATTGGTTGTCTCGAAAAGCATGGAGGTTATTGCTGCGTAGAACTTGTTTTGAATAAGACCGGGTATCTTATTATCAAGTGTATCGATTTGATCAGATAATTGAGGAATGTCAAAACCATCACGAAGTGCGATAAAAACACGAATAATATTTTCTACCTTTTGTTCTGTTGCATCTTGTAGGCGATTAACAAAGGTCGGTCCTCCTCGATTTACAATCTCATTGGCAATCAGTGTTGCAATAATATTACGACGCAACTGATGATGAATGATTTCTTTCTCAAAGTTTGTTTGAATTTGAGTTGGGAAATAGTCCAACAAAATTGTATCAAAATAACGATCATCAACAATGGGGCTGTGGGCGATTTCTTCTTGTAGGGTTAGCTTAGCATAAGCCAAAAGAACAGCGAGTTCTGGACGAATAAGCCCTTGTCCTTGAGTTGTCCTTTGGTGTAAAATTTGCTCATCAGGAAGAATTTCAACTCTACGATCCAGAAGCTTTTTCTGTTCCAAATCGTGCATAAAGCGTATTTGATAAGGTAAATCCGCAGCGCTTTGGCTTTCAGCCAAGGAAAGAGCAAGTGTTTGCAAATAATTGTTACGTAGGACTAACTGCTCAACTTGGGGAGTCATCTTTTTCAAGAGTTCATTGCGTGTTTCACGGGTAAGCGTTTTTGCGCGAAGTGCTGATGCCAGAACAATTTTGATGTTCACTTCAACATCTGAACAATTAACGCCTGCGGAATTATCAATGGCATCCGTATTGCATCTTCCGCCGTTTAATACATATTCAATTCGACCACGTTGTGTAACGCCAAGATTAGCGCCCTCACCAATAACTTTTGCACGCACTTGTTCACCGGTGATGCGGAGTGCATCATTCGCACGGTCTCCTACTTGTGCGTCTGTTTCTGTTGTTGCACGGATATAAGTACCAATGCCGCCAAACCATAAAAGATCAACAGGAGCTTTGAGAAGTGCAGAGATAATTTCAAAGGGCGTTCCTGTTTGTTTTGCAAAGCCAATGGCTTTGGCTGCTTCAGGTGATAGAGTAATGGTTTTTTCTGTGCGTGAGAAAATACCACCGCCCTTTGATAATTTTGTTTGGTCGTAATCCTGCCAGCTGGAACGAGGGAGTTGAAAGAGTCGCATACGCTCTGTGTAGCTTTCAGCTATATTGGGATCTGGGTCGATAAAGATATCGCGGTGATCAAAGGCTGCGATAAGCTTGGTTTGTTTAGAAAGCAACATTCCATTGCCAAAAACATCACCGGACATATCGCCAACCCCGATACAGGTGAAGGGGGTTGTTTGGATATCATGATTAAATGATTCTCGAAAATGTCTTTTAACTGCTTCCCATGCACCTTTGGCTGTAATTCCGATGGCTTTGTGATCATAGCCTGCTGATCCTCCAGAGGCAAAAGCATCATCAAGCCAAAAGTGGTTTTCTTGGCTGATTGTGTTGGCTGTATCAGAAAAGGTTGCGGTGCCTTTGTCGGCAGCGACAACAAAATAGGGGTCATTATCATCATGACAGATGACATTTTGGGGTGCACTTCTTTTACCATTAATCAGATTGTCGGTGATGGAAAGTAAAGCCTTGATAAAGTCAATATAAGCTTGACGTGCGGCTTCTATAATTACGGCACGATCATTTGTTTGAGGAAGACGATGAGGGTAAAATCCCCCTTTGGCACCGACAGGAACAATAACCGCATTTTTAACCTGTTGGGCTTTGACTAAGTTAAGCACTTCAGTGCGGTAATCTAGCGCGCGATCTGACCAACGGATTCCACCACGAGCGATAGGACCAAAGCGTAAATGAACACCTTCAACTTCTGGTCCATAAACAAAAATTTCTCGATAAGGACGCGGTTCGGGTAAGCCTTCAATTTGGCGTGGATCTAACTTGGTTGCTAAAATACGTCGTGGACTTCCGTTGGCAAGAGGGGTAAAGGCATTCGTGCGTAAGCTTGCATCGATAAGATTACGATAACGGCGTAAAATGAGATCATCATCTAAACCGGATACTTTCTGTAATTTTTCTTCAATACGTTTTTGAATGATCTGTTGGTTTTTTTCCCGCTCTTTTTCTGTATGGCTTTGATGAAATTTCAAATGAAACAAAGCATAAAGGTCTTGGGTAATGTTAGGATAGGCGTTTAAAGTTTGGGCAACCCGGTCTTGTGAATAAGGAATTCCAGCTTGTTGTAGATAGCGCCCATAATGGCGCAAAATGACAATTTCACGCCAATCAAGCTCTGCTGTTTGGGTTAATGCATTAAAGGCGTCGTTATCTGCATTTTGAGCCCAAACCGCTTCGAATGTTTCAGCATGTTTTTGACCAGTTTTCTCGAAATCTATACAAAATTGGAAAGCGCTTTCTAGTTGCATATCATGAAGATATACAGATTGTCCGTTGCCATCTGGTAATTCAAGTGTTTGTTCAGCAATGACTCTAAATCCCATATTTTCAAGGAGTGGTACGCGTTTGGAAAGAGCTAGTGCTTCGTAGCGGTGAAAGAGTCGGAGAGAAATACTTTGTTTTTCTTTATTGTAGGTATTATAAAACGTAACAAAAAGCGGTTTTTTATCATGAAGACTTAAAATATGTCCGGCATCTTCAATGGCATCTTCAGTGGAAAATAAGTCACGATAGCTGTTGGGAAATTGGCTGGCTAAGCGCGTTTGTTGTTCTGTTATTTTGCGGGTAAGAGCTATGGTTTGAACACTCTCTTCCCAACTTTGGGCTATAAAACGTACATGCTGTTCAAGTTTGGTGCGCTCAATAAGAGGAGCACTTTCACTCCCTTTGCGGTGGATGATATAATAAACACGTGTGAGTGTGCTTTCCAAAAATAGCGGATGAGATTCAAAAAAATCACCATTATAGAGCTTAACAAAATATTCGCCAATTTTTTCGCGAACGTTGCTACTATATTGATCACGGGGTACATAGACAAGTATCGAAACAAAGCGTCCAAAAGAATCCGTATGAGCAAGCACGCGCAAACGTGGACGTTCATCTAATTGCATGATGAGTTTGGCATTTTCTGTCAATGTGTCAATGTCAGAGCGAAATATTTCATCTCTTGGATAGGTTTCTAAAACACTGATGAGTGCTTTTCCAGAATAGTCGGCACTATTATGTCCAAGGCGTTGAATGATAGTTTTGGCTTTTTCTTTTAAGAAAGGAATTTGCAAAATAGAGCGCGTATAAGCTGAGGAGGTAAATAGCCCTACAATACGCAATTCTCCACAGAGTTTGTTTTCTTTATCAAAGATTTTAAGACCGATATAATCGAGCCAAACAGAACGGTGAATTTTTGAGCGGTTATTAGCTTTTGTCACAATAAGCAAATTATCATTTTCCATAAAGGACAGGATTTCTTGTGGAGGCTCTTTCACACCTGGATCGCCAATAATACGAATAGAAGCATCAGTGAGAATGCCTAGTTCAATGTTGCTGGGTGTAAAGGCCTTTGAGGGCTCTTTGTCTTTGATGAAGTTATAAGTGCGCATCCCAAGAAAAATGAAATTATCGTCCATCAACCAATTGAGAAATTCAATGGCTTTTTCGCTTTCTTGTTTGTAGTGTGTAGGGAGATTTGTTTGATAGGCATGGATATGCTTTCTTACTTCTTCAAGCATAGGTTGCCAGTCTTGCACAGCGGCATTGACCTGTTCAAGGACTAAGGTAATCTCTTCTTTAAGCTTTTGTATCTGCTGTTCATTTAAGGATTCAATATGGATTTGCATCAAGCTGATGCGTTGTCCGGAGGCACAATCAAGGACGGGATGTGCAATCAAATAAATATGATTTTTATGCTGATTAAAGATATTCAAGATAGAATCAAGAAGAAAAGGTTTGTTATCATTTACCAGTGTGATAACTGTTATAGGTTTATTATTACGGGTCAAATTTTGTTCAAAACAGATAATACTTTTGCCTGCTTGATGAAGATTAAAAGCTTCAATGGCGGTAATTGTGGCTTTTTGGAGTTCTGTATTTTCGTAACAGGCAATATCTTCTTTATCGGTATGAGCAAAAAGGATTTTTTCTATTTCATCTTGGTTGTTTTTTGTTTCTGATATTTTTTGTTTTAACACAATAATCTTCCCTTTTTTGCTCTTAGAGGTCTCTTCTTTTACAGCAGTAGGCCATTTTATCATTCTCTGTAGTGTTGTACTTTATTTCTTAAAGTGTAACAGTTTCCTTCTAAGGAGAATAGTCCTTTATTAGGAGAGGATAAAGGTGTTTCTTTCATTTTACAGTAATAATTTGCTGCTTTATGGAAATATTTTGCTCGATGAAAGGACATTTTTAGTGCTTTTGTATGTTAGTAGTCTGTTTTTTCAAAAGAGATAAAATGAAAGTGAATATCAAATGACGCGTTTACCAGAAAGACTCTTAAGCGGTTACCGGTCTTTTATAAAAAATCATTTTTTTTATAAAACGGCACATTATCAGCAATTAGCAATAGAGGGGCAGAAGCCTGAAATTTTGGTCATTGCTTGTTGTGATTCGCGGGCAATACCAGAAACGATTTTTGATGCTAAACCAGGTGAAATTTTTACGCTGCGCAACGTGGCAAATTTGGTTCCTCCTTTTTCTCCTGATAATCAGTATCATGCAACATCAGCAGCGATTGAATATGCTGTCCAATTGCTTGAGGTGAAGCATATTGTTGTTTTTGGTCATGCCCATTGTGGGGGGGTGAACACTGCTCTTGAGGGGACGTGCAAGTCTTTATCGTCAAATGATTTTATTGGTCAATGGATAAGTCTTTTGATACCAGCAGCACAAACAATTATTGAAAACAAGTCGTTGACCCCTTCAGAGCAGCAGACCGCATTAGAGAAACTTTCTATTCGTCATTCGTTGAAAAATTTAGAAACATTTCCCTGGATAAAGGCGCGTAAAGATCAGGGTATTTTGACGTTGCACGGGGTTTGGTTTGATATCTCAAGTGGTGAATTATGGAGTATGGAACAGGAAACAGGTCATTTTATGCGTGTTGAGGTGGGGAATTTTGAGGAATAATGTCTGCTACCTTTTTGCTTCGTATAAAAGGTATTGTATGATAAATCTTGACAAAGTGTGGGTTTTATTGTTTGAAAGGGCAAGCTTTCAGTGACAAAATTAACTTGGAGCCACCGACTGAGACCCCAGTGTAATAAGGGTATAAAGAGATCTCAGAGGTCAACATCCGACGGCGCGGTGCGTTCTCGGATGCTGCTTTGGTTGGTTTGTTATGCAGCAATGAGGTAAATGATGTTTGAATCCTTACAAGAACGCCTTGGCTTCATCCTGTCTCATTTAACAGGGCGTGGTGCTTTGTCGGATCAGGATGTCGCAGCGGCACTGCGAGAAATTCGTCGCGCTTTGTTAGAGGCCGATGTTGCACTTGATGTCGCACGTTCTTTTACTGATAGGGTTCGTGAAAAAGCTGTTGGGTCTGCAATTGTTAAATCAATTAAACCTGGTCAGATGGTTGTTAAGATCGTTCATGACGAGCTGGTTCATGTGCTTGGAAATGAAGGCGTTCTGAGTGATCTAAACGCACCAGCACCTGTTGTTATCATGATGATTGGTTTACAGGGTTCTGGAAAAACAACAACAACAGCAAAGTTGGCAAAGCGTTTAACCCATAAGCACAATAAAAAAGTTCTCATGGCCTCGTTAGATACACGTCGTCCTGCAGCACAGGAACAACTGCGTCAATTAGGAGAACAGGCAAAGCTTGCAAGCTTGCCCATTATTGCAGGACAGTCCCCCGTCGATATCGCAACACGTGCGGTACAGGCAGCTAAACTTAGCGGTTATGATGTCCTGCTTCTTGATACGGCAGGGCGTAATCATATTGATGAAGCTTTGATGCTTGAATTAGTTGAAATTAAAGCTTGTTGCCGTCCTCATGAAATTATGTTGGTTGCTGATAGCCTGACTGGTCAGGATGCTGTCCATCTAGCACGTTCTTTTGATGAGCGTGTGGGAATTACAGGAATTATTTTAACACGTATGGATAGTGATGGACGCGGTGGAGCCGCCCTTTCAATGCGTGCTGTAACGGGAAAGCCGATAAAAGCAATCGGAATTGGGGAAAAAATAGACGATTTGGAAGAATTTCATCCTACTCGTATTGCTGATCGTATTCTCGGAATGGGTGATATTGTTTCTTTGGTGGAAAAAGCTGCTGAAACAATGGATCATGAGAAGGCAGCTGCTTTTGCAAAAAAGATGCAAGCCGGAAAATTTGATCTTAATGATCTAGCAGATCAGTTGCAAAAAATGAAAAAACTTGGCGGGATGGGGGGCATTATGGGAATGTTGCCCGGTTTGGGAAAGGTAAAAGATCAAATTGCTGCTGCCGGTCTTGATGATAGTTTGTTTAATCGTCAATTGGCTATTATTTCGTCAATGACGCCTTTAGAACGCGCCAATCCGGAATTGTTGAAACATAGCCGTAAACAACGAATCGCTAAGGGCTCTGGAACAAGTGCTGCTGATATTAATAAGCTTTTAAAAATGCATCGCCAAATGGCGGATATGGTGAAAGCCATAGGAGGTAAAGGGAAAAGCAGTTTAATGGGAAAAATGTTTGGAGCACTTGGATCTAAAATGGGCCTTGGGGGAATGGGAGCTTTGGGAAAAGATCCTGGAGCTCTGCCTGATTTATCGGAGTTTGATCCAAAGCAACTTTCAAAACTTCAAAAGCAGATAGAAAGTGGTCATGGGGGGAATGTATTACCCGGTCTTCCGGGGCGTGGGCCTACATTTCCTGGTTTTTCCAATGGTCCTGCCGATAGAGGGGTAAATTTTCCTCAGCATCTCAAGAAAAAATAAGATGCAAAGAGGGAAGGAAGTATGATGCAGGAAAAAATATTGAGTGAATTGGCGTATTTACGACAATCTATTGATAATTTTGATATCACGTTAATTCATATTTTAGCAGAACGGTTTCGTTGTACGCAGGCAATTGGGCGCTTAAAAGCCCGTTATAATTTGCCAGCGGTAGATCCTCTGCGTGAGCAATATCAGATAAAGCGTTTGCGGAAATTAGCTATAGACACGCATTTTGATCCTGATTTTGCTGAGAAATTTTTAAAATTTATCATTAAAGAAGTCGTGCACCAGCATGAAGTCATTGCTGAAAAGCAAAAAATAAAAAAAGAAAATTTAAACGAAAGCCAGAACTGACAATAGGAGATAAAATATGGCATTGAAAATTCGTTTGTCCCGTGGAGGCTCAAAAAAACGTCCTTATTATCACATTATCGTTGCGGATGCTCGTAGTCCGCGCGATGGGCGGTTTCTTGAGCGTGTTGGTGCATGGGATCCAATGTTACCTAAAGATGGACCACGTGTAAAGTTGAATGAAGAACGTATTCAATATTGGCTTGGTCAGGGAGCCCAGCCAACAGATCGCGTTTTGCGGTTTTTGGATGCTGCTGGATTAAAAAAACGTCCAACCCGCAATAACCCACACAAAGGTGAACCGGGCAAAAAAGCACAAGAACGTATAGCAGCAGCAAAGCAAGCTGCTGAAGAAGCTGCTGCGGCTAAAACGGAATCTGCTCCTATCTCAGAAGAGGTATGATTATTTTTAAACATAATCAGATTTGCCGTTAAAGCCTTTATGGAGAAGAGCAATTATTATTGGTTTTTAACAGACAAAAAACAGATCCTCTTTAAAGGAGCATGTTGATTTTTTAAATCAACATGCGTTTTTTAAAAGTCGTGGTGTGGCTTTAATTTTTATAATCTCCGTAGTGTGATGGGTTTTTGCTGCTGCACTTACCTTCTTAAGGACTTGTCTTCATTTATTTCATATTTGTCTTGTAAAAGCTTTTATATTGAAGGACGATGATTCTCGGTTTTTGTTTGTCAAAAACTGATTCTCTTTAAAAGGGTGTGTGATTTTTTAAATCAATGTGGTCTTTTTAAAAGTCAATGGCGCGGCCTTTAATTTCCCAGTCTCCATAACGTGAAGGGTCTTTGCCGCCGCGTCCACCGTTTTCTAAAGGTTTTTCTTCGTTTGTTTCATGTTTACGCCTTTCTTCAGCTTCGTTTAGGGCACGTTGTGCTGCCGGAGAAAGGGGTTGTTGTTTAGCAGCAGTGGCATTTTGTTTATTTATTTTATAGTCTTTTTTATCCATTTTATACCTTTCTTCATTGAAGAAGTAAAAAGAAAACCCCATCATATAGAATTAATAGTATTTTATCATGGAGTTTTTTGAGTCATGAACATAATGCGTACAGCAATGCTTTTGGCTTTTATGACTGCTCTTTTCATGGGAGTTGGTTATCTGGTTGGCGGAAGCAATGGCATGGTCATCGCACTTTTGATGGCTGGTGGCTTAAACTTTTTTTCTTATTGGAATTCGGATAAAATCGTTCTACGCATGTATGGTGCACGTGAAGTCGATCAACATTCGTCTCCCGTTTATTATAAGATTGTAAGCGATTTAGCGCGAAGAGCTTCTCTTCCTCAACCAAAAGTTTATATTATTGATAATGCACAGCCAAATGCTTTTGCTACAGGACGTAATCCTCAGAATGCAGCTGTTGCTGCAAGTACTGGATTGCTAAATCAGTTGAGTGCAGAAGAAGTGGCTGGAGTGATGGCGCATGAGCTTGCTCATATTGAGCATCGTGATACGTTAACGATGACTTTGACTGCAACGATTGCCGGGGCAATTTCAATGCTTGGTAATTTCGCTTTTTTTATGGGGGGACAGCGTCATTCTTCTGAAAATTCTCATAGTACTGGGGCAATCGGAGGACTTCTTGCCCTGTTTGTAGCACCTTTTGCTGCAATGCTGGTGCAAATGGCCATTAGTCGCACCCGTGAATATGCTGCTGATAGGCGAGGGGCTGAAATATGCGGAAATCCTTTATGGTTGGCTTCAGCATTGAGTAAAATTGCAGGTGGGGGGCATACGGTATACAATGAAGAGGCAGAACATAATCCGGCAACAGCACATATGTTTATTATCAATCCTTTGCGTGGTGAAGGGGCCGATAGTCTTTTTTCTACCCATCCCGCAACAGCAAATCGTATTGCTGCTCTTCGTCGGCAAGCAGAAGAGATGAAAGGAGCAAGAGTGGAAAATATGGGATGGAATGAAAAAATTGGTTTACATAAAAAAAGCAGTGACTTTAGAGATTTGAATTCTGGTGCGCAAACAAGTGTCTTTAACGAAGAAAGTACTGTTCAGCGTATTAAAAAACGCCCTTCTTGGCTTCGTTATGGAGATTCAAAGAGACCTCGATCATAAAGTTCTTCAGGGGATAAAGACATAAAGGTGTTGTTTTAAAACACGGGAAAGCGGGGCCTATGTCCGAAAAAAATGTTCCAGGATTAGCTGTCCGGCAGGTGTCTGTTCGTCTTTTAGGGGTGGTGCTTGATAAAAAGACCTCTCTTTCTGGTTTGACGGATAATGAATATGGACATCCACAATATTTAGGGCTTTCACAGCGAGATCGTTTGTTGTGTCGTGCTATTTTGGCTGCGGCGTTGCGGCATCGGGGGCAGATTACAGATGCTTTAAGGCGCTTTTTGAAAAGGCCTTTGCCTTCACAAGCACTTTCACTTCAGCATCTTTTGCATATCAGTGCGGCGCAAATTCTTTACCTTGATATTCCTGATCATGCGGCCATTGATTTAGCTGTGCGTGTGGCAAAACTTGATCCGCGTATGTGTCGTTTTTCAGGGGGAGTGAATGCTCTTTTACGCAATGTTGCACGTGAGGCAGTATTTTTACGCCAGAAAGCTCCTCATATTGAAGGCATTCCGGTATGGTTTGGACAGCTTTTAGTGTCAACTTATGGAAAAGAAAAAACAGAGCAGATTTTAGAAATTCAAAGTGCCCCACCTCCTCTTGATTTGACAGTTAAATCCGATAGTCGTGGATGGGCAGAACGGTTGGGGGGTGTTGTTTTGCCCAATGGTTCGGTTCGGTTGAGTCGTTTAGAGGGTTCTGTTTCTGAATTACCAGGCTATATGGAAGGGGCTTGGTGGATTCAAGATTTTGCTGCCTCATTGCCTGCTTGTTTACTCGGAAATATTCATGGTAAACAGGTTGCTGATCTTTGTGCAAGCCCCGGAGGAAAAACAGCACAACTAGCTTTGCAAGGGGCTGATGTGACAGCAATTGAACTCTCTGCTAATCGGCTAAAACGCTTGAAGGAAAATATGGAGCGACTTCATTTTTCAGTTCGCTGCTGTGAGGGGGATGTGAAAAATTTTCATCCTAAACAGCTTTTTGATGCTGTGCTTCTTGATGCTCCTTGTTCTTCTACAGGAACAATACGTCGTCATCCGGATATTTTATGGACGAAATCGATGAACGATGTCATCAAATTAGCGGCGTTGCAATATGATCTACTTGTCGCAGCTATTGCTTTGTTGAAGAAAGGAGGGCGCATTGTTTTTTCCAATTGTTCATTGGCAAAAGAAGAAGGGGAAGATCTCATTACAAGAATTTTATCAGAACGTGGTGACATTGTTTTAGAGCCTATCCTTGCAGAGGAAATGGGTGTTATGGCGCATTTGCTCTCCGTTGAGGGCATTTTGCGCACAACACCTGCAGATTTTTGTCATGAAAATTTTGACGCCGAGAAAAATATTTTTTTAGGAATGGATGGTTTTTTTGCAGCGCGCTTGCGAAAAGTGGCTTAATTAACGGTTCATTTACTAAAATGGCTGAAATTGTGCTTGATTCAGCACAAATGGAGATAAGATTGTGGCGATTGCGGTAAAAGGTCCTCAGATAAAGGCAGCGGACTTTGTCTATAGAGCACATCAATTTATACGGTGTTTATGGGTTGGACCACTGTTTCGTTGGCGGTTTTCGGGGTTTCGTCCTCATAAAATTTTAGCGCATCCTATTGATTTGCATTTAGCTGATCCGATGATGGCGCATGAATTTTATCATGGTCGTTTTCCTTTTGCAGGTCATATTGTTCATTCTGGTGCTGTTTCTCCTTTTTCATTAGTTCCACCAACGCCGGAATGGGAGGTGGCTTTGCATGATTTTCATTGGTTGCGTCATATGGCAGCAGCGGAGAGTGATTTAGCAGCGGCACATGCACGTGCTCTCTTAGAAGATTGGCTTGATCAATGGGGCAAAAAGGTGAAGGGACTTGCTTGGAGTAGTCCGGTTGTGGCACGGCGTTTGATTTCGTGGATTTGTAACTCAAAAATGTTGTTACAAGGGGCAAGTGAGCGGTTTGAAAAATGCTTTTTACGTGCACTTGGTTTCCAGTTTCGTTATTTGCGTATAACGATTTGTAGTATGGAAAACAATGATCAACGTTTACAAGCAGCAGCTGCTTTGACGTTTGCATCTCTTGCTTTGCCTGTTTCAGAGGCAGTGAAAAAAAAAGCACAATCCTTTCTTATCGAAGAGCTTTCACGTCAGATTTTGGTTGATGGCGGTCATATTTCCCGTAGCCCTGTCATTTTACTGAATTTGTTATCGGATTTATTGTCTTTGCGTCATCTTTTTGTGCATAGCAATGAAGCGGCACCGCGTATTCTTATTGATTCTGTTGAACGTATGTTGCCGGCTTTGCGGTTTTTTATCCATGAAGATCAAACATTGGCCCATTTTAATGGGGTTGGTCCCCTTGTATCGGAACGCTTATCGACACTTTTAGAGCTTGATGAGACAGAAGGACATCCTTTTAGTTATGCACGTTATTCAGGGTTTCAGCGTTTACAAGCTAATCAAACGACAGTGCTTGCGGATACAGGAAAGTTTCCACCACGCTCTGCTGCCGAGTATGCTGGTTCGGGGTGTTTGTCTTTTGAAATGTCTTCTCAGGGAAATCGCTTTATTATCAATACGGGTGTTCATTCTTATGGGCGTGAAGAATATCGGCATTTAGGACGTGTTACCGCGGCACATTCAACAGCGACAGTTAATGATTGTTCGGTGGGTGTTTTTCATAAAAAAAGAAATGGTGCTACTTTTTTGCTTGAGGGACCAACCGATGTTAAAGTACGCCGTATAGAGGATTCGGAAAAAACTGGTTTTATTGCTAGCCATAATGGTTATGTGCGACCTTTTAATCTTGTTCATGAACGTGGTCTTATTTTGGCAAAAAATGGGAAAGTGATCGAGGGTTTTGATCGCTTTTTTATCCCAAAAAAGAGGCTCTCAAAGAAAAATACAGACGCACAAAGAGAACAAAATAACGTTGCTGTTCGGTTTCACCTTCATCCGCAAGTGGAAGTCAATTATGATGGTAAATGTGTGCGTTTAGCTGTAAGCGATGGGCAAGTTTGGTATTTCATATCACCTGATGCTGATATTTGTCTTGAAGATTCGATTGATTTTGCTGAGCAAACAAGTCCGCAACGCACACAACAGATTGTTTTATATTTTCGTCCTGCATGTCAGGAAAAAGTTCGTTGGCGTTTTATCCGTCGTTCGTTAGAGCAATGATTTGCTCCTTTATGTAAGTGAAGAATTGTTCTTTAGTGTGTTTTAAAAAGCCTTTTTTCCTTTTTGTGTATTTTGCTAAAAGCATGTGCTATAATATATAAATTGGTTTTATGCATATAAGCTAGTTTTTCTTGAATTTTAACCATTTCATTTTTAGGATTTCTGTTATGGGTGTTGTTGCAAAAAATTTTCCCATACCTGATCTTCATCGGGTCCGTCGTGTTCTGCTTTCTGTGTCTGATAAAACGGGTATAGTTGCGTTTGCGCAAGCGCTTCAGACTTATAATGTTGAATTGATTTCGACAGGAGGAACAGCTAAAGTCTTAATGGCTGCTGGTTTACCGGTAAGAGATGTTGCTGAAGTTACAGGATTTCCCGAAATAATGGATGGACGCGTCAAAACACTCCATCCTTTGATCCATGGTGCTCTCTTGGGAGTAAGAGAAGATCCTAGCCACGCAGTGGCTATGGAGCAGTATGGCATCCATGGAATCGATCTTCTGGTGGTCAATCTTTATCCTTTTGAAGAAACTGTTCAATCAGGCGCTGATGGACAAACAATTCTTGAAAATATTGATATTGGTGGACCGGCAATGATTCGCGCGGCGGCAAAGAACCATGTGTATACTGGTGTTATCACAGCGGTGAGTGATTATGATGCAGTTCTTTCTGAATTAAAGCAGCATGATGGGTGTTTAAGTTTTTCTATGCGACAACAGTTAGCAATGCGTGCTTATGCGCACACGGCTGCTTATGATACGGCGATAGCGGCGTGGTTTGCAAAAAATTTAAAAATTGAAACACCCTCTTGGCAGAGTTTTTCTGGTCATCTTAAAAATGTCATGCGTTATGGGGAAAACCCGCATCAAAAGGCAGCATTTTATCGTAATGGTGACAAACGTTTTGGTGTTGCAACAGCCAAACTTTTACAGGGTAAAGCACTCTCTTATAACAATATGAATGATACAGATGCAGCATTTGAACTTGTGGCAGAATTTGATCCACAAAACACTGCTGCTGTTGCTCTTATTAAACATGCTAACCCTTGTGGGGTTGCTGAAGGGCAGACTTTAAAGGAAGCTTATTTGAAGGCTCTTCTATGTGATAATGTATCGGCATTTGGTGGAATTATTGCTTTAAATCAACCCCTTGATGCAGAATGTGCAGAAGAGGTTATCAAAATTTTCACGGAAGTGATTATTGCTCCTGATGCAACAATGGAGGCACGTGAAATTATTTCAGGTAAAAAAAATCTTCGTTTGCTGCTAACAGGGGGTGTTCCTGATCCACGGTGTGGAGGATTTATAGCCAAAACCCTTGCAGGCGGGATTTTGGTGCAATCGCGTGATAATGTGGTGGTTGATGATCTCAAACTGCAAGTGGTGACAAAGCGCGCACCAAGTCAAGAGGAAATGCGTGATCTTCAATTTGCTTTTCGTGTGGTAAAACATGTTAAATCAAATGCTATTGTTTATGCAAAAAATAGCGCAACAGTTGGAATTGGTGCTGGACAGATGAGTCGGGTTGATTCAGCAAAAATTGCTGCACGTAAAGCTGAAGAAAGTGCAAAAAGAGCAGGTTTAACGGAATCTCTCACCAAAGGGTCCGTTGTTGCATCAGATGCCTTTTTTCCTTTTGCAGATGGTTTGTTGGCAGTTGCTGAAGCAGGAGCTACAGCAGTTATTCAACCGGGTGGATCAATGCGTGATGAAGAAGTGATTGCCGCGGCCGATGCACAGGGATTAGCTATGGTTTTTACAGGTGTAAGGCATTTTCGTCATTAGTGCTTTTATTCTTGGGATGTTGATCTTTTCAACTAAGATAAATTTTACGGAAAATGAGTGTGATCACTTTTGCATAAGCGTTTCGCATTTTCCATGTTGATTGAATTTATTTTGGGTGGAGCAACAACCAAAGTTTTAATATCCGCTAGTTTATTCCTATAAAGATGTAGTCAATCGTGTTGTAGACGCATGACAGTTATGTTCTTATAGCACGACTCTTTTTTATTATTTGCTCTATAATGCATCCTGTAAGTTGTAGTGTAAGCGTTGGGGAAGAGATATGAATATTTTGCATTCTTATAGTAAATGGCGCCGGTATCGTCGGACGGTTAACGCCTTAAGTCGTCTTTCAACGTATGAACTCAATGACCTTGGTATTCAGCGGGGTGATATTGATTCTATTGCGCGGCAGTGTTCACGTAAGTCGTCGTTTTGATGACAGCTTGGGAGCATCCTTTATATGAGATGTCACTTGAGATGGTGTCAGAGTATTTGCTCAGGAGATCATGGCGCTTAAATTTTTTAAGTTCGGTGATGGGGGGGGGAGAGCGTTTTTATATGTTTAAGGGATAAGAGTTTTTTCGTTTTTAAAGGTGAGGAGGGGTTTTTTTTATATTTTGCCATGAGAATTTAAGGCATGAGAGTTGTAGTTCGGGTAAGTCTCTGTGCGATTCGCTTTTGCGCTCTTAAGTGAGAAAAGGATTGAGGCATAGGCCAAAATCCCAAAAGAAAATTGATATTAAATCACGAAAAAAGGGGTGGAGTTTTTGATTCATGAAAGAAGTCTTCGATAAGTGGGTATTATTTTGAGAAGTCTTTACTAGGTATTCTGCTTGTTTGCCTGTTGGGAGCAGGAAAGAAGAATAGACGTGTCGTTTTGCTATCTCGGTCTTTCTTTTCGTATCTTTGAAGCAGAGCCGTTGGCTGTATTTTTGATTTTCGCCCACTTTAATAAGTTGAGGTAGGGAATGGGGCGGTACTACAACTTCTCAGAGTGAAAAAAGTATAAAGCTTAGGCTAAGGTATCCACTCTAGTGTGATGCTTCGGAGACAAATCATGGCGTGCTGTTTTTTATAATGTTTTTTCTTATGTTGGGTTTTCTATAGTTTGCAAACATAAGGCTGAACTTGAGAAATGGTGGTATTCGTTCTCACAGATATGGCGTTATAACCTATCCTGTTTGGTAAGCTTTTCCAAAACAAAATGCCAAGTCCTTTTCTGCCATTAAGATTGATAAAGTTTACTGATCAATGATGCACCCTTGCTATGGTTGTTTTATGAGTCAACTTATTGATTTATAATGATAATACACTATTTGCAACGTGCATGAGAGCTTCGAATGTCGTATGATGCTCTCATTTTAACCTTCCTATAGTGAGGCAATTAAAATCATTCGTTTGCACGTTATAAACGGGTTGGCGTGTGAGTAAAAATTCTTTAAGAAAGGAGTAAAAATGTCTCTTTCATGCAAGGGCTGTCACAATATTTTGAGCTAGTCAATAAAATGATGGTGCCAACTTGCACCTTCATAAATGGAAAAAAGTGTACATAATGGCTTTACCATTATCCCCTTCACGGGCACCGTCGTGAAAGAGGTATGGGAGTCCTGAGATGTGTCTCTTTAAAAGCCAGAATATCTTTCTAATTCATTGCTGGTTTATTAGTGGTTTTATGACATTGTTATTCCTAATAAAGCGTGTGCTTTTGTTGTTGCCTATCAATTAATATCTAAAAGCCGCATGTTTGAGACAAAGATTGAAATGGATAAGGGCTTTCTCTTTTGTTGCAGCTTTTGTATGTTAAATAGGAGCAAGGGTATTGTGTATCTCTTTTGGGTAATCTCTGAAAAACGGGTATACACCCTAATTTAGGGAGAATATGAAGTTGTAAAGGTGAAAACTAATCCCTAGCCTTGCCATCTTCTTTTAATTCGGCTTTACGATTTTCAAAAGTATTTAGAGTAATATCTTTTAAATAATGCAGATTACGCATTGCCTCACGCTTTTGTTTATTGCATTTTTTAATAATGTCACATCTCTCATGAAGAATAGAATGTCATTGGATTGTGAATTCAAGTGCCTGTTTAAACAAACATTCATCAGCGCACCCAAACTCATTTTACGACGGAAGCTCGTGAATGGTATAGCGTAAAAGCTGTTGTACATCACCCTCTTTACGCTTATGAAGTAATAAGGCGGCACCATCATACATCATACTATTTGCCAGCCCTCAATGTTGCGAGAGCTCTTGCATTGAGACGATTCATAAGAGGTATTTTTATTCCTTGTCTTTAACAGTTTTTATCTGCACGCTAGCCCCACTTATGTGACATGCAAGCAAGTGATTTTAATTGATTCAATCTGAGAAGGTTTGTGATGAGAGAAACTTACTGTCTTTGAGGTTCTCACTCAAGTTAAAAAATGATCATTTTTGCTGATATAGAATATCATTCTAAAAACAGATATATTTTAAATATCTTGTCCTTTAAGAAGATAAAAAATCACAGAGAAACAGGAAACTCACGCCGAGTATGTACTACAGTAACAATCTCAATTTGATTTACGGTCACTTGATACAATATAAGATAATTTGGATGGGCTACAATTTCTCTTAGCTTTAATACTCTTTCACTTTTTTGATACAAATATGGATGCTCGGATAAAGGTAACACGGACGCTTCCAGCTGTTTTTTCATTCGTCGCGCAGCAAATGGATTTTCACGAGCAATGTAAGATAAAATCTGACGTAAATAACTACGAGCTGAATCTCACCAGACAATCGGTAACACTACAACTCTTCCTGCTCGGCGACAATCTGATCTCTTACCGCTTCCATTTCAGCCATAACCTCGTCATGCGGAATGACAGGATGCAGATTAGCAAGACTCTTTGCTACCTTGTTACGCAACCAATCAGTATAACTAAGTTCCTGCTCGGCTATTTCAAATTCTGAAACGAGTAGAGAAAAAGCAGTCTTTCCTTTATATTGATCATGGATAATAATAGTTACTATTGCTTATGTTGTCAATATCAACTAATTGAAAATATTTATTTTTTAGGATATGATGTTAAAATAATCATAATATAGATGTTTCTTTAGTAGTAAAAAACCTTTCTCCTTTAATCATGATTTCGGAGCCGTGTGAGAGAAATAAAACAAGCAGCTATGGTTATTGGTCAAGGACGCCGTAAGACGCCCTGCAAGGGTTTCCTTTACCCTAAAACCTAAGGCTTGTTAGTCCTCTCATTAAATGCGGGTCTGATCTCATGATTTTGGTGAGCGGACGGAGAGTTTGAGAGGCCGTAGCCTCTCATTAAAAAAAAATAAAGACTGCTTTTATTAGCTTTTAAATATTTCTTTCGAAAGAAGTTGCAAAAAGAAAAATTGTCAGATAATTTTCTTTTGGGGGAAGAGGTTATTTACAAATCTCCCCGCAAAACATTTAGATAGTATAATCTCTTTCTCTTTTTATGTTTTTCATAGCAATTTTAGCTAAGCTTAAAGTCATCTTTGTATATGCCAAATTCGTATTCGAAATATGACTGTTTATCACTTAAATGAAATGAAAATATATTCACTATTTTTCGAAAGGCATTTTTATCACTAACAGAGAAACTAAAAAGTTTTCTTTTAGTGTGTAAATCTGAAATGATTAATTTTATTTCTTTTTTGTTCTCTCCTTTAATAGAAAATCACACAGCATTGATTTTTTTATTAACGTTTATTGAGTAAAGCATTGATGGTAAAGCTGGTATAATATTAATCAAATCCATGATTTATTCTAATAAATCAATATGTTGCTTAAAATAAGTACGTGCATTCCCAACAAAATGGCATTTTTAGAGGACGTTTCTGTTTTGTATACACCGCCTGATTGCTTGAAGATAAGGGGAAGCGTTTGTTCTTGAATAAAATACATTGAAAGCCTTTAATAAAAGAATAGAATAAGGTTTTCGCCCTCACAATTATCTGAGAGACTTTCCTCAGTAAACTGTAATTTTTTGCCAATCTCTGTACTTTATTAAGGAAAACTTTTTCTTGGTAAAAGACTTGTTTTTTATAAAGGGAATATTCCTATTACTCTCGCTTTTTTTAATTCAGGCGCATAAAACCTTACAATGCTTTTTCATGAAAAATGCATCTTTTGAAGTAAAAACGCCCAGAATCTTATTTTAAGATGTGAAGAGTATTTTTTATGTTGTTTTCAGCTTTTTTGCCGTAGCAGAAAAAAAGACGCTCCTAGAACACCAGCTGCTAAGATAAACCAAGTGATAGCGTAGACAAGGTGATTATTTCGGAAATGTACAACAGTGAGACCAGCAATGGGAAGTTTTTCCCTCGGGGCTGTTTTTTTTCCGGCATCAATAAAATAAGGAGCAACAGATGATAGTCCAAGTTTTTGTGCCATAGCGGGGAGATCACGTGTATACCATAAATTTTCGTCAGGATTATTTTTGCGTGGAAAAAAACCATTTTTTTCACTCATGCGCAGCAAACCGATGATTGTAGTTTGCTTTGTATCTGTGGCAGAATCCTGATGAATTTGGGCATTCCTTTGTGATTGTTCTGAATTCTGAAAGTTATGGCGTGCGTCCATGGGGATAAAACCACGATTCACAAAGGTCAAACTATTGTCGGCTGTTTGTAAAGGGGTCAAAACCCAGTAACCACTAGTATCTTGAGCAACAGCAGTGACCAAAATATTTTTATTGATCAAAAATTTTCCGGTGATCGCGACAGGTCGATACTCGTCTCTTTCAAAAGTAACATACGCCCATTGATCCTGAGGAGGGGCTTTAATGGGAGGTAAATGAACACGCTGATTAACATTGGTGATAAGGTTTGTTTTCCAGTTTAATCGTTGTACTTGCCATACACCCAGTGCACTAAAGAGAAGAAAAAAACATGTACATAATATGCCGAATAGAAGGGAAGAAAAATGGATATGTTTTTGTTGAAGCTCTGTCATGGAGGGATTTGTTTTGCTCATGATTAACGCTTCCTTTTACGATGGTAAACATTCTTTTAACACGATGAGTGTTAAAAAAAAACATTTTGTAAGTTTTTTATGAGAAGAGAGAGGAGAATGAGTCTATAAGGGATATAAAAGGCTTTACAAAAGACTTGACCTTTTGTTGTCGACACCCTATTAGAAACACAACTTCCCAATCTTACCTATTTAAGGGAATTTTTTGCCTATTGTGCGTTTATTCTCTTTTGCGAGTGTTGGGATTTGAGAGTTTTTTTTAGAGTTTAAAGGTGAAGTTTATGTCTCGTGCCTGCGAATTGACAGGAAAAACAGTTCAGTATGGCAATAATGTTAGCCATGCGAATAATAAAACCCGTCGTCGTTTTTTGCCAAATCTTTGCAATGTGACATTGATTTCTGAAGTGTTACAGCAAAGTTACCGTTTGCGCGTTTCGGCAAGCGCTTTACGTTCTGTTGAGCACCGCGGTGGTCTTGATGGATTTTTGGTTAAAGCCGATGATAAAGAATTATCGCAACGTGCCCGTTTGTTAAAGCGCCAGATTGTTAAGAAAAAAGCTGAAAAAGCGGCGTAATCGCCTTTGTTTATTGCAGGGCTGGATTGTGTGCTCTCATTATAGAGGGCAGTGTTTTTGGTTTTTTACTTTTTGATCGCTGTATTAAATGGTTCCATACCCTAGGTTAAAAGATGTTCTCAGTCAGTGCTCCTTTACCAGGACAGAAAAAGAGAAAATATATTGTTTTTTCTAGCCTTGCGATGTGTTTTGCTGTAACCATTTCTAATATTTTGGTTCAGTATCCTGTGCACTGGTTTGGTTTGAATGAGCTCCTGACTTATGGAGCTTTTACCTATCCGATTGCTTTTCTGATCAACGATTTAACCAATCGTTTTTATGGTCCCTCTGCCGCACGGTATGTGGTTTATGCTGGTTTTTTCTCTGGTTTTTTTGTTTCTTGGATATTGGCTACTCCGCGTCTTGCGATTGCTTCTAGTTCAGCATTCTTATTTGGACAACTTCTCGATATTCTGGTTTTTAGTCCTTTGCGGCGTAAAACATGGTGGAAGGCACCTTTAGCAGCAGGCTTGGTTGGTTCGGCTTTGGATACTATTTTGTTTTTTGCGATTGCTTTTTCTAGCTCTTTTGCCTTTATCGATCAGATGACAGGTTACGCGAATAGTTCAATCACGGAAAACAGTGTTTTCTTGGGGCTTGAGCTTCCAGTTTGGTTCTCGCTTGCTTTTGGCGATTTTGCGATAAAAATTATCATGAGTTTTTTAATGCTGATTCCTTATGGAACAATTCTTAGCTATTTTAATCTTCCTCTTTATCAAAATCATTCAAAAAAAGTTCACCTTTGACTTGCAAAAATAACAAATAGCAATTTTTTCTGTTGTTTTTCTGAAGGTGAAAAACTGCACATTCTGTTTTATAAGAGCAGCATTTTAGAACTATGTCCGGGGGAAATATTTTTGTATAGATCTCTCATATTTCATTGTAATTTTAAGCTGCTATTGAGTTTTAGGAGATAAGAGGCTTCTAAAGATTTATGCTTATGCACGTAAGACAATTCAATTCCCTCAAATGTGATTACTTTTTTAGATGATGGAGATCATAAAGCATGCTTTATAAATAATTCTTATCCAATAAGAGAGAGTTTTTAAAAAATTTTCAGGAGAAAATCATACTTATTGAGAAAGAAAAGAAATAATGATCATTTTAGTCATTTCTTTAGTGTTTTTTATCCACACGCTCATCTCGTTTGTAACGTGCAAGCGAATGATTTTGATTGGTTCAACATAGAGAGATTTGAAATGAGAGAATCTTAAGGTATTCAGGGTTCTCATTCAATATGCATAACGCTAAATTATCTATTATAAATCAATGTGTTTTGTGCGCAATAATCACCCCACGTAAGGGGCAGTGTAATGGTACAACATATTTTATGGGCTATATAATAGGTTTATTGGATATTTTTTGCACAATCTGATTCAAAATCTAAAACACCAATGGCAAAATGCTTGCGTAAAATAAGAAAAATGCTTGCAAATAAAGCATATAGCGTTTTTGCAAAATCTCTTGATTTGATGAAAAATACGCTTGCAAATTATAAGCTTGGTGTAAATGAACCATCAGCATCTCTCATAAACTGTTTAACACAATTTATGGTGTAGATTTGTATTAGCCTTCTCATTTGTGGAGATGAAATATTTACTAGATATGGCAAAAGCGAAAGCAGTTGGTTTTAAAGCGCTTACCATTTCTTCTAAACTGATGAAAAAGCTTGGTTGCGTAGTTTATACAATTTATCATGATGCAAAAATTAAACTCCCCTCCTGAAGATATAGCGGAATTAGCTACAGAGCTTTATGGAAAGTTACAAGAGCTTGTTTAAAACAAGAAACACAGCTAAAAATTCAGAGCTTACCTTGCCACTTCTAAAATTGCATTTAAAAGGTCAAATTGAAGCTGAAAAAGCATATCTAATAACTATACAAAATTCAGCTTGATTATCCATTTAAAATGAAAGTGTGTATCTTTTTTGTCATTTTGGGCTGATTTTGCAGCAATTTAAACTCTTTATTTCATTTTTTCAAAGGTAGTTTTCTGGGGTTTCACAGACTTTTTAAAATTCTTCGAAGACCTTTCAAAGCCTTCTCTCATTTTTACCAGGAAATCCTCATTTTTGCAATTTTTAGCTGTGAGAATCTGTTTTGGTAAAACTCTCATTTAATGGTAGAAAATATTCCTAAAAACAATAAATTATCACTTTTTATCTAATCTTACCTTTTTCCGTTTATT
Source organism: Bartonella henselae str. Houston-1 (assembly GCF_000046705.1). Classification (NCBI taxonomy): domain Bacteria; kingdom Pseudomonadati; phylum Pseudomonadota; class Alphaproteobacteria; order Hyphomicrobiales; family Bartonellaceae; genus Bartonella; species Bartonella henselae. Next base: position 1,832,241 of record NC_005956.1, on the reverse strand, counting down.
ACAAAGCTTGATATCAAACGGCAAGTCTTTTATGCGGATAGAGTTTTTTATTGCTAAAAAGCATTTCTAATTGTTTTGTTATGGCGCCGGCAAGTTCTTCGGCATTCATAATTGTTACAGCGCGTTGATAATAGCGTGTAACATCGTGACCAATGCCAATGGCAATAAGTTCTATAGGCGAATGTGTTTGAATTTCCTGAATCACCGCGCGTAAATGTTTTTCCAGATAATTGCTGGAATTCACAGAAAGTGTCGAATCATCAACAGGAGCTCCATCAGAAATGACTATGAGAATACGACGTTGTTCATGCCGTGATAAAAGACGTTGATGTGCCCAAATCAATGCTTCACCATCAATATTTTCTTTCAGTAAACCTTCTTGCATCATGAGACCTAAATTACGTCGTGCGCGACGCCATGGGGTATCGGCACTTTTATAGATGATATGACACAAATCATTAAGACGACCAGGATGATGGGGTTTGTTTTGGTTGAGCCACTGCTCGCGGGATTTTCCCCCTTTCCAAGTTTTGGTGGTAAAGCCTAAAATTTCAACTTTAACACCACAACGTTCAAGAGTTTGTGCTAAAATATCCGCACAACTTGCCGCAACTGTAATTGGGCGTCCTCGCATTGATCCGGAATTATCAATGAGCAGTGAAACAACAGTATCACGAAATTGAGTATTGCTTTCCATTTTGAAAGAGAGTGGTTGCATGGGATCAATGATAAGGCGGGGAAGCCTTGATGTATCGAGATATCCTTCCTCAAGGTCAAAATTCCAATTTCGATTTTGTTGTGCCATAAGACGGCGTTGTAGGCGATTTGCTAAGCGCCCAACAATGTTTTGGAGATGGTTAATTTGCTTATCAAGACAATGACGCAAATGGTTTAATTCGCTTTCAGAACAAAAATCTGTTGCTTCCAAGATTTCATCAAACTGGCGGGTGAAAACTTTATAATCAGCAAGCCTTTCCATTTGTTCTGAAACAGTGAAAAGGCGCTTGGATTGATTCGATTTTTCTTGCAAACCGCTTCTTTCTTGCTCTTCTTCAGTTTGGTCATTGTCATTTGATTGTGTTGCTTGCGTTTTTCCTTGGTCTTGCGTATCGCTTTCTTGTTCAGTTTCTACTTTTTCTTCACTTTTGGCGTATTTCTCGTTTTTACCTTCTTTGTCTGCTTGGTTGTGAGGTTCACACTCGCTTTTTAATTTTTTGTTGTCTAAAGTTTCAAATGTTTCTTCGAGTTGAACTGCCATTTTGAGTGTGACAAGCATTTGGCGAACAATGCTTGCAAAAGCTTGTTGGTTGTAAATATGGTATGTTAGTTCGTTCAGTTCTGCTGTGACTTTTCGTTCGATTTCTTGACGCCATAACTCTAATACAGGTCCAGCTTCTTTGGGGGGAGGACGTTCTGTTATTTTTTCACGCAATAAAAGGGCAATTGCTTCTTGAATAGGGGCTTCACTTTGGGTGCTTATCTTTTGATAATGGGCTCTTTGATATTTATCGGCCAGCATTTTATCAAGATTTTGTGCAATTCCTTCCATACTTAAAGTGCCTATTGCTTCAACGCGTGTTTGCTCGAGAGCATCAAAAATAGTACGTGCTTCTGATTCAAGTGGTGCAAATTGTGCGTGAATGCGCTTATCATGCCAAGCTGTGCGTAGAGCCATAGAATCCCCTAGTCCACGGGTGATTGTTATATCTTTTTCTGTTGCATGTTGCGGTAATTCCGGTAAACGTGCATAATTTTCATTCAAAGATGGTTTGTGGTGATTAAAAGAAACTTCAAGCTTGTGCGTGCCAGCAATTGCTCGAATACAGCCGGAAATGGCTTTTTTAAAAGCTTCAGCATCAAGAGTGCTGTTGGGAGAGTCTTTTGTCATATTTTGGCTGTTATCGCCAGTGTCTGTAGCCATGATTGACTTATCCCTTAAGGCAAGACACACTGACCAGTGATTCTGGAAGCTCTTGTCCAAAGGCACGTTGATAAAATTCTGCGACAGTGGCACGTTCGAGTTCGTCACATTTATTGAGAAAAGTTAAGCGGAAAGCAAATCCAATATTTTGAAAAATTGTTGCATTTTCTGCCCAAGTAATAACAGTGCGTGGGCTCATAACTGTTGAAAGATCCCCATTGATAAAAGATTTTCGTACCATATCAGCAACATGCACCATTTGTGAAATTGTCTTTTTTCCCTGGGTCGTTTGAAAAGATTTAACCTTTGAACAAACGATATCAACTTCTTTATCATGGGGTAAATAGTTTAAAATCGTCACAATGGACCAGCGGTCCATTTGCGCCTGATTGATTTGCTGCGTGCCATGATAAAGCCCTGTTGTATCACCAAGACCAATGGTATTGGCCGTTGCAAAAAGACGAAATGCTGGATGAGGGACAATAACACGATTTTGATCAAGCAAGCTTAATCGTCCACAGGCTTCAAGAATGCGTTGGATGACAAACATGACATCTGGGCGACCTGCGTCATATTCATCGAAAACAAGTGCAATGTTGTTTTGATAAGCCCATGGCAAAATGCCTTCTTTAAATTCAGTAATTTGCAGGCCATCTTGTAAAACGATGGCGTCTTTTCCCACCAAATCAATACGGCTGACATGACTATCAAGATTAATTCGGAAACAAGGCCAGTTTAGACGTGCGGCAACTTGTTCAATATGCGTTGATTTACCCGTGCCGTGATAACCAGAAACCATAACACGGCGGTTAAAGGCAAAGCCTGCTAAAATTGCTAAAGTCGTTTGCTGATCAAAAAGATAATGAGGATCTAAATCAGGAACATGGGGGCTTTTTGTGCTAAAAGCAGGAATTTCCATATCTGTATCAATATGAAATAGATCTCGAGCGCAGACTGTGATATCGGGTACATTTTCAACTGTAAGTTTTGTTTTTGTCATCGCTTTTCTGGAAGGGAAAGGAGGCTATTTATTTTCGTTGGTTAAAAAACGATACAAGACTTAAAGCGTTTATGCAATGCCCTATAATGGATGTCTTAGATATGAAAGGAACTCTTTATATTTTATCATTTTTGTGAAAACAATAATGATTTCAATGCAAATGGAGTTGTATGGGAACGTGTTTTTTTAGTACAAACCAAATTTTTGAGCAAATTATAAGCGTTTAGAACATCACAGAAGTGCTGTTGTGAAGGTAGTTATCATTATTAAGATGGTGTTTTTTACCAGCTCTTTGATAGTTTTGTTATGAGAACACACTATCTTACTCTTAAAATGTAGGCGGGGTTATCTGAATGTGTGTTTAACATAAACCAGATTTTTTGAGCAAATTATAAGCATTTAGAACATCACGAAAGCGCTCTTCTGAAGAACGGTTGCCTCCATTGGAATCAGGATGGTGTTTTTTTACCAGTTCTTTGTATCTTGCTTTAATATCTTCAGCTGAAGCATTTGCTTGTAATCCCAATGTATCAAAAGCTTTTGCTTCTAAGGGTTTTAATTTTCGTGAGAAGCGAGGGGTTGAATGACGCCCGGTAAACAGTGTAAAGGGATCGCGCATACGATTTTGATAGGCAGCTGTACCAGAGCGAATTTGTGCATAATTTGCAGCTGTTTTTTTTGACGTGCCATTACTAAAATCGGTAGTCCATGTTGGACGATGTCCTGTGAGGGCATCCTTTTGAAATTTTGCAATATCTTTATCACTAAGGCCAGAGAAGTAATTAAAATTTTTGTTATAAGCACGTACATGATCAATGCAAAAATGTAAATACTGCCCTTCGTGATTTCGTCCCGCTGGTGCTTTATGGGATGCTACTTTTTCACATCCTTCCCATTGGCATTTCTGCGCTTCTGCTTCAGCCTTTTGTTTTTTATTGGAGCTGATTCGAATGGAGTCGAATAATTTAGATGTTATCGTCATATCTTTGGTTTATGCAAAATCAATTGATTTGACAAGAATTGACTTTTAAAAAATTTATTTTCACACTTATTTGGTCATAAAACAAGGGGTATTGCGTTCATTTTGCGAAGGAATAAAAAGGTGTCTACTACAATTCAAACAACGATTAACAAAAAGCTTCAGGATGCTTTTTGTCCGCAAAAGCTTGAGGTGATTAACGAAAGCCACCTTCATGCTGGACATCCTCATCATGAGCATGCTTTTGATGGGAAAGGGGAAACGCATTTTCGGGTGAAAATTCTGTCTGCTTCTTTTTCGGGTATGACGCGGGTAGAAATACATCGTGCGATTTATAAAGTTTTACAGAAAGAGTTGGCAACATGTGTTCATGCTTTGGCACTTGAAGTTGAATCTGTTTAATGTGTTTTTTTATTTAAAAGTCTTTCAAGCTACGAGGGTGGGCTTTTTGATAAATTTCTAACAAGTGCTTGGTATCTACATGGGTGTAGACTTGGGTGGTGGAAAGACAAGCGTGACCTAGGAGCTCTTGAATGGTACGTAAATCTCCTCCTCGTGATAAAAGATGGGTGGCAAAAGAATGGCGCAGTGTATGGGGAGTGGCTGTTTCTGGTAAACCAAGGTATGCACGTAAGTTTCGCACAGTTTTTTGAATAATAGCTGGCTGCAAGGGACCACCTCGCGCACCGCGGAACATTGGTTGATTGTCCAATAAAGGATATGGGCAGCATTTAAGATAATTTTGTATTGCTTCGTAAACCACTTTAATAAGGGGGACAAGACGTGTTTTCCCTCCTTTCCCAGTCACGAATAAACTTGTTTTTTGCGGATCAGAAAATTGTTCTGGTGTGAGGCTTAAAGCTTCTGATATCCGCATTCCACAGCCATAAAGAAGCATTAAAACAGCAGTGTTACGGGCGATGATCCATGGTTCATTTTCCTGTTGATTTTCTTGTTTAACTAAATGCAGGGCTGATTTTATGTTCAAAGGTTTTGGTAGCGATTTTGGGTGTTTGGGGGTTCGGACAAGTTTAGCAGCAGGAATGCTGGCGATTCCTTCACGGGATAGGTAGTTGAAAAAAGAACGTATACCCGCCATTCCACGGCTTAAAGAGCGAGCACTTATGTCGTGTTTGCGGCGGTAAGCTAGATAAGCACGCAAATCAATGACACGCAAATTGGCGAGATCCTTAAAGGTTGGTGTATGTCCGAGATGTTGACAGAGAAAAAACAAAAACTGTCGTGTATCACGCTCATAGGCTTGTGCTGTATATGTTGCCATACGACGTGTTCCTAAAAGATTATCCAGCCAATTCTTCCTTGCAGCTAAAACAGGAGGGGCGGCTGGAATCAGAGAAAAATTTTTGTCTTTTCTACTGTCCTTTTTTGGTAGCATTTTTAGTTGAGAGCTTCTTTATTTTTAGGTTTTTCATTTTTGTTGTGACCATTCTTTTGGGAAGCTTGCTCTTCATGATTGGTCATTTGTTTTTCGCTTTTTAGAGAGAGTATTTTTAAAAGATTGTGCGTTGACATAAGATGCGCAAAAATCAATCCTAAAAAGCCATTTTTATGCAGCTTAGCAAGTTGGCTTGCCGATAGTTTATTCAATTTTTCTTCATCAACAACCCAAAAATGTTCTAATTGTGCTGAAAGACCTTTGTCGTTTTTCACATTGATTGATTTTTGGCTCAGAAGATCCATATCCACAAGGGCATCAATAAACGCAGCCGTTTTTTCCATAGCAATTTTAAAGCTCTCAAGAAAACGAATACGTTCTTCCATAAAAGGAGAAATAGAGCCATCTGAGTTAAAAAGTTCTGTGCCGGCAACCTCATTAAACATGCCTGATTGCTGATCAAAACAAACAGAAAGTTCTTTTTCATTGCTAATTTGTGCAAGAACAAAAGGGTAGCGACGAACAAAAGCTGGAAGATAAGTATCTTTTTTCCAATTTTTATCAGAGGTGATGTAATCATTTTCGTCATTAGAAAGACCAACAAGAGCAGCCGATGTATAATGCCGTTTTTTTTGTTCATCTTCTGCGCACATAAATAAAATAGGGTAGTCTAGAGCAGCTTGAAAGTATTCACTGCTTGCTAAAGGAACCCAGTGTGTATCTTTGGCAAAAGACATATCTTTTGGAGGAGCAAATTTTAGGTTTTTATGGGAAACTTTGTTAACTGGGGTGATATCTTTGTAAAAAAGCATAACATTTGCCATAAGACTTCTCCTTTTATTTTTTTATTAATTTTCTTTGTTACCAAGAAAGGTCTTTCTGGAAGATTTTTAATATGGCAACAAGAGTTAATAGAAAGCTACAAGTGAGGGATTCGTTTTTAGAAGATGATATGAAATATAATAGAGAAAAGCTTAAAAATAAAGTCTGTCTTGCCATTATTGGTATGCCCCATGGCATAAAGGGTGATGTTTTGCTGAAGATCTTGAGTTCTGAACCACAGCGTTTAAAAACTTATGGTACCCTTTATGATGATAGGGGACATTCTTATGAAATTGTAATGCTTCGCATGCAAAAAAAGAACGCGATTGTGCATTTTAAAGGGGTTGAGGATCGCAGTGCTGCTGAGGCTTTAAGGGGTATTCATCTTTATGTTGCCCGCGATCAATTGGTGGATGATTTGACTGAGGATGAATTTTATCAGGTAGATTTAATAGGGCTTCGTGTTCAAGATTGTACCGGTCGAATCCTCGGTGAGGTGAGTGGTCTTTTTAATTTCGGCGCTGGTGATTTGCTTGAAATGCGTTTAAATACGGGTAAAACCGTGCTTATCCCTTTTAGCAAGGCGGCGGTGTTAGAGGTTTGCATCGCTTCTGGTTTTCTTGTTGTTGATCCAGTGGCTGCTGGTTTAAGTGATGGGGGAGAAAATACTTGAAGGGAAAATGGCTTGAACCAAAAAATGAAGGTGAAAAGTGAAGACATACAAGGATGTGTCTCTTAACACGTGTGTAGTACTTTGATCATAACATGTTTCTTGGATTTTTAGAGTACTTTTGAGCAAGGCAAACTAGAAAGCAGGAGGTATGGACATTGGATACAGAACAGATGAACAATTTTCCTTTGGGTAAATATCACAGTTTTTATAATACACTGGTTGAAGATGGTTTTATGTGACTTGAGATTAAAGGTGAGAATGAAAGAATGAAATTTCAAGCACGTGTTTTAACACTTTATCCTGAAATGTTTCCTGGTTTTTTGGGTTGTTCTTTAGCAGGGCAAGCTTTAAAGCAGGGGATATGGTCGCTTGAGACAGTGCAGATTAGGGATTTTGCTCTTGATAAACATCATAGCGTTGATGATACGCCTGCTGGTGGTGGTGCTGGTATGGTGATGCGGGCTGATGTGTTAGCGGCGGCACTGGATAGTTGTCCAAATGATTCCCCAAGATTGTTAATGAGCCCGCGTGGGAGACTCTTGAATCAGGCTTATGCACGTTCTTTGGCACGGTCTTCGGGAGTGACATTGGTTTGTGGGCGTTTTGAAGGAGTCGATGAGCGGATAATAGAAGCACGAGAATTAGAAGAAGTGTCCATTGGTGATTATATTCTTTCAGGGGGCGAAACGGCGGCACTGGTTCTTTTGGATGCTATTGTGCGTCTTCTTCCCGGTGTTATGGGTAATGAGATCTCCGCAAAGTGTGAAAGTTTTGAGAATGGTTTGCTTGAGCACCCTCAATATACGCGTCCTGCTGTTTTTGAAGGGCGTGGTATTCCGCCAGTGTTGACGTCAGGTCATCACAAAGCTATCGCCAATTGGCGTCAACAGCAAGCCGAATCGTTAACACGGCAACGTCGCCCTGATCTTTACGCTCTTTATAATAAAAATCGTCAGAAAACTTGATTCATGTTGTAAGGTGTTGTATTGCATAGCTCTCTTTTTAAACAGTTTTCCTGTGAAGGGTTTTATTGAGTTCCAAAATAAGAAACGGTGTATTCGCTCCTGTGTTATGCATAGCCTAAAGAACTGCTTTTCTTTCTCTAGAAAAGGCTTTTTTCGGCAAGAGATGAGCGCTCTGACTGTTCGATAAAGAACATGAAGGATGAAAAAATGAATATTATCGCGCAACTCGAAGCTGAACAATGTGCAAAAATTGCAGCAAAACGCCAACTGCCAGCTTTTCAGCCAGGAGATACAGTACGCGTTATGGTGCGTGTTACCGAAGGTACCAGAACGCGTGTTCAGGCTTATGAAGGAGTTTGTATTGCACGTTCAGGCGGTGGTTTAAATGAAACCTTTACAGTGCGTAAGATTTCTTATGGTGAGGGCGTTGAGCGTGTGTTTCCGGTTTATTCGCCCTTGATTGAGGGTGTTGAACTTGTACGCCGAGGAAAAGTGCGTCGGGCAAAGCTCTATTATCTGCGTAATTTAAGAGGGAAGGCTGCGCGGATCACTGAAAAGAAAGATCAACGGAAAAAAAGTGCAAAGATTGTTGAGAAAGAACAAGAAGCTCTTGTTAGAGTGGAGGCTCCAGCACACGCTACTGAATAAATTCAGCATCTGGCAGAATTTATGAAAAAGCGGCTTTTATGTTGCTTTTTTATGGCGTGAATGATTCCTATTGGTCGTGAAAGAAGTGGCTTTTGGGTGCATAAAAATGTTGAAAAACTCTCAAAAGTCTAACCATTATCTTTCTTTAGAAAAAAAACTGAATTTAGAGTATTCTGCAACATCATTGATATTCAAAGCAGAGATATTCAAAGCAGGGATAACTAAATTTGTAAAAAATTCGTGTTTATCTTTGGGAAACAGTACGAGACCTTTGACGTAAGGATAAAATTATATTAGATTAAAACGAGTTTTGCGGCTTCATGCTTGTAGAACAATCGGTTTTTTTTATGCGCGACCTTTAATCCGTTATTTGAGACAACCGACCTGTAATATTGGTGCTTCGAGGTGCCAAAAGTAGAAATGATAGTGTGCTTGGTCATTTTGTGTGGGGCCTTTTGTTCATAATGCGGTTGCAGTAAAAACCAGGTCAGGATATTTTATGACAGAGATAACTAAGATAAAACAGCGCCCTCGTTCTCCCCACGTAAGTATTTATCGTTGGACCATCACTATGGCGATGTCAATTGCGCATCGTATCACCGGTATAGCACTTTATTTTGGAATGGTCTTCCTCGCTATTTGGTTAATTTCAATCAGCTGTGGGGTTGAGGCATTTAGAACGGTTCATAGAATTTATACTTCTTTTCCAGGGCTTTGCATTTTGTTTCTTTATACTCTTGCTGGGATTCATCACATGGTGGGCGGTGTTCGCCACATTGTTTGGGATATAAAGCCTTGCCTTTTGGCTAAAGAAAAGGCAACAATGACTGCATGGGCAACAGTTTTTATTTCTCTTATTATTACTTTTACGATTTGGATTATTGGATATAATATTGTCTAGTTGGGGGTGGAAAGAGATATGAAAAAAGATTTTCGAACGGAACTTGGGAAAGTCCGGGGGCGTGGAAGCGCACATGAAGGAACAGAGCATTTTTGGCTACAGCGTTTAACAGGTTTTATAAATCTGCCACTTTTGATATTTTTCATTGTTCTTATTCTCTCGCTTGTTGGAAAAGACTACAGCATTATACGCGCTCGGCTTGCGCATCCTGTTGTCGCTGTTTTAATGGGATTACTTACTCTTTCAGTCCTTTATCATATGAAACTTGGAATGCAGGTGGTTATTGAAGATTATATTCCCCGTGAAGGTTTACGGATAATTTTTTTGGTCTTAAATATTTTGTTTTGTTTTGTTTTGGGAGGGATCATCGTTTTTGCTCTTTTGAAAATTGCAATAGGGGGTTAAAAATATGGTGAGCACAGGATCATCTCTGGGCGCTAGAGCAGGCAATGCCCCTTATCGCACTGTAGATCATAAGTTTGATGTTGTTGTTGTTGGGGCAGGCGGTGCTGGTTTGCGTGCTACGCTTGGTATGGCGGAGCAGGGATTAAAAACAGCCTGCATCACGAAGGTTTTTCCAACCAGATCGCATACGGTTGCTGCACAAGGTGGTATTGCTGCGTCACTTTCCAATATGGGGCCTGACAATTGGCAATGGCATTTGTATGATACGGTAAAGGGATCTGATTGGTTAGGTGATACCGATGCAATGGAATATTTGGTGCGTAATGCACCAGCTGCTGTCTACGAATTAGAACATTATGGGGTTCCTTTTTCACGGACACAAGAAGGAAAAATTTATCAACGTCCCTTTGGTGGACATACGACACAGTTTGGTGAAGGCCCACCTGTACAGCGGACTTGTGCAGCGGCTGATCGCACCGGGCATGCCATCTTGCATACGCTTTATGGACAGAGTTTAAAGCATAATGCGCAGTTCTTTATTGAATATTTTGCGCTTGATTTGATTATGACCGATGGTGTGTGTACGGGGGTTGTCGCTTGGAATCTTGATGATGGTGTTATCCACCGTTTTGCGGCTAAGATGGTTGTTCTCGCCACTGGTGGCTATGGGCGTGCTTATTTTTCAGCAACATCAGCGCATACCTGTACGGGCGATGGTGGGGGAATGATCGCTCGTGCTGGATTGCCTCTACAGGATATGGAATTTGTTCAATTCCATCCTACAGGGATTTATGGTTCTGGCTGCTTAATTACAGAAGGAGCCCGTGGTGAAGGCGGCTATTTGATCAATTCTGAGGGTGAACGCTTTATGGAGCGCTATGCGCCTTCCTTTAAGGATTTGGCTTCACGTGATTTAGTTTCACGTTGTATAACCCTTGAAATTCGTGAAGGGCGTGGCGTTGGTCCAAGAAAGGATCATATTCATTTGGTTCTCAATCATATTGACCCTGCTATATTGCATGAGCGCTTACCAGGAATTTCCGAATCCGCACGGATTTTTGCAGGGGTTGATGTGACCAAAGAACCTATCCCCATCCTGCCAACGGTTCATTATAACATGGGCGGTATTCCCACAAATTACTACGGAGAAGTTCTTAATCCAACACCTGATTCACCTGATCGTGTTCAACCAGGTTTGATGGCAGTGGGAGAAGCTGGCTGTGCTTCTGTTCATGGTGCTAACCGTTTGGGGTCAAATTCATTGATTGATCTTGTCGTATTTGGTCGTGCCGCTGCAATTCGTGCCGGTGAAGTGATTGATCGAAATGCGGAAATTCCACCTCTTAATGAGGTGGCTATTGACGAAATTATGACACGTTTTGATCGTTTGCGCTTTGCGCAAGGGGCAATACCAACTGCCGTATTGCGTGAGAAAATGCAACGTACTATGCAGGAAGATGCTGCTGTCTTCCGTACAGAAGATTCTTTGCAACAAGGATGCCAGCGGATAAGTCAAATCTGGGGTGAATTGGCTGATCTCAAAGTCACAGATCGCTCTCTGATATGGAATTCTGATTTGGTCGAAACATTAGAACTTGAGAATTTGATGGCCAATGCAATCACCACTGTTTATTCTGCAGAAGCGCGTTTAGAAAGTCGAGGCGCGCATGCACGTGAAGATTATCCAGAGCGTGATGACAAAAATTGGCGTAAACATACGCTTTCACATTTGTCAAAAGATGGTAAGGTGACTTTGTCCTATCGACCTGTCCATATTGATCCCTTAACATCTGAAGCAGATGGGGGTATCGACTTAAAACGTATTGCACCTAAAAAACGTGTTTACTAAGGGGAGAATGAATTATGGTACAAATTAAGCTTCCCAAAAATTCGCAAGTAAAACCGGGAAAAGTTTGGCCTAAGCCTAAAGATGCTAAGCAACTTACCGAATTTCATGTTTACCGTTGGTCACCTGATGATGAGGAAAATCCCCATTTGGATACTTATTATGTTGATCGTTCGGCTTGTGGTCCGATGATTCTTGATGGGTTGCTCTTTATCAAGAATCATATTGATCCAACTTTGACACTTCGTCGATCGTGTCGTGAAGGTATCTGTGGTTCTTGTGCAATGAATATTGATGGAACAAATACGCTAGCTTGTACCAAAGGGATGGATGATGTAAAGCACCCCATTAAAGTGTATCCTTTACCCTCTATGCCGGTTGTTAAAGATTTAGTTCCTGATTTGAAGCGCTTTTATGCGCAGCATCGTGTGATTGAGCCTTGGTTACAAACCGTTTCTCCTGAACCTGCCAAAGAGTGGTTACAAAGTCATTCAGACCGCCAAAAAATAGATGGTCTTTATGAGTGCATTTTGTGTGCCTGTTGTCAGACATCATGTCCAAGCTATTGGTGGAATGGCGATCGTTATTTGGGACCAGCTATTTTACTCCAGGCTTACCGTTGGATTGCTGATTCACGTGATGAGATGTGCGGTGAGCGTCTTGATAATTTAGAAGATCCTTTTCGTCTCTATCGTTGCCATACGATTATGAATTGTACCCAAACTTGTCCAAAAGGCTTAAATCCAGCAAAAGCAATTGCTGAGATTAAAAAACTCATGGTTGAACGTCGCCTTTAAAAGTTAACTGGTTCATGAGGAAATAAAGTAAGGAGTCTATAGGGCTTCTCCATGTTTCTTGTGTTCTCTGTCAAAAAATAGATGGTCTTTATGAGTGCGTTTTGTGTGCTTGTTGTCAGACATCATGTCCAAGCTATTGGTGGAATGGCGATCGCTCTATGGGGTCAGCTATTTTGTTCCAGGCTTACCATTTGGATTGGCTTACTCACGTGATGAGATGTGTGGTGAGCGTTTTGATAATTTGAGAGGATCCTTTTTGCCTTTATCGCTGCCATACAATTATAAATTGTACGCAAATTTGTCCAAAAGGCTTAAATTCAGCAAAAGCAATTGCTGAGACTAAAAAACCCATGGTTGAATGTCGCCTTTAAAAGTTAACTGTTTCATGAGAGCTTAAAGTAAGGGGAGCTAGAGGGCTCCTCATGTTTTTGTAGTCTTTGAGATAGTGTACGTAATCTCTCAAAGTTTTTTGATTTTTATGAGGATTAAGGTGTGGCTATTACAGTATTAAAAAAACAATACTTTTTTAGATAAAAGAGAGAGTTGATGGAGAGAAGGCAGCTTGGATGTGTGTGAGAGGTTGCAACGGTGTAGCGTTCCTAGACATATTTTCCTATCATAAAAATTATACTTTATTTTGGTGGAATTTTATGACCCTTTATTTTACTCTCTCAGCTGTGAAAAAGAGAAATGTTTACTGTAGATTAGGATATAATTTTCGTTATATCTTTGATTTATTGTTTGTCTGCCCATAAACTAGATTTTTGAGCAATGAAAAACGCTTTATATTTTATTTTCCAACGTGAAAGATAGAGTTTATAATAATTATTGGAAATAGAGCACAATCCAATGTTTATTGTTTAAGATAGAGTGGAGATTTTACGCTATTTTGTTGTGTTCATTTATTTATAGCTTTAGTCAGTTTCATATAATTTTTCGAGTAAGAATTTATTGCGAAAAATAATGTCCATGGTTGATTTTTCACTATACAAAATTACCTTGAGAAAGAAACTATAGAAAATGGGTATAGGATGGAGTTGTAAAATTGATACAAGACATTTTCAAATGTTAGTTCTGTTACTAAAGACACGTATGGGGTTTGTAAGTTAATCAACAAGACGGCTAAATGCGTTACGCTGCTCTGCTCTCAGTTATTGGATTGGTCTATGCTCTCTCCGTGCACTCAAACTTATAGTGCAATGAACTATCTGTTTTAATAAGTCGCATAAACTGTTTGGTTAAAAATCATAACAGAATGGCGCGCAGATAGAACATAGCATTTCTGAACGATGAACCATTGTTACTATGATAAGATTTGTGGTTGTTGAACGTTCATATTTCATAGGGTTTTCGTTAATCTATAGGGGGATTTTCATTAATGTATGGGGTGGGAGCTCTTTCTTCCTTGTGAATGTCTGTTGTATCATAATTTCTCCTCTTTGGTATGAAACGCATGTTTTAAAAAATAAAGGAAAAAATTTACTGAAAGCAATAGAATCGAAAGCAATAAGAATTCTTTGTATAGATTTTATTTCACATGGGGCTGTTTTCATCCCTCTTTCATCTCTCTCTTACAAGAGCATGAAAGCTTCACCAGAGAGGTCGGCGAAGAAGGAAGCTTATTTCAAAAGCTTCATTAAAAAAGCAAAAGCCGCAAAAAAACTTTGCGGCTTTTTTGAAAGCTCTGATATTGCTGAGGCAATAACCTAGTTTAAGCTATCTTTGATTTAGAAAAAATCGGGTCGTAAAAAATTTCAGAAAGCTTTCTATCCTTAAAGAACAACACCACATCAATTGTGCTGTAGAGTACCATCCTTATCATCTCTATATCGAGTAGACGGCCAACTTCTGATCTTTTGATTAATGTGGCACAACGTTCAAATGTTTGCAAAGCATTGTTCGCATGTGTTGTGGTAATTGATCCAGGATGACCGGTGTTCAATGAATTGAGATATTCCCAGGCCTCATTACCACGTAGCTCAGCGAGAAAAATACGGTCAGGCGATTGACGCATACACGCATCTAAACATTCTTCAGCGGAAACACGACCCATATTGTCACCATAAATCATATGCACATGGTTGGGATGATTTGGTAAAAAAAGCTCATGAACATCTTCAATTGTAATAATACGCTCTTCTACAGGCACCTTTTCGATTAAAGAACGAGCAAATGTTGTTTTACCTGATCCTGTTTTTCCTGCAATAATGATGTTGCGTTTATACAGTACGCATTTTTCCAAAAATTCAAGAATTTTTCTCTCACGTTTAAATTGCAAAAGTTCGATTTCAAATGGCTCCAATCGTGTAAAATCCTGTTTCGATAGTAAGTCATTCGCTTCTTTTTCTGAAGGTTTATTGAAACTTACGTCAGTAAAGTGATTGAATGCATTTTCTTCGTTGAGTTCTTCTAGTGTCTTCACTGTGAGGGAATGCTTCCGAATCATAAAGGATAAAGTACCTTCGATGACAGCTGGTGTTTGCACAATTGTACCACGTTGTCCGCCGGGTAAGCGCACATAATTGATGCTTTTCGGAACCATCCCATTATAAACAATAATGGCTGTAATAAGCGTTTGCAAAAAAGAGCTTGTCAGCTCTGGTACACTATGTAGCTGCCAACCCTCTAAACTTTTTGTCCATACTTCACAGGGGTGACCAATCGATAATTCAATAATTTTAGGATCTTTTAAGAAAGGATCAAGCGGTTGTAGAAGCTGTGCAACTGCTTGATCTTTTTGTATGGGGTTAACGTGTAACGAGACTGTAGACATCGCTGAAATCCAGATCACGAGCAATAAAAATATTTACTCGCTCGCCTTGGTTTTTGTAAAGTGTTGGCGGAATGTTGATGGAGCTTTGAAGAATTTCATTAACCATTAATTCAGGACTCTGTTGTGGTGCATTTTGAGATGATGATTTTTCCTTATTTCCGTAATTAATTTTGCCTTTTACCCATTCTCCCAAATTACCGATGATGCTCACCATGATTGCACCACTAAATCGTTGCCAAAAATGTGTATCAATCCAACCACCGATACCAGCTTCACCAAGGGGGCCTGTACCGGGAGAGTCAAGATTGATGATAACACCAGAAGGGGTTTCAATACGCGACCATTGCACGAAAACACGTGTTTGTCCTTGTTGTATGCCGCTTTGATAGAAACCAACGACTTTGGAACCACGGTCTAGCAAAACAACGCGACCACTCGTAGAATAAACATCCCGTGTTAAATGACATGTTGTCATTCCTGGCTGCGATGTAACGATCTTTGTTTCCAGCGTGCAATCTATCTGTGTTCCCTGCGTAATTAATAGATCACGGTTATGGAGTTGAGCCGCATGGGATTGACCTAATCGTACAGGCTGGAGCTGATCGAATAATACGCCATTATTTCTTTCATTACCGGATGTGTTGCCTTTTGGATGCTCTGAAGAGCTTTCACTACTACCACCGTTGTTAAGACCGGAACTTAACATACGCTTGCGTGCCAATTCCTCAGAATCCTGCATCAAATGTGGTGGCATCGTTGTTTGAAGCAGCTGTGCTAAGGCTGGTGGAATGGATTGCGTTAGCTCTTCTGTTTGTGTTGGTTTTTCTGGTTCTTCTATTACTTTCGGTTCTTCTATGACACGAGGGGTATAGCTCGGTATAATTTGTTGTACCGTTTGTTGAGGCTTTTCTTCTTCAACATTTACAGTATTGCGCATTTTTAAAGCCTTCCAAGTCAAAGCAATCGGTACTGCTACTATGACGATGAGTCCTACTATTAACAATGTACGTGCACCGGGGATTATTGGACGGCGTTCCGAAGCTAATTCGGAGCTACCATACGCACCTTCAATATATTCGGTATAGCTTTTTTCATGTTTTTGCTCGGCGTAGTTTTGTTCTGCACCTTTGTTGATTTCATCTCCTTTCTTATTGCCAAACATCATTTGCCTCCTTTATTGATGCGGTGAACCACCGAGGATATTGTTCCAGTTGTGTTTGGTATACCATTGGAGTCATAGGCTTCGTTGAAAACAGCTAAAGCGCGTTTGCCAAGTCGTATGAGCCATTTAGGATTAACCTTATGAACAGCGATGATATCATTTGAATTTCCTACAACAGTACGTGATATTAAACTTTCATTGCCTTCGGCATCAACTAGGTAAATTGAGGGCATATCCATGTTGGCTGGAAATTTGAAATAGGTAATACGTCCATTGTCCCAAGCGTTTATCGGGGCAATATCTTGGTTGCCGCTCATGGTGTAGCTAAGGTTATAACCATTTACGCTTTGATGAAAACCACGTTCAATGGCAAGGCGTTGTTTGTTTTCTTCTAGATTTTGGGTGTTTGTATCTGGATAATGGAAAGCTAATTCGTAGGTTGCTCCAGCACGGTCATTACGGAACTGTAGTCGGAATTTGTAGCTACGCTTATCAGTTACAACAATGAGGTTTGTATTGGCAAGTTCTGCTTTGGGTTTAATAAAGATATGACGTCCTTTATGTGCAAAGGCATAGGCTTCAGAATCACCAAATGCATGAGTGATATAGCGCTCACCTTCTTCAAGAATGATATGGGTTGCCACACCGATAACGGTTTCAATCTGAACCACATCAGCTACATTATACGTTACATAGCGAATGCGATGATCATATTCTGAACTAGATGGAGTTTTGAGCGCTTGCA
Organism: Bartonella henselae str. Houston-1; assembly: GCF_000046705.1. NCBI lineage: Bacteria > Pseudomonadati > Pseudomonadota > Alphaproteobacteria > Hyphomicrobiales > Bartonellaceae > Bartonella > Bartonella henselae. The sequence goes on along the minus strand of NC_005956.1, from coordinate 1,815,208 downwards.
CGGGTACCGTATAAAAAAAGGAAAATGAGGATAAAAAGGCCATAAATGCAAGTTTTTTCATAATAATCAATTCCTTAATTATTCAAAAGTATTTCCGGGTCAGCGCGGTAACTTGTAACTTGGAAACCAAGGGGATTAAGCAATCGATCAGATGATTTCATTGGCGCACCAACATAGGTGTAACCAATTGTTGCAATTTGGTGTTGTTTTGCTTCAGCTGTACCGTTGCTGTTGTATTGTTGCGTTGTAAAACGCACGGTTGCTTGACCAAGACCGTTTGGTTGAATCGAGCGTACTTTGACTATAATCCGCGCTTTGTTGGAAAGCACTTGGTCGCGCGCATTTTCACCTTCATAGATTTTGTAAAACTCCTGTTGAACAGTTGGGGCACTTAAAAGCGCTGCAGTATCATAATTCAGTTGAATGGTGTCATAATCATAAGTTTCACGGTTAAGCACATACTGATTAAGCCAATACCTATCCACAACCTCACCATAGCTGGTTTCATGTTCGCGCATCACAGAAATAACATCAACTGCACCAGTTGTGTTATCAACGCGTAATACCAAGGGAGTGGGTGCTGGTTGGGAAAAGCCGACAACCCCGCACATCATGCCGAATAATCCAAAAACCCCAACAACACCTGCTACTCGCCACGCTGTTTTACGCGACTTTATAAATTCGCTGATGAGTTCACGTTCCAAGCCGCGGCTTTCTTCATAGTAGCTATTTAGTTGTTCGGCTTTTATTGGTTTTACTTGTTTTTTTGTCATATTGCTCCTCGTTGAATTTCGATAGGGACTGTTTTGTTAACAGGCACGCGATTCCAATTATTAGGTTGTTTTGGCTTTGGAGCTAACGTACCGCAAGCTGATAAAAGCCCAGCAATTAAAGTTGCAAAAATGATTGATTTCATTGTACCATTCCTTATTCAACTTTTAAATTCAACCTAACACTTTTTTATCATTATTTCAATTTTGATTATAAAGTATATAGCCTGTAAGTTTCTTTATTTTCTTGATTTTGTTTTTGTTGAGGCAAATGACTTTTGACAGTGCAGATATCTTCTCTTGTGTTTACAGGTTATTTGACTGTGCGATTGCTGTACGAGGTCTTTCTTTCTCCTGCACCTGGGTTCCAGAGATGTCTAAAAGTAACGCCTTTTGCCAGAGCATTGGCAATGCTTGACAATTTGAGCAACAGTACAATGGAAATAATAGAGAGGATAAGCGCACCACCAAGCGTGTAACCGACATTTTGCTGACCATCAAATTTAATATCAGACATGTAATTTGCAAAGATATTCATCATCACACTAAATATGGTTGCTAAGAGGACGACGAGAATTGTATAGTTGAGAATTTGAACTATCCATTGTTCGAATAAGCGATAGGTTGGTTGCCAAAGGAGGGCGATGATGAAGAATGGTCCGAGTCCGACGAGCAGCACAAGTGCGATTTTTGCTAGCAGGATGAATGCGCCACCGATTGCGGCTAGGAAGCTTGTTGCGAGTAAAATGAGGATGCCGAAGAGACCGTAGAGTAACCCATCAGCATCCAAGAAAGCAGCTTCCTCGAAAGCTTTGCTTGCGGATTCGAACCCTCTTTCAGCTACCTTGTCAATCAAGGCGTTTAATTGTGTTCCTTGTGTCGGATTGTTTATTAGCGCGCTTGATAAATCATTGGGCATGTCTATGACCAACTTGGCAATATCTGTCTGATAAAGTCCTGCAGTGAGTGCAATTGAAGTAATAATACTAATGCGTAGGCATCGGCTTAGGAAACCTGCGAGGGGCATTTCTATTGCTCCGCGCATGATGAGCCATCCATAGACGATAAAAGCGATAGTGAGACCGATTGATACGAAGGGTGTAATTGTAACGATGGCTTTTGAGGAAATATCCGTGACATATGTTTGTGTTGTCTGATCAATTTTACCGACAAGTTGCGTGAACATTGTGAAGTCCATGGTATTCCTCTTTCACGAATTTCGTCTTTCAACCATCTTGGGGAACGTTGTTGTATGTTGTGCATTTCAATCGCATTTATAATTTTGCCATAAGCATTTTCATCAAAAGTGTTTTGAAAGATATCGAAAGCTTTGTATGCCCCCCACACAATTGTGGGAACAAAATTGAATATTACACGTCAGGTTACTCTTCCATGTTCATAGAGAAACTGTTATTCAGGCAAAATTATTATAGAAAATTTATTATATTTGCATCTACCGTATAGTTGGCATTTTTTTGTTTATTTGCTGAAGAATTTGCACATTGCGCTTACGTTTTAGCCGATTGATAAGTGCTTGCTCGGTGTTGCTTAAATGCGTGACCATTTGTAGTTTTGTTGCTTCATTTTGGATCATAGCTAGCATACCTTTCATACGCACTTGTAACTCGGCAATACCTTTTAAATCGTTCATTTTGGGTATCTCGACCAAGATGTTTGCAATTTGTTCAAAACGTTTTTCTGTTTCCTGAAAAGTCTGCAAAGCTACGGCTTTATCTATAACTGCTGCATATTGACTGCGCTCATCAATAGTTTCGCGTGCCTCATCTACGGGAGAATTGCGAAGATAACTTTCATTTTTCATAGTTTCTTTAAATAATTTCGGGATCTGTTTAGCAATATTGTTTTGTTTCTCTTGATCGTAGATATGTTGTGGATTTGAAAATAATAAAGTGCCGTCATCTTCTTTTTTCTGTGGGGTTGGTGTTCGAGTTCCTGTTATAGATTGATGTATCTTGTCTGCCAAAAGAGAAATATCTTTTTCTCTGACGTTATTACTTTTTGCTAAGTTGAGTGTTGTAAAAATAGCACTTACTGTTACTATAATAACTAACTTTCTCATATTGCTCCTCGTTGAATTTCGGTAGGGACTGTTTTGTTAATAGGCACGCGATTCCAATTATTGGGTTGTTTTGGCTTTGGAGCTAATGTACCGCAAGCTGATAAAAGCCCAGCAATCAAAATTGCAAAAATGATTGACTTCATTTTATCATTCCTTTTTATTCAACTTTTCAAACCAATCTAACACTTTTTTATCATTATTTCAATTTTGATTATAAAATATGTAGCCTGTGATTGTATTTATTTTCTTGATTTTGTTTAGGCAAATGACTCTTGATAATACGGATATTTTCTATGGTGTTTACAGGTTATTTGACTGTGCGATTGCTGTGCGAGGTCTTTTTTTCTCCTGTATCTGGGCTCCAGAGATGTCTAAAAGTAACGCCTTTTGCCAGAGCATTGGCAATGCTTGACAATTTGAGCAACAGCACTGTGGAAATAATGGAAAGGATAAGCGCACCACCAAGCGTGTAACCGACATTTTGCTGACCATCAAATTTAATATCAGACATGTAATTTGCAAAGATATTCATCATCACACTAAATATGGTTGCTAAGAGGACGACGAGAATTGTATAGTTGAGAATTTGAACTATCCATTGTTCGAATAAGCGATAGGTTGGTTGCCAAAGGAGGGCGATGATGAAGAATGGTCCGAGTCCGACGAGCAGCACAAGTGCGATTTTTGCTAGCAGGATGAATGCGCCACCGATTGCGGCTAGGAAGCTTGTTGCGAGTAAAATGAGGATGCCGAAGAGACCGTAGAGTAACCCATCAGCATCCAAGAAAGCAGCTTCCTCGAAAGCTTTGCTTGCGGATTCGAACCCTCTTTCAGCTACCTTGTCAATCAAGGCGTTTAATTGTGTTCCTTGTGTCGGATTGTTTATTAGCGCGCTTGATAAATCATTGGGCATGTCTATGACCAACTTGGCAATATCTGTCTGATAAAGTCCTGCAGTGAGTGCAATTGAAGTAATAATACTAATGCGTAGGCATCGGCTTAGGAAACCTGCGAGGGGCATTTCTATTGCTCCGCGCATGATGAGCCATCCATAGACGATAAAAGCGATAGTGAGACCGATTGATACGAAGGGTGTAATTGTAACGATGGCTTTTGAGGAAATATCCGTGACATATGTTTGTGTTGTCTGATCAATTTTACCGACAAGTTGCGTGAACATTGTGAAGTCCATGGTATTCCTCTTTAACCGATTTTCAGTTTTCTATCAGATTAGGGCATTCATAGATGGGAGTTGATTTATATTTGGTGCAATTTGCTGCGAATATTTTTCATTAGAAGTATTTTTATGACGCAACAGATTTCCGTGCATCCTCTCTGATTTGTAAGATCACACGGAAATTATGCACCAACTTTTATTTTTACAAGCAAAGAAGATTTATAATAGATAATTTTTTCATAAAAACTTTACCGTATAGACCGTATAGTTGGCATTGCTGTATTTTTACTATCAAGAATTTTCATATTACGTTTGTGTTTTTGTTGGTTGATAAGTCCTTGTTCTGCGTTGCGTAGATGCGCAACCATTTGCAATTTTGCACTTTCGTTTTGGATCATAGCTAATTTACTTTTAATATGCGCTTGTAATTCGGCAATATCTTTCAGATCTTTTGTTTTTTCGACGTCGGCTAACATTTTTGCAATTTGTTTAAAACGATTTTCTGCTTCTTGAAAAGTTTGAAAACTTACGGCTTTATCGACAACCGTTGCGTATTGTTCGCGTCCTTCAATAGATTTTCGAGCTTCACGGATATCAGAAATTTGTTCCTTTTGTAGAATGCTTTTGACTGATGAAGACATACCAGAATTTTTATCCGGATCGTAGATATACTCTGGGTTTTTGAGAAAAAAACTGGTAGAATCTAGTGCTGCAATGCCCAAATCTCGTTTTCCTGTTATAGACTTATATATTTTTTCAAGTATATCGTTGGTTATCTTTAAGTCCTTTTGCTTCTGCTTCTTTTCGTGTTCTATAAATAGCTTTTGTAATTCCTCTTCCATTTTTTCTGCATGTCGCAATTTAGGAAGATTAAACCCTCCAAGGGTAGTGAAATCTCTATAATCCCAAGTATCTCCCAAACGGGTTATACCAAAAGAATTTCCACTAATCCAAGAACTTCCAAAAGGAACTGCAAGAGCCGGGCTTTGCGTTGCAAGAATTGCACTTATCGTTATTGTAAAAATCATTTTTTTCATGTTGTCCTCCTGTTAGTTTTTATATGTTGTAAAAAAACCGGTAACCATAGTGCCGGATCATCCCCCACTTCAGCGATAATATTTTCAACCAACTCTGCATTGTCAGGTGTACCTGATAACACCAAAAGTTCATCGCTAAAGTTTTGTTCGACAGTTTTTCCATCAATTGTCACATGGAATTTGCCGAGATTAAGTTCTGCAAGGGCAGATTGATCACCCTGCTTGATAAGGAATTGACGACTAAATTCGCCAATTCCTTTGATTAGTTCAAACTCTGCATCTGTTAGTTTGAAACCTTCTGTATAGTCTTCATAATTTGCTTTCGGATTGGCTAAAAAAATGTAAGTTGCGCATTGCTGAATCAACGTTTTGGCAATATTACTCTCTAGCGCATCAGTAGGCTCTTGTGTTGCAAAAACAAAAATACCATTTTGTTTACGAATAGTTTTTTGTTTATTTTTTGCTAAATCTTCAAAATACGGATCTTGCAATGGCTTCCAAAACTCGTCAAAGATATACATAAACCTTTGTCCACTGATCATTCCTTCCGTGCGATAGAGCAAATACATCATCACGGGAGTACGAGTCTCTGGGTTATCCAAAAATTCAGTGATATCGAAGCCGTAAATTTGATGTGTTGAGAGGTCAAGTGCATCAGTGGGATTATCAAATAACCATCCATAATCACCACCTTCGCACCATTTTATCAAGCGGGTGTGAACAGATGGATGTGAATTATAATCATTCAAATGCGGATTTGGTAAGAATTGCAGCAAAAAAGACAATCGACGCAACGATGGGTTAATGTTGCTACTCATAATGGACATGACAGCTTGGTTAATCTCTTCTTCATCGCGGTGTGTGATTTCACTACTCGCTTCTGCCAACTTTTTAACAAATTGTTTAAGAAAAGTGAGATTGTCTTGTGTCGGTGGAAGTTGGAACGGATTGAAACCACTTTGCCTACCAGGCTTAAATGTCAAATACCGCCCTCCCATTGCTCGAATGGCAATTTCCATGCCACGATCTTTATCAAAAACAACAGTTGTCGGTTTGAATTTTTGCGCTTGCGCTAACAAAAACCCAAGCAAAACGGTTTTACCAGAACCAGATTGCCCAATGATTGCGGTATTACCAAGTAACCGCTTATCTGTCGCATCCTCTTCAAGTTTGGAAGCATGAAAATTAAAGTAAAGCGGGGTTTTACTTATTGTTTTAAGAATTGTCACTGCCGGTCCCCATGGATTCCCGGTCGGTTTGCCTGACATAAAATTGTGAAAAGATGAGAAGGATAAAAAATTCAGTGACGTAATTGGTGCGGGACGTGGTCGCCATTTCCAATTTGCGGGAAGTTGCGCCCAATAACCAGCCTCTATGGCCAAATCTACAGGTTTTGGTAACACTGCAACTTCTAACAGTGCAGCATTCGCTTTTGCCATATAGTCACGAACTTGTTGAACTGTATCACCGTAGATGGTCAGTGTACAATGGTGTTCACCCATGACAAAATGCCCACTTATCAGCTGATTTAATGCTTCGTCAATTTGTTCAATTTGACTTGTTGCTACATCACGAGCATCAATAAGATTACGCTGATGCCGCTGCAAATAATCTTTGGCAGCGTGGCGCGAGAGTACAGAAAAACTCTGTGTCAACACAAATTCAAAATCACTTTCCAACAGAACATTAAATTGTCCTGGTTTAGTTGTTGTGTCATATTCTTTGATTTCCATCATTCCAAATCGGCGTATTCCACTGGTTGTCCGCAGTTCACCGAGTGCGCCCCATTTTGAGAAGAAAGGCCGATTAATAGACATATAGTCAGCAAAACGATCGCGACAGATCGGCATAGGGGAGTACTCACCATTGACAAGCATTGCCAGAAATTCAAGGGCAGAAGAATAAGCATGACCATTTTTTTCATATGTACCAAGAAGTTCTCCACCGTAACGTTTAAACGACTGACCTAAGGTACGGTTAATGTCATTGAGAGCTTTGATACATGATTCTTGTCGCATCTTTTTTTGATCAAGCGTTTCACGTTCATGCTGAGAAAAAAATGACATAACTTTATCAGCTATCGGCTGGAAAACAACGGTCAGATACAGATCATTGACCATCAAATTATAACCAGTAAAACTTTGCCGGTATTTTTCATCGAGTTGGTAGCAAAACATTTTATCAAATGTTGAATCGGGATATTCATAAACACGGCGGCGCACGATATGTGTCCACAGAGATAAATTAGCCGACGCAATACCACGTAAGGTATTATTTAGCTCTCTAGCCCACTGAAAAATATCCTCTTCTGAAGCGCTTTGATGCGAACGACCATCAATCTTCCAGATCGATAAATATTCTGCGTTTTTGGTAGAGATAATCGTGTCTGTAATATGATGTGAATAGGGTATGAAAAGGCTTACTGGTGTTTCTGACGCGAGGCGTTTGCTGCTTTCAACAGCCATCATGTTTATCTCCTTTTGCGGTAGTTAGAGGGACTGTAACTTGATGCGCCCCAAAAGCTCTTATTGCGATTGCGAAATTTGGTATCGATCCATAACCACCAGATACGGAATGCCTTATCATCATTCTTGGTAATTTGTGCCATAATAAACCACAAAGGAGGCGCTATGAGCCACAAGAAGATGTTTATTGTCATAGCAATAACAGCCACACTCATAGCCATAACGATGAGTGGCATCATCGGTACTCCCCAAATTGTTGGAACACGTGTTGCACCTTTAAATAGTGGAAATGCTTCGTGTTTTTGTGGTTTCATAAGCTGCTCCGATTAGTTTATGTAAAACAATATGCTGCTAATATAAAATGCTGCTCCAGCAATGATGACACTAAACGCCCATCGCGCAAATGTAATCCTTGAGATGATGCGACACATATAAATAAGCAGGAGAAAGAAAAGAATGATGGCAGCAAAAATGGGAATAATGATACCTAACCCATACTGCATACCTATGAGGATTTCTAAACCTTTGCTTGTTGTTTGGGCACAACTAGGTTGAGTCGTTAAAAACACAACCAAAGCTGTAAAAATAAAACTAATTTTTCTAACAGTTTTTGTTCGAAGAATATTTAAGCTTTCCATATTTTTCCTCCTTACGGTTGAAGTTTTCATAAACAATCAATTCCCCTTGACTTTTAGTATAAGTAAAAAGCACCACCGCTCTATCTACAACTGATGAATAGGAGCTTCATTTTGAAAAAATGAAAAAACTTGAGTTATGTTGTTTTCATACGTAATATCATTAAGTAGTAAACAATAGTGCGACAAGTTCGCTTGCTGAGCCAGCAATGACAACGCCAATAGCCCACCGTATAAACGTATCCTTTTCGATGTAGCGCCCGGCATAGCCAATTGCTAAGCACAAAAGTATAACAGCAGCAGCAACAGGAATAATTTTGCCTGTAAGTTCTGTGTGTAGACTGCTCAAAGCATTTTTAGCGTTTTCTAAATTTTTTTGGGCATATACAGGACTACCCCTAAAAAACACCGTCATAACTGCGGCAATTGCGATAATCTTGTTGTTAATTTTTGATTTGAGATTATTTAATTGTTTCATATTTTCCATCCTTCAGTTTTTATAAATCATTATCCATTTTTCCTAGTATAATTAGCATTATTACTGGCATATTATGATTATTGGATATAGATTTCATTTTCGAAAAACAGAATAGGTTGTGCTTATAAGCTGCTTCATTATGGTGTGCCGAACAACATAGTGGCAAGTTGCGTTGCTGAACCAGCAATGATAACGCCAATAGCCCACCGAATAAATGTATCCTTTTCAATGTAACGCCCGGCATAGCCAATTGCTAAACACAAAAGTATAACAACAGCGGCAACAGGGATAATTTTTTCAACAAGATCTTTCTTCAGACTGCCGAGAGCTTTTTCAGCCTTATCTAAAGTTTGGGCATATACAAGAGTATCCATAAAAAATACCGTCACAGTTGCGGCAATTGCGACAATGCTGTTTTTACTTTTTGATTTGTTATTAATTAATCGTTTCATGTTTTTCATTCTAATTAAAGTTTTCATAAATAACATTTCTTCAGTATTAATTGAAATTACCATTGGCTTATCTACAACTGATGGATAGGAGCTGCATTTTGAAAAAAAATACTTTGTGTTATGCTCGTTTCATAATGAATATCAATTAGGGGGTGAACAGAAGACCGGTAAGTTGGACTGCTGAGCCAGCAATGACGACGCCAATAGCCCACCGTATAAACGTATCCTTTCCGATGTAACGTCCTGCATAACCAATTGCTAAACACAAAAGTATAACAGCAGCGGCAACAGGGATAATTTTTCCAGTAAGTTCTTCCTTCAGATTTTTCAGAGCATTTGCAGCGTTTGTTAATTTAGCATACACAGGACTACCTATAAAAAACACAGTTATAGATGCAGCAATTACGATAATCCTGTTGTTATTTTTTGATTGGAGATTAATTAATCGTTTCATATTGTTGACCCTAATTCAGGTTATAATTAGCAAGAATAACTTTTTTCGATATTAACTAATACATTTACTGATATGCATAAAATAATTTAAATCTAAGTTTTTCTTTGAATAAAAAGAATATTCCATGCTACATAACCTTATAATTCATTCTCATTATTGCGTTGTGAATAATACATTAACAAGTTCAGCTGCTGATCCAGCTATGACAACACCTATTCCCCACCGTACGAATGTATCTTTTTCTATGTAACGTCCTGCATAACCAATTGCTAAGCACAAAAGTATGACAGCAGCAGCAACAGGAATAATTGTTTTCAATTGACCTTGGAGCGCAGTTAAAGCGTTTTCTGCTTTCTGTAAAGTTTGTGCTTGAGCATATACAGGATTCACTATAAGAAATACAGTCATAATCGCAACAATTGCGAAGATGTCATTATTGATTTTTGATTGAAGAACGTTTGATCGTTTCATATTATTTAAGATCGTAGTTGGCATAATTGATTTCTTTTCATGTTGCTTTGAATAACATACCTGCAAGTTCGGCGGCTGAACCAGCGATAATCACGCCGACTGACCAGCGTACAAATGTATCCTTCTCTATGTAACGCCCTGCGTAACCAATCGCTAAGCACAAAAGTATAACAGCAGCGGCAATAGGAATAATTATATCCAATTGTTTTTTAAAATCTTCTAAAGCTTTTTTCGCATTAGTTAAACCACCTTGCTGTGCTTGAGCACATACAGGATGCGCTATAACAAATACGGTTATAGTTGCTGTAGTCGTGAGGATTTTATTGTTGATTTTTGATTGAAAAATATTTGATTGTTTCATAGCATCTCACTCTACATTTGTTCTTATTGTTTGGTGAATAATAAGGTAACAAGTTGGGTTGCTGATCCAGCGATAACAACGCCAATAGCCCACCGTATAAATGTATCCTTTTCGATGTAGCGGCCTGCATAACCAATCGCTAAGCACAAAAGTATGATAGCAGCTGCAACAGGAATGATGTTTTTAATAAGGTCATTCTGCAAGGTGTCTAAAGCCTTTTTTGCATGATCTAGTGCGGCATATGCAGGACAAGTTATAAAGAATACAGTCATAGCCGCAGCAATTTCTACAATCCTATTGTTATTTTTTGATCGAAGATTACTTAATTGTTTCATATTTTTTACTCTAATTAAGATTATAGTTGGCACAATTGATTTCTTCTTAGTTTGCTTTAAATAACATGTTGGCAAGTTCAGCTGCTGATCCAGCGATGATGACACCAACTGACCAGCGTACAAATGTATCTTTCTCTATGTAACGTCCTGCGTAACCAATTGCTAAGCACAAAAGTATAACAGCAGCAGCAATTGGAATAATCGCCTTCAATTCAGTCTGGAGTTTTTTTAAAACATCTCCTGCATTTTTTAAACCTTGTGCTTGAGCATATACAGGATGAGTCATAAGGAATACGGTGAAAGCTGCAACAGTTGCAATGGTTTTATTATGAGCTATTGCTGGAAGCATATTGAATCGTTTCATTTTTTTTATCCTGATTAAGATTGAATTTTCCATAAGTAACACCTCTTTCATGAAGAAATTTAAAGAGATATTTAGGATCAGCCCAAGTTCTTAATTTCCCTCTCTGTGTAAGAAGTGTATATTCATTTGGTTTTCCAGTTATTGGATCATCCGCCACAAATGTAAAATACCACTCTCTCTCCGAGCGCATCACGACTGTAATTTCACGCGCTGCTTTTTGATTAAATGCTATGTCAACACTATTTTGTTCTATCATTTTCATTATTTCTGGCCCTCAATTAGAAAAGATTTCGTCCAATCTTACTAATTAGAGCTTTAATATTTCTTTATCTACCTTTCATTACTGTGTCCTATCAAAATTACAGTTCTAATCCATAAATGCAGCAACCATCACGCTTGCTATCTTTCGAATGAAGAAGAAGTTTCTGCTGTCAAAGAGGAATCTTCTGTTGTAAAAACATCACCAACGCTGCTTGCATTATGGGTAAAAGCATCTTCCAAGTCTTCTGAGGAAAGAGGAAAAGTTTCTGTCTCTATTATTTGTTCTGGCTGTTCTGTGCTAAGCTCTATAGATTCTTGTGACTTTTGACTGAGAGGCGCAGAAACTTGCACTCCAATATGTGAGGCAACTTTTTGCACATAAGCGGTGCTAAAAGTACCCTTGAAGCTTTTCGTGTTGTAAAAGCTTAGCACAGATTGCAACGTAGTTTTTTCAGAGCCGTACTCTAATTTTTCACGTTCAGAACAGTCTGCTACAACAGCTTGTATAGCTTTGAGATTTTCGCAGAGGTTAAATAAATCAGAGAGAGACACGCCAAAATATTCCAAATTTCTGACGTTAATTTGTCTCAAACTAATGTCGAAATTACGCCCACACTGCTTAAATTGTTCAACTGTTGCGACTGTTTCCTCAAACATGGAAGATTGACGTGAAACTTTAGGGTCATCATTTGTGCTTCTTACAGAGATATAATCCGATGATTCTTGTATGTCGACAGCTGAAAATGTCGTAGGATGAATAGCGGGCGCACATGCGGCAGCGAACATCATAAAGCCTGGAATAGTCATGCGCAATACACCCTATGATGGAAAAATTTATCAATATAAAAACCAATGTTATGTGGGATTTTCAAGTTCTGCCACATTGCATTGCTATAGATTGGCGAAGTAATATTACTCAATTTAGAACTTTGTTCTTTGCAACCACAAATTCCGTTGTTTAGGAGAATGTTTTTAACATATTTCAATATGTGTTTCGCTGTGCAAACATGTAAAACAAAACCATATATATTACATCTACAAATGCTACAATTATTTTGGTTGCAAAAGGAGAAGAGATCTCTAAGCCAGAGACATTTCTTTGGGTGTATTGTGGCTGACTGCACTATATAATTTTCTGCAGTTTTTACTCTTTCTAGCCATGACTGATATGAAACAGCAACCTGTTTTATGTGAGAGCCTTTCTTGTTGTGTAAATGAATTGCACTGCCGTTATGTTTTAAGGGCTTGTTCTTTATCAAGTCTTGCCATATCTTATAAAACGGCGATTTATATGCACTTTCGACCGCTGATCCATGAGAGTCAGAGAATTGCAATGAAGTTTTCACACTCCGATTACCAGTTTCAGCGATCGAACTGAAAAAGGATACGGAAGTGAAAACTGAGGCACAAATGAGTAGTTCTTCGTGGTTCAAAGCATATCTCCGTAAAAGTGATATATTCATCATAATTTTAATTTCGATAATAAATAGACAAAAATCGTCTATAATTGTGTTTAAAATATGGCAAAGCACAATTCTTTTTTGCAAGGGGAGTAATAAAGTGAATAATCTTAAAAACATGAACCTTGATGAGTTACAAGAAATGCGCATCCAAATTGATGCAGAATTGAAAAAACGGCAGGCAAAAGAGAAGCAGAATGCACGGCGAAAAATTCTTGAAATTGCCAATGCACATGGAATTGATATCGCTGATCTTGTGCGCAAAGAGCGTCATTATAGAAATCCCAATAACCAATGGGAATTATGGAATGGGCGTGGGCGTAAACCTAAGTGGATTAAAGAATGGTTGGAGAATGGTTATGCGCTTGAAGAATTAGAAGTAACATAATACATCTGCAATCGGAATAAAATACTTGTGTCACAAGTCTGCGTACTTTTACCAAGGGATAAGGAGAGCAAAAGAGATGAATGCAAGCAGGTGTGTTTTTTCAACGATATGATCTGTAAAAACGCAGGCTCGATATGTAAAAATACCGGTTCGGTCTCATAAAGTCGTAGGGAATGGGGAAAGTTCTTTCAAGTTCAGAAAGTCTATAACTTTACTCACGCGCTTACGAGTTTATAATGCTAATCTGTAAGTCTCAGCCTATGCTTTTATAGATTTCAGTTAATATCTCTCTTTGTAAGGTTTATATATCAGGCATTTGCTTCCTCTTCTTATGAGGCATAAGGTTTCTTTATTGCGCATATGGTTTTAGATGAGAGAGTGTATTGGAAAACGGAACTTTTCTGTGATTCTTGTTGGTTTTGGCATTTTTGTTTTGATAGAGGGTTTTGTGATACGTTTTGAAGTTGTTTGTTACCAAAATTCATTATCTGCACCAACATCGCTTTATAAAGAACGCATTGAAGATCAAAAAGATTGGGCAATTTTTCAGCTGTTATCTTTTTCTTTGAGGGTGTGAGAGAGGGGAGGATCAATGTAGAAGTTTTCACCTATCGTGATGCAGTAGGGTATGGGCAATCTGTTCTATCATAATAGGGATTGGCAAAATCTTGGCATTTTAAGATGCGTATCGGAGGGGATTTTTTTAAAAGAGTACTTTGTTCAGGTTGCAAAAGCGCGATGTTGTATTCTTTTGCTTAGAGGGGGAGACCGTGTAGCAGACGTGGAGCATGAGGGGTGAGGCCGGCAGCTTCCTGAATAAAATATTTTTTTACCTTTGGTGTTTGATTGACAATTCCAAGGCCGACATCCCGGAGCGTTCGTAAGAGAAGATTATCATTAGAAAAGAGTTTATTAAGCCAGTCATTGCTCAAGGCCATGCGGACAATTTCAAAACGTCTCCAGCTTTGATAGCGCTCTAAAGCAGTAAGGGAGCCAATATCAAGACCCAATCGTGCTGTTTCAATGATAACTTCGGCAAGTGCAGCACTATCGCGTAAGCCTAAATTGAGACCTTGTCCGGCAAGGGGGTGGATTGTGTGCGCTGCATCACCAATCAAAGCAAAGCGCGGTTTAATACATTGGCGTGTTAAAGAAAGGTTCAAGGGAAAGCCTTGGCGTTCACCATTCCAAGAGAGTTTTCCATATCGGTGACCAATGCGTTTTTCGATTTCTGTTTCAAAAATAAGAGCATCGGCTTTAAGGTAATATTGCGCAGTTTTATGGTCTTCATTCCATACAATAGCTGATCGGTTGCCTTTGAGAGGGAGAAGAGCGAAGGGTCCAGCAGGTAAAAAATGTTGGATTGCTTGACCATGATGGGGTTTTTCATGTTCGACTGTGCAGATGATTGCTGTTTGTGTATAAGAATGAGAAAACTTTTTAAGACCTGCTTTTTCGCGTAATTTCGAATGTGCTCCATCGGCCGCAATTAGCAACTTCGTTTGCCAAATTTCTTTATTGCTTAAAGTGACAGTGGTGTGTTGATCTTCTTGGTGGAAATCAACAATACGCATGTTAGTGATGAAGGGGATATCCAGATCTTTTGCACGCTTTTTTAAAGCATTGAGGAGCTCTTTATGTTCCACCATAGCAGCAAAGGGCTCGTTGGGAGTAATATCTCCTTCAAAGGTTAAGAGAGTTGGTTTGACAGGATCATTTGTGTATGCATCTGTTATGATCATGGAATGAATGGGTTGGGCATGGGGGGCTATATGTTCCCAACATTGTAATTGTTTTAACATACGAATAGAAGCTGCAGCAAGGGCAAGTGCGCGTATATTGGAAACGGGGATAACTTCTTGAGGCGCAGCGTCAACGATGTTAATTTTCAGTTCAGGGGCAGCTTGTTTGAGTGCTATTGCCAATGTTAAACCAACAGCTGCACCCCCTGCAATGAGGAGATCACATTGTTTTATATTTTTATGAGATTTTGTCATTCTGTAGGGTTTTACACCTTCATTGAGATCAGAGTACATAATGTTTTGCTTCATTGTTTGCAGTTTGTTCGTCCTTAAACAAAAAGGGTATTTTTCTTTAAGATTATCTTATTTAATTATACAATATTTAACTTCTTTCTTGCTCTATAAAATATAAAGTTCTTTGAACGGACACTGGTTTATGAAACAGGTGAAGTTTTCTTGGGTTTGTTTCTCCTGTTGATTATTTGTGTAATTTCCTTCATGGACTTCACTTAATAAATCCTATCTTGAACGTTCTGTTCAAATTGACATGTCCTCTATTTGTATACTTGGTTGATACAAAAGAAAACTGAAATCAGACAAAAACGATAGTGTATTTTTAACATGCGTGAATGTTTCCTTTATACCTGTTTTGCAGGATAATGTGTTACGATACTACAGGTTAAGGAAATTGTTATGATTATGATGGTTAAAACTGTATTAATATTTTGCGGCCATAATTTTATAACCCGAATGTTATAAACCCTTTAATAGGAAGATTTTGTATTTGGAATTGATGGATGCAGCAAAGTTCTTCTCCTTATGATTCATTAGAAGTGCAGAGTTCTCAAGGTTCGCGGCTCGTAGAAATGTTTTTGCGCCAGATTGGTGTTTTCATTGGGCTTGGGCTTTTGGGTTTCATTGTTTTTTGCGTTTTCGCTTTGGCAACTTGGAATGTTGCAGATCCTTCATTAACGCATGCAACTACAAATGAAATTATAAACTCTATGGGGTGGACAGGTGCAATTTTCTCAGATTTTTTTATGCAGTTTTTTGGTCTGGCAAGTCTTGGTGTTTTGTTGCCGCCATTATTTTGGTCGTTTCTTTTACTGGCGCAAAAGAATATCCACAATTTAGTTTTTCGCCTTTTTTTGTGGGTGGTTTCAACCATTTGTTTTTTAATTTCTTTTGCTCTTATGACGCCTCTTGCACCTTTTACCAATTGGCCATTGCCGATGGGGCTGGGAGGGGTTTTGGGTGATAAAGTTTTAAGTGTTGCCTCTTTAATCTTTTCTGTTTTTCTTTCTCCATTTCAGAGTGTGCTGTTGGGTATTGCATTGATCTTTTTAAGTTTTTTAATGGCTGCTTTTGCGGGCAATGTGATATGGCGGCGCCGGAAAAATAAAAGAAAATTAAAAAACGTTCAGAAGAATGAAATTTTAGAGCCTATCTTTGATGTGCCAGAAGATACAGAATATGTTCAAGAGGAAGGAAAGCACGGTTTTTTTATTACAACTTTTGGAGCTCTTTTACATCTTTTTTATTTTCTACAAGCGCGTTTTTTTCGTTTTTTCTCCTTCAAAAGGCAGTCTAAAAGACAGGAAAAGTCCTTTGATCGCATTGAACCAATTTTCTTTGATGAAAAAACAAAATGTGAGAACTCTCAAAATAAGGTCTTCACTTCTTCGGTTAAAAATCGTGTTTTCAAGCCTTTAACAACTTCTTCAAACGGTAATTTTCTTCTTCCACTTTTGGATTATCTTTCAGTTTCTCCACCGACAGCAAGGGATGCAAAACTTTCTCCTGCTTTCTTAAAAGCCAACTCTCAGGAACTTGAGGGCATTTTGTTAGATTTTGGGGTTAAGGGGCAAATTATTGATGCGCGTCCTGGTCCGGTGGTCACTTTGTATGAATTTGAACCGGCTGCCGGCATTAAGTCTTCTCGTATCATTGGGCTGGCAGATGATATTGCACGCTCAATGCGTGCAATATCAGCGCGTGTTGCTGTGGTGCCAGGACGCAATGTGATTGGAATAGAATTGCCCAATGTAAAGCGTGAGATGGTTTATTTACGCGAAATTTTACAAGCGCAGGAATTTGTTGAAAGCAAAGCGAAATTAGGACTTGCTTTAGGTAAGACAATCGGTGGTGAAACGGTTATTGCTGATTTAGCGAAAATGCCGCACCTGTTGGTGGCAGGAACAACAGGATCGGGAAAGTCTGTTGCTATTAATACCATGATCTTATCACTTCTTTACCGTATGACGCCTGAACAATGCCGTCTCATTATGGTGGATCCGAAGATGCTTGAACTTTCGGTTTATGATGGCATTCCTCATTTGTTAACACCCGTAGTAACAGATCCAAAAAAAGCGGTGATTGCACTGAAATGGGCTGTTCGTGAAATGGAAGAGCGCTACAGTAAAATGTCAAAACTTGGTGTGCGCAATATTGATGGGTTTAATGCGCGTCTTAAGGAGGCAGAAAGTCAGGGAGAGAACTTAACGCGTATCATTCAAGTTGGTTTTGATCATGAGACCGGTGAGCCTCTTTATGAGACGGAAAAACTCGATTTTAGTCCTATGCCTTATATTGTTGTCATTATTGATGAAATGGCCGATTTAATGATGGTTGCCGGCAAAGACATTGAAGGAGCAGTGCAACGTTTAGCACAAATGGCACGTGCTGCTGGTATCCACGTGATTATGGCTACCCAGCGCCCTTCGGTGGATGTGATTACGGGGACGATTAAAGCAAATTTCCCTACGCGCATTTCTTTTTCTGTAAGTTCAAAAATCGATAGCCGAACAATTCTTGGTGAACAGGGAGCCGAGCAATTATTGGGACAGGGAGACATGCTCTTCATGATGGGAGGAGGACGTATCCAGCGTGTTCATGGGCCGTTTGTGGCTGATGATGAAGTGGAGCAGGTTGTGGCGCATCTTAAAGGGCAAGCGCGCCCTGATTATTTGGAGACCATTACGCAAGAAATCGTAGAGAATGGGGACGATGTTTCTTTGACCTCTCCTTCAGCAGATGATCCTTATAGTCAAGCTGTTGCTGTTGTGCTTCGTGATCGTAAAGCTTCAACATCTTATATTCAACGCCGTTTAGGTATTGGCTATAACCGTGCTGCTTCATTGATTGAGCGGATGGAAGAAGAGGGCATTATTAGTGCGGCAAATCATGCGGGGAAACGAGAAATTTTAGTACCTGCCGAAGAAGAACGCTTTTAAAATAAAATCTTGTGATAGTCTTTCAAATAATATCTTTCTTAGAGAAGAGTATTTATTTATCATTTGTCACTTAATTATTAGGTAAACACCTAATTGCTTGGGAGCATTTTATATAAAAACGTTTTTTATATTGAAAAGAGCGTTTATGTTAACAAGAATCATGTTTTTGGGTACTTAATGCGCATTAAGCATTGTTTATAACACTTCTTTACTTTTTGAAAGGATGGAAACAGAAGGTATTTTTGAGTTTAGCATATCATATGGGGGAAAGGGGAGTTTTAGTGTCTTCAGAAATTTGATGGTGGATTGATTATTTGGGGGTAGTGACTCAAAAGATTGTAAAGAAGAATGCGGATGTTTTTTTGATTCCTTCTGTAGCAGATGATTTCTAAATCTATTGCGGTTACTCTTCGTGGTTATCTCTTACATTCAACGTCGTTTAGGCATTGACTATAACCTTCCTTTACTTCTTGAAAGGATGGAAGCAGAAAGTGTTCTTGCGTTCTGCAGTTCATACAGGGGAAAGGAAAACTTTGATACCTATCGAAGAAGAACACTTTTGAAATAAAAATCTTTTGATTGTTTTTTCAAATAATATCTTTCTCATTTAAAAGAGGATATTTATTCATTATTCGCTGCTTGATTATATTGTAAGGTAAATATCTAGTGTTTGGGAGCATTTTCTATGAAAACTTTTTTTTTACTACGGAGGAGAATATTTGCGTTTGTGGGAATTCTTATCTTTAGTTGCTTAACTTTTCCGGCTTTTTCACAATCATCCAATAAAGTGGCGCGGGCGCAGAAAATTGCCAATCACTTTGCAGCGATTAAAACAATGACAGGTGATTTTATTCAATTTAGTCCAAAAGGAAAAATGTCTCAGGGAACATTTTATTTAGAGCGTCCAGGGAAAATTCGTTTTATTTATAAAAAAATACCCTTACAGATCATTGCAGATGGTCAATTCATAGGAATTAACAATCGCGCTTTGAATACTTGGAATTTCTCAAAACTCTTCCAAACACCTATGAAATTTCTGTTGGACGATAAAATTAATATCTCATCAGGACGTTTATTAGCATTTCGTGAAGATCCTGGGGCGGTGACGATTGTTCTGCGGGATAAAAGTGTTGGCGCAGGGCAAATACGAATGGTTTTTGATTCTAAAACCTATTCTTTACGGCAATGGACAATTGTTGATCAGCAGAACTTAGAAACCACTGTGCAAATTATGAATGTGCGTACAGGTGTGCGGTTTGCGGATGGGATGTTTACACTTCCCTCTAAGAAATAAGAATAGGCTATTATCTTATCGGAATTAAAACAGATGTTCTTTCGTCTTGCTACTTGGAATATTAACTCTATCCGTTTGCGTCTTGCACAGATTTTTCAGTATTTGGAACTCTTTTCTGCAGATATTTTATGTTTACAGGAAACGAAATGTCCAGATGCTTTATTTCCAGTTAAGGCTTTTGAAGCGGCCGGATATAAATATATCGCACTCAGTGGACAAAAATCTTACAACGGTGTGGCAATTGTATCACGTTTGCCATTTAAGAGTGTTGAAAAGCGTTTCTTTTGTCAAAAACAAGAATGTCGTTACATTTCGGTGACTGTTGAAGTTTACGGCAAGAGCATGCGGATTCATAATTTTTATGTGCCAGCTGGAGGAGATGTGCCTGACGCTGATGTTAATGAAAAATTTCGCCATAAACTTGATTTTTTAGAAGAAATGTCTTCCATCCAAGCTGATCAGGGAGATGGTGTTTCTTCTTTTTTGGTAGGCGATTTGAATATTGCTCCTTTGCCAGAGGATGTTTGGTCTCACAAGCAATTGTTGAAGGTGGTAAGTCATACGCCAATTGAAACCGAGCGGTTACAAGCTTTATGCTGCCAAGGTGGGTGGGTTGATCTGATGCGGATGCAGTTTCCTGTTCCTACAAAACTTTATACGTGGTGGAGTTACCGTGCACGGGACTGGGCACTTGCTGATCGTGGGAGGCGGCTTGATCATATTTGGTCTTCTCCTGATTTAACGTCTTTTGTTGCAGAGCTTTCAATTTTTCGTCATACACGGGGATGGAATCAGCCTTCAGATCACGTTCCTGTGCAAACTGTATTTGATTTTTCAGGTTAATTTTGAAATAAGAAGTAAATAAAATATTAATAGTTGATTCTGGGAAATGCGGGAGACTAGATGCATATCAGAGATCTTAAAAGGAGTACTTCTAACAGACTGCTTTATAGTGTTTTGTTTTGTTTTTTTATATTCTCAGGATGTATGGTTGGTCCTAATTATCAGAAGACATCTTTTCGTGTTCCAGCAGTTTGGGGAGAACAGTCTGAAAAGACATCTGGGCGTATGGTTACACTTGCAGGATGGTGGCGGCATTTGAATGATCCTGTTTTGAATGCGCTCATGAATGATGCAATTTCTGGAAATAATAATGTTGCTGTTGCTAAAGCACGTGTGCGTGAGGCACGCGCTGGTTTAGGCCAAACTGTTGGATCTCTTTTGCCAAGTGTGTCAAGTTCAATTTCAGGAACCCGTAATGGTTCTGAGCAATCTGATGCGTCTTTAAGCCAATATCGTAGTGGTTTTGATGCAAGTTGGGAACTTGATTTTTTTGGTGGGCATAAGCGAGCAGTTGAAGCTGCACATTATGGTCTTGAAGCCGCTGTGGAAGATATGCGTGCTACCATGGTGACGCTGCTTGGAGATGTGGCAACAAATTATGTGCAAGTGCGCGGTTGGCAACAAAAATTGTTGATTGTGCGGCAAATCGCTGCATCACAGCGTAAAACATATGAATTGATGCGTGCTAAATTAACGGCGGGTGATGCTTCGGAACTTGATATTTCAAATGCACAAGCACAAGTGGCTAATACAGAAGCAGATATAGCACAGATGGAAGCAAATTTAGCAATGAGCATTCATCGTCTTTCTGTTTTAACCGGTCATGTGCCTACGGCTTTGAGAGATCTTTTACAAAAAAATGCAAAACAAGCAAAGATTCCGCAACCGCACTGGCCGATACCAGCAGGAATTCCTGCTGATATTTTGTTAACACGCCCAGATTTACGACGGGCAGAACGCCAATACGCGCAAGCGACAGCTCGGATTGGTCAGCGTGAGGCAGAGCGTTATCCATCACTTACTTTAACCGGTAGTATTTCGACAGCAGCAACGGCAATTGATCAATTATGGAAAAATTCAACGATTGGGTGGTCTTTTGGGCCTGGTCTTCGTTTTCCTTTTTTTAATGGAGGGCAGATTGTTGCGTCTGTTGCGGTGGCGCGCGCGCAGCGCGATCAGGCTTTTATTACCTATCGGGCTGCTGTATTGGGAGCTTTAGAAGATGTGGAAAATGCGCTTGTAAGATTGACTAAAGAACATCAGCGCTTAGAAAAGCTTATCATTGCTAATAAAGCTTTTCAGCGTTCTTTGCAACTTTCACGGAGCCTTTTTGAAAATGGAAATACCAGTTTTCTTGAATTGTTAAATGCTGATCGCTCTTATTATTCTGCGCAAATGGCGCTTAAAGATAGCCGTATCTCTTTGGTGACCCAATATATTGCGTTGATGAAAGCATTAGGTGGTGGTTGGGATGGTGTTGTTGATGTGTCACGTCCGGAAGTTGTTGATGGTGTACGCCGTTCGCGTGCAAAGGTAGGGCAATGAAAAAAAATTTTATTAAAAATTTTATTAAAAAACGTAAAAAACTTTCCTTTTTATTAATTGCTATATTCCTTATCATCTTGTTTTTATGGTTGCGTTCTGTTTTTTTTGGAACATCCTCGCCGGTTTATATGACAGTGGTGGTCAAGCGTGGTGATATTGAGGAAAGTATCTTAGCTTCTGGTCTTGTACGCCCTTATCGATTGGTTGCTGTTGGTGCACGTACAACAGGGCGGGTAGTTTCAATGCGCGTTTTTCCGGGCAGTATTGTGAAAGAAGGCGACCTCTTGGCAGAAATTGATCCTACAGATCAAGAAAATGATCTGAAAAGAAAAAAAGCTGCATTATCTCACTATTATGCGAGCTTGCTAGAACAAGAAGCCTATCTCGCCCTTGCACAAAAAAATTTAGAGCGTCAGAAAAAAATGATTGGAGTACGCGCTATTTCACGGGCGGAGTTGGATGACGCTGCAACACAAGTAAAAATACGCGAAGCACAAGTTGCTCAGCTTCGTCAGCAGATTATACAGGCACAAATTGATGTGGACAGTGCAGAGGTCAATTTAGGCTATACGCGGATTATTGCTCCTTCAGCGGGAACAGTTTTAGCAACGGTTGTGGAAGAAGGGCAGAATGTTAACGCTGTTCAATCGGCACCTACAATTGTTATTTTAGGTGATTTGTCAAAAATGACAGTCAAAGCGCAAATTTCAGAAGCCGATATTCTTAAAGTTCAGCCTGGACAGTCTCTTTATTTTACGGTTTTAGGCAATTCACAACGGCGTTATGAAGGCGTTTTAGAAAGAGTAGAGCCGGCGCCTGAATCAATTCGCGCTGATGTGAGTATTAATCCTGGTATGGTAGGAGGTTCTAGCGCTCTCGTCTCATCAGCTATCTATTATAATGGTATTGTGCATGTTGATAATGCAGATAATTTTTTACGCACCTATATGACCGCGCAAGTTCATATCATTTTGGGTCGTGCTCAGGATGTTCTGTTGATTCCAAGTGATGCTTTGCGTGATGAGACGAACGAGCGTAAAGCATGGGTTTCTGTTTTGGTAGGGAAAGATAAAGTGGTTGCAAAACAAGTGACTGTTGGGCTTAATAACAAAGTTATGGCTGAAATTCTTTCAGGGCTTGAGGAGGGTGAAGTGGTGATCACAGGTTCACCTGATGGAGTGATGCCAGATATTCCTGATGAACAGAGCAAAAATGAAAGCTAAAGTATGAAAGCAAAGCAAGCAGATGCTGTCCTCGTTTTGGAAAATATTGTGCGCAAGTTTCCAGCCGGTGAAACATTTGTCACTGTTTTGAAAGATATCAATCTTACCATTAAACGTGGTGAAATGGTGGCGATTGTGGGAGCTTCCGGTTCAGGAAAATCCACTTTGATGAATATTCTAGGCTGCCTTGATCGACCAACTTTTGGCCGTTATTGGATTTCAGGCAAAGAAACAGCTTCCCTTTCTGCTGATGAATTGTCTGCTTTGCGGCGCAATCATTTTGGATTTATTTTTCAACGCTATCATTTGTTGAATGAATTAACGGCTCTTGGCAATGTTGAAATTCCAGCTGTTTATGCCGGATATGCACCGGAAGTGAGAAGAAAACGTGCAGAGGACCTTTTAACACGCTTAGGTATGAGAGATCGGATCCATCATCGTCCAAATCAGCTTTCAGGTGGTCAGCAACAGCGTGTGTCGATTGCTCGGGCTCTCATGAATAATGCAGAGGTTATTCTTGCTGATGAGCCAACCGGTGCATTAGATAAAAAGAGCGGTCAAGAAGTGTTGCGTATTTTGGATGAGCTTCATCAAGAAGGACGTACCATTATCATGGTAACACACGATATGCAGGTGGCTGAAAGAGCAGACCGTATTATCGAAATCAGTGATGGAGAAATTATTGCTGACAATGTGTCAAAAGTTGCAAAAACAAAAACTGATAGTCAAGCCCTTTATGGAAAACAAGTTCTGAAAGATCAAAAAACACTCGGTTTTTTTCGTTCTTTTGCGGAGCGTTTTCGTGAGGCATTTGTTATGGCATTGTTGGCAATGAATGCACATAGAATGCGGACCTTTTTAACAATGCTTGGGGTGATTATCGGGATTGGTGCTATTATTGCCATGGTAGCTTTGGGAAATGGTACACGAGAAAAAATCTTAGAGAATTTTAAAAGTTTGGGGTCTAATACCTTAACAATTTTGCCGGGAAAAAGCCTCTCTGATCCACAAGCGGAGAAAATAACAAGTCTCGTCGAGGCGGATGCAGAAGCCTTGTCAAAGTTGCCGTATGTTTCTGGTGTAACGCCTCAGATGTCAGCAAGCTCTACCATACGTTTTGGTTCAGTGGAAGCGGATGTTGTGATTGCCGGGGTGGGAGAACAATATTTTCAGACACAAGGACTCAATGCAGTTCAGGGGAGATTGTTTGATCAGAAAAGTGTGCATGATCGAGCTATTGATCTTGTGATCGAAAAAGAAGCACTTGCTGTGCTTTTTCCTCATAGTCATGAGAGCCCGCTTGGGAAAGTGGTTCATGTGGGGAATGTTCCAGTACGTATTGTTGGTGTTATAGATCCGCAACATAATGGAGGTACTTCAAGTACATTGCAGGTTTATTTGCCCTATACAACTGTGCAAACGCGTTTTCTTGGAACAACACAGGTTCGGGCAATTACGGTTAAAATTGCTGATACTGTTGATTCAAATTTAGCGGAAACTATGGTACGGCGTTTTCTCATTATGCGCCATGGTGAGGAGGATTTTTTCATTAGAAATTCTCAGTTATTCCGTGATCGTATCATGGAAAGTACACATATTTTAACGCTTTTAGTGTCTTCTATTGCAGCTATTTCGCTGATCGTTGGTGGTATTGGGGTGATGAATATTATGCTGGTTACTGTTTCAGAGAGGATCAATGAAATTGGGGTGCGTATGGCTGTTGGGGCACGCCAGAGTGATATTTTGCAGCAATTTCTCATTGAAGCAATATTGGTGTGTGTTATTGGGGGTGGTTTGGGAATTCTATTTGGAATGTCTATCGGTGGTTTGTTCTTGCTCTTTAAGGCACCTATCCATCTGATTTATACAATTGATTCGATCATTTTATCTCTTACTTTTTCCACTCTTATCGGGGTATGTTTTGGCTTTTCGCCAGCGCGACAAGCTTCACGGCTTGATCCTGTTGTTGCTCTTTCGCGTGATTAAGCATCATCAATTGTAGGGAGATATTGTTTGTTACGCATTCATATGGGATGGAGCATTCGAGGATATAGATGAGAGACGTGAGGTTGTAGGAAATATTTGCGTCAATAATATAATCAGCATAATGAAGCGGTTGTTTTACTTTTTTCACTCTTATCGAGATATGTTTTGGCTTTTCGCCAGCGCGACAAGCTTCACGGCTTGATCCTGTTGTTGCTCTTTCGCGTGATTAAGCAGTCACCAATTGAGGCATGTTTTTGTTATGCCTTCATTTAGATGAAGCACTTATTGGAGACGCGTTTGTGCAAAAGGAGCATGGGTGGCAAAATATTTATTAAGTCTTACCCAAGCGGTTTTCTGTAGCGGATGATATACTGGTAGGAAAGAGTGAAAAATAGATTGTAAAATGGTGTGTAGATTGGTCTTCTGTTTTTATTTCATGCGATATTTATCAGTATGGTTTTGTGCATTTAAAGAAGCATGAAGTTGTCTAAGAAGGCACTAAGTTTATGCTGTAAAATATTTTTGTAAGAAAGATTCTATACAGGTTGATGCGCTCATGTGTCAAATGCATGGGATTTTGATATTGAATAATGAGGGAAGTGAAGAGCACATTCCACTCTTTTGCTGATAAGTAAAATTTTCTCAATTGGTTCTGTTGAGAGTCATATTCCATTGTAAATAATGAATAGACGCAGTCTAGAGTCTGTTAGGCAAAACAGTAGGCATTGACGAATTTGTTTAGATTCGATAACTGAAAGTGTTTTTAATGGGGGGAAAGCATGACGCTACAATCGCTTTTACAGATATATCGTGATGAAGCGCGTACCGAACGAGATAAAGGTACATATTTTGAGCGTTTTGCTCTTGCTTATCTGATGCATGATCCTCTTCAGTTTGACCAGTATGAAAAGGTTCAGACCTTTAAAGATTGGGCTTATGAAAATGGCTGGGATGGTCGTGATACTGGTATTGATCTTGTGGCAAAGCTTCGTAATGAAGATGGTTTTGCGGCAATCCAATGTAAATTTTATGATGCAGCATACCGGATTAAAAAAGCAGATATTGATAGTTTTATTTCAGCATCAGGTAAAGCTCCGTTCAAACGGCGCGTCATTATAGATAGTACTAAAAATGCTTGGAGTGAAAACGCTGAAACAATGATACGGGGGCAAGATGTTCCTGTTATACGGATTAATCTTTCCGATATGCAAGAAAGTCCAATCCGTTGGGAAGCTTTTACAGCCAAAGGCAAAATTGTGCTGGAGGATAAAAAGAAACTCCGTCCCCATCAGGTAGAGGCATTACATTTTGTGCGTGCTGGGCTTACTAAAGCAGATCGTGGCAAGCTTATTATGGCTTGTGGTACTGGTAAGACATTTACCAGTCTTAAGATTGCTGAGGATTTGGCTGGTGAAGGGAAGTTTGTCTTGTTTCTTGTGCCTTCCCTTGCCCTGATGTCACAAACGGTGCGTGAATGGACAACGGATACAGAAATCGGATTACGCTCCTTTGCTGTATGTTCTGATACACAAGTGGGAAAGCGTCGTAAAAATACGCATGATATTGCTGAAATTGATGTGTTTGATCTTGCTTTTCCGGCGACAACCGATGCGGCTAAACTTGCAAAACAGGCAAAGAATAGTGTTGCAGATAAAATGACTGTTGTGTTTGCAACCTATCAATCTATTCAAGTGATTGCTGATGCTCAGAAAAAGTATGGTTTGCCAACATTTGATCTTATCATTTGTGATGAAGCGCACCGTACAACAGGTGCAACGCTGGTGGGCGAGGATGAATCCAATTTTGTTAAGGTGCATTCCAATGATGTTATTCGTGCCAAGAAGCGCCTTTATATGACAGCAACACCACGCATTTTTGGTGATAATGCAAAAAGCCGCGCGAATGAAGCGAATGTAGTTCTTGCTTCGATGGACGATGAAAAGCTTTTTGGTAAAACACTTTTTTATCGTGGTTTTTCATGGGCAGTACAAAATAATCTTTTAACTGACTATAAGGTTATTGTCTTAGCAATGGATGAAAAACTCGTGAGTTCAGCTGTTCAGAAGCGTCTTAGTGATGACCAGTCTGAACTTGTTCTTGATGATGCAACGAAGATTATTGGCTGTTATAAGGCACTTACAAAACAAGATATGAAGGCTGATATTCAGACTGATCCATATCCTATGCATCGTGCTTTGGCGTTTTGTAAAGATATTCGCAGTTCTAAATTGGTCCGTGATGAATTTTCTGCGGTTGTTAAAGAGTATCTTGATTATACCAACAGAGAGGATACGGAAAACGAACCATTTCTGCAGTGTGAAATTGAACATGTTGATGGCACTTGCAATGCCAAGGATCGTGGTGTTCTGCTTGATTGGATGAAAGCTGATAGCGGCGATGGTGTTTGTCGTATTTTAACCAATGCCCGTTGTTTGTCTGAGGGGGTGGATGTTCCAGCTCTTGATGCCATCATGTTTTTAAATGCACGCAAGAGTCAGATTGATGTGGTTCAATCGGTTGGGCGGGTGATGCGTCGCTCTGAGGGCAAAAAGATGGGGTATGTCATTTTGCCAATTGGCATTCCCTCTGGTACTCCAGTGGAACAGGCTTTGAATAACAATGATAAATATCGGGTTATCTGGCAAATTTTGAATGCTTTGCGTGCGCATGATGACCGTTTTGATGCTACGATTAATAAGGCATCCCTAGGGCAAGACGTAAGCAACGTGATTGAGATTATTGGTGTCACTCAGAGTATGGAGTTACAGGCTGTTACAGCTGTTGTAGACAATCTTCCTGTTCGCTCACAACCTGCACGATCGGGAATTGGAGCCTCCGAGTATGATCTTCTTGTTACAGAGAAAATGCAAGGGGAGTTCTCTTTCTCTGTGGATGAACTTTCTCGTGCCATCATGGCAAAGATTGTCAAAAAATGTGGTACGCGTGATTATTGGGAAGATTGGGCGAGCAATATTGCACAGATTGCCAAAAATCATATCACGCGTTTAACAGGTATTCTCGCTGAGCCAGATACTAAGGCGCGTCAAGCCTTTGACAGGTTTGTGGCAGAACTGCGTGATGACTTAAACGATACGATTACAGAGAGTGATGCGATTGAGATGTTGGCACAACATCTCATCACGCGTCCTGTCTTTCAGGTGTTGTTTGAAGGCTATCAGTTTACGCGTGAGAACCCTGTTTCGCGTGCTATGCAGCGTATGCTTGATGTGCTTGATGAGGCCAATCTTGATAAGGAATCCAAAGACCTCGAGAAATTTTATGCAAGTGTAAAATTACGAGCTAGTGGCATTACCGATCCACAAGCAAAGCAGAGGTTAATTATAGAGCTTTACGATAAATTTTTTCGTTATGCTTTTCCTCGCACAGTAGAAAAATTGGGCATTGTTTATACTCCCGTTGAGATTGTCGATTTTATTCTTCGTTCTGTTAATGATGTCTTACAGGCTGAATTTGGGCAAACGCTTGGCGCACCTGGTATTCACATCATGGATCCCTTTACAGGAACGGGGACCTTTATCACGCGGCTTTTACAGTCAGGTTTGATTACACCAGAAGAGATGAAGCACAAATTTTGTCATGAAATTCATGCCAATGAAATTGTTCTACTGGCTTATTATATCGCAGCTATTAATATTGAGACGACCTATCATGGTCTGATAGGGGGAGATTATGTTCCGTTTGAGGGAATTTGTCTGACCGATACATTTCAGCTTTATGAGCAAGAAAAGGACTTGATCAGTGATTTGCTGGTGGATAACAGCACCCGTCGATCACGCCAGAAGGGGCTGGATATTCGTGTTATTGTTGGTAACCCCCCTTATTCTTCTGGACAAAAAAGTGAAAACGATAATGCAAAAAATATTGGCTATCCTAAATTGGATCGTTGCATTCGTGAAACTTATGCTGCTCAATCCAAAGCGAGCAATGTTAATGGACTTTATGACAGTTACATTCGTGCCATTCGCTGGGCAAGTGATCGCATAAAAGACTGCGGTGTTATTGGTTTTGTAACAAATGCGGGTTTTATCAATGGATATTCTACGAATGGTTTACGAAAAGAATTGAGTAAAGAATTCTCAAATATTTATGTTCTTAATTTGCGGGGTGATATTCGCAAAAATATGATGAGTAAAGGGCGTGCTCAAGAAGGGCAAAATGTTTTCGGAAGTGGAAGCATGACAGGAATTGCTGTGACACTATTTGTTAAAAATCCAGATGTCACTGAGCATTGCAAAATTTACTATCATGATATTGGTGATAATCTCACGACAAAAGAGAAACTATGTAAACTTCAGCATTTAGGCAGTATTGGCGGTATCAAGCATGAACAAGGCTGGCAGATGATTACACCAGATGAGCATGGCGATTGGCTGGATCAGCGCAACAATGATTTTGAAAAATTTCTAGCCTTGGGTGATAAAAAAGGCAGTAATATAAAGCTCTTCGAAACTTTTTCGTGTGGTATACAAACTAATCGTGATGCTTGGGTCTATAATTCGAGCCGTAAAGCTTTAGCGAAAAACATGAGTCATATGATTGCTTTCTATAACAGTGAAGTAGAACGTTTTAATGCTGCACATTTGCATTCTGACCGCAAGACACGTGCAAAGGCTGTGAATGATTTTGTTAACACGGATTCTAGAAAGATCAGTTGGAGTAGTAGTCTTAAAGAAGAACTAATAAGGGGAAAATTTCCCGAATTTGAAAGTGATTGCATAGTCCAAAGTATTTATCGTCCTTTTAAACGACAGTGGCTTTATTATAATCGTATTTTTAACCATAGAGTTTACCAAATGCCGCGGATATTTCCGATGGGGCAGACGGTTGGAAACAGGGTAATACAAGTTACAGGAGTTGGAGCAAGCAGTGGTTTTTCTGTTTTGATGACTAAGGATTTATCCAATCTTCATACAATGGATACTGGTCAATGTTTTCCACGGTATGTTTATGAAAATGCTGAGTCCTTAGAGGATAAAGAGGGGGATCATGTTCATTTGTTTGCAAATTTTGCAGAGGAAAGCAAAGAAACTGGTTTGCAGCGGCGTGATGCTCTCACGAATGAAGGGTTGGCCTATTTTAAGGCAGCATATCCTAGTGAAATGATAACAAAGGATGATTTGTTTTATTATGTTTATGGAATCTTGCATTCTGAGGATTATCGTGCACGTTATGCGCATAATTTGTCTAAACAATTGCCGCGGATTCCAACGGTCAAAAAGGTAGAGGATTTTTGGGCTTTTGTGACAGCAGGACGTAAACTTGGCGATTTGCATATGAATTATGAAGAAGTTGAGCCCTATCCTGTTACCTATAAGCAGGGTGATCCAAGAACTTGGATGATTTCTGATGCGGTGCGTTTCTATCGTGTTGAAGCAATGAAATTTTCTGGCAAGCGTGGTGCTATTGATAAAAGTACCGTGATTTATAATGCGAATATCACGATGCAGAATATTCCTCTTGAAGCTTATGATTATGTGGTCAATGGCAGGCCTGCTCTTGAATGGGTTATGGAGCGGCAGATTGTCAAAACGGATAAAGCGAGTGGCCTTGTGAATGATGCTAATCGCTATGCTGTTGAAACCGTTGGTAATCCAGCCTACCCTTTAGAATTGTTTCAACGGGTTATTACTGTAAGTTTAGAAACTATAAAAATCGTGCGCAGTTTGCCAAAATTGGAAGTCAGAGAAACTGAAGATGTTAAGTTATCTATTGTGTCGTAAAACAGTATCGAGGTGGTGGTAAAACACCATTGTTAAGGGCAGTGATAGAAGCCAGCTTAAACTTTACATGAGGTTTAGCAATAGTGATGAATATTCAAGGTATGGCTTTGTTAGTTAGCATCATGAAACACTGTCCTTTGAAGTGTGGTGATTTTTCTATATGAGATTTTTTGTGAGAGTGCGTAGTAAGTCTTCGGGTTAATGCGTAGGAGTCTCTCATCTTAAATCTGTTTAAAATGAAGCAATTAAAATTATTTTCTTGTATATCACAAGTGAGGTTGGCGTGTTCTTGTTGAGGAAAGATGAAAAATGCTTTTTATGTTTTCAAGAGACAAAGCTATTGCAACATTGGGGGCGTTATAGTTTGAGAGTGCGGCTTGCACTTTTATGAAACGTAAAATGGATTTTATAGCACTCTTGGGGGATCGTATATTATTCTCGGGATACCATGCATGGGCAGTGCTGTGAGATGAGCTTGGGATGTCTTGAGAGATGTCTTTTTAAAATAAGCGCTTGGATGTGCAACACAAATGTATTTTGTTTGGGGCGTTTTGCTTTGCATGAGGGCAGGGCTTTCTTGTTCTTGGAGTGAAGTGCATAAAATGATCAGCAGGTGCAAGATTTTCACAAAACCGGTGTGAAAGTTTTAGAATGCCGTTCTTATGTATACATCAATCGTTTTGATATATTGGAATGCAAGAATGCGTATTTGGTTGAGCTGTTGTACGATGCTTTCATCGCCACTCTTTTTAACGGGATAAGCAATGAAATTGATATCAGGCATTAAGTATTTAAGTTCACGCATCGAGCGCCACATGTGGTAATCATGGGTGACGATGTAAACTGTTTTATAGTGGTGTTTTTTGATCCAAACTGCGCTTTCTTCAGCATTCCCTTTTGTATTAATCGCTTTATGCCCAATGTCAACGCAACAGGCAAAGAGTTGTGGAGTAATATGTGTACTATGCATGAATCTCTTGAGAGTGGTTGTTGTGTTTACTCCACTGATCAAGAGCCGCGAACCAAGACCTTGCTGTAAGAGATCCAGTCCTGTTTCTATTCGGTTTTCACCCCCTGTAAGAACGATGATTGCATCTGCTTTCGGTAGAGGAGAGGGTGGTGTTAGTTGCTCAGTTTTTTCAGAAAAAACAACGAAACCAGCGCAAAAGAAAAGAACTATCATTAAAAGAAAAAATGCTGTTGGTGGAAAATAGCGAAATAAACAACAAGGATGCCATAAATTGCATGGCGTGCGCTTTTGGAAAGAAGACTCTAAATTATCTTGTGGCAATGGTTGGGAATCATATGAATTGTGAGTCATAAAATTAAAAGAGGCCATTTTCACATTGATCGATTTTTTTAAGTTGTGCCAGAATGGTTATTCGATTTGTAAGCACAGTCAGAAAAGAAACAAACAGAATAAGACAAATGATTTTTCCATAAGGAATGGAACTTATGGAAAAATGTCCAAACAAAGCAGTTACTTGGCTGGCTTCAATTTTCCCTAGATTATAGTTTGTCCAAAGGGAAAAAGCCCCAAATAGGACTATACTGATAGCACCACCGTAGAACGCACCGCGGAGTGCAGTTTTAAAAAAATGCCAGTCAAATTGTCGTGCAATGAAAAGGGTTTCAGTACCAAGAAAATATAAGACATTAATAATGTGTGCATTTTCTGCTAGCGCATTGCGTGTGGCAAAAATAATCGTCAATACTAGTGAGCCTAGAACCAGTGTTAAAATTGACAAGCCAATGAAAACAGTTGTTTGTGCCATTCTTGAAAAACGTTTCACCCAAACACGGTGATCATTAAACTGGCCTCCTGGAATTTGCGTTTTGATTGCTTGATTGATAGCACGAAAGTTGATCTCTTCCTCTTCTTTCAGTGTTACGATGATAAGGCGAGGAAGGGGCAATTCATTCAAGTTTAATCCCGTGCCAAGCCATGGTTCGAGCAATTTTTCTGTCGCTTTTTGGTCAACAATTGTGGCATCTTGTACACCATGAAATGTTTTAACCAATTTTACTGCATCACGAAGTGCTTTTTCCGTATCAACATTTTCAATGGGGCGTATTTGAATCGTTGCTTCATAGCTAATTTGGTTACTCCAACTATGAGAAGCACGTTGCACAAAATCAACACTGATTAATGTGAGACTTGAGAGAAATGTCATAATAGCGATCACTGCAACCAATGCTTTTCCAGAAATGTTATCGCTGGGAATAATAGCCGTTGAGGTTTGGTTATTGCTTGTAAAAATTGGAAAAGACTTATTCATGAATTGTCATCCGTCCATTGTGGAGAAGCATTCGCCGTGCTGCGACTTGTTCCATCAGGGCAATATCATGGGTGGCAATGACAACAGCTGTTCCAAAACGGTTTAATTCAATAAACAAGCGTAACAAGCGTTTTGCCAAAGGTGGATCAACATTTCCTGTTGGTTCATCCGCCAGAAGGATTTCAGGTTGATCAATAAGTGCGCGTGCAATGGCTATCCTTTGTTTCTCTCCGCCAGAAAGAACTGGTGGTAAAACATGAATATGATTTCCAAGGCCCACCCAACAGAGAAGATCTTCCACTTCACTGCGATAAGTTGCTTCTTCTTGTCCTTTAATACGTAATGGTAAAGAGACATTTTCATAAGTAGTCATGTGATCAAGGAGACGAAAATCTTGAAAAACAACACCAATACGTTGTCGTAATGCGGGGAGCTCTTGTCGTTTCAGCAATGCTGTATCGTTGCCAAATAAATCAATATGACCGCGAGTTGGTTTGAGCGCCAGAAACATAAGACGCATTAATGACGTTTTTCCTGCTCCAGAGGCACCAGTGAGAAATTGAAATGATCCTGGAGGAATGTGAAAGCTAATATCACGAAGAATCTCAGGGCCCATTCCATAACGCAGACCAACATTTTCAAAATGAATCACTTTTCGTTATCACTCCTACTTTTCTGTTATCACTTCTGCTTTTATATTGTAAGAACTTTTGCTTTTTTTGCTTTAGGCTCTTGGTTTGTTTCATACCCCACACTCTTCACTCTTTTTCGATAACAAAAACAGTAAAAGAAAAAGAGCGCCTCTCAGAATATCATCAATGGTTACATTTTTCTTCTTTACTTTCATTTATGATTTTAGCAGGAATTTCAGGGTGATTCTAGCAGAAACGTGAAAACAATTTTTTCTATTTTGGGGTTTAGCCGTGGTTTTTCTTGTTTGGTTGTTGAAAGCTGTTGTGTCTTTAATGGCTTTAAACTGTGATAGAATTCATACTCTGTTGTTTTAAATGTTTGTTTTCAATTATTTCTCATTTGTTGTTGAGAAAGAGTTTCTTTTTTTAGAAACCTTGAAAATCTCCTTATCATTTTTTCTCCTTTGCCAAAGGAGCATTGATTTATAATGATAATTTAATCATTTTGCAATTTGAATGAAAACCTCGAATACAGTAAGATACTCTCATTTCAAACCATTTGCTTGTCTTTCATAAGAGAAAGCAATGTTTGGGTAAAAACTATTTAAGAAAGGTATGAATCTTTCATGAATTTTCTCAATACAAAAGCAATTGCAACATTTTGAGTTGGAAGATAGCAGGGGTGTGCTGGCTTGGACCTTTACCAGTGGTTTTAGCAGAAATACAGAAATAATTTTAGCCAGAACGCTAAAGCCCCCGTTGGGTTTTAGGTTACGCTGTAATTTCTCTGTTTTGACGATTAGCAATAAGATCATCAATGACTTGTGGTTCAGAAAGAGTGGAAATATCTCCTAGATTATCAAAATTATTTTCGGCAATTTTTCGCAAAATCCGTCTCATAATTTTTCCTGATCGCGTTTTGGGGAGCTGAGGAGCAAATTGAACTTTATCCAATATGGCAATGGAGCCTATTTCCTTTCTGACATGTCGGATAAGCTCTTGATGCAACTCTTCACTTGGGGCTGTCCCTTCCATTAAGGTGATAAAACTGTAAATTCCTTGTCCTTTAATAGTATGAGGGTAGCCAACAACGGCGGCTTCTGAAACAGCGGGATGCGAAACAAGCGCTGATTCAATTTCTGCTGTTCCTAGTCTGTGTCCAGAAACATTGAGAATGTCATCCACTCGTCCTGTAATCCAATAATAGCCATCGCTATCGCGCCTACAGCCATCGCCTGTAAAATATTTCCCTTTATAGGTGGAAAAATAAGTTTGAATAAAGCGCTCGTGATCATTATAGAGTGTGCGCATTTGTCCTGGCCATGAATCAATAATACAAAGATTGCCTTCTGTTTCACCTTCTAGGACATTTCCTTCTGCATCTATGATTTGGAGTTGTACTCCAAAAAAAGGACGTGTGGCTGATCCTGCTTTAAGGGGTGTCGCACCGGGGAGGGGGGTGATCATATGTCCTCCTGTTTCTGTTTGCCACCATGTATCGAGAATGGGGCAATGATTGTTTCCAACTGTGTGGTAAAACCATTCCCATGCCTCTGGATTAATGGGTTCGCCCACGGACCCTAAAAGACGCAAGGATGTTCTTTTCGAGCGTTCAACAAATGAATTGCCCGCACCCATTAAGGCGCGAATAGCTGTTGGTGCGGTGTAGAATATATTGACTTGATGTTTATCGACAATTTCCCAGAATCTGCCGTTGTCGGGAAAGGTTGGTGTGCCTTCAAACATTAAAGTAGTAGCAGCGTTGCAAAGAGGACCATAAACCAAATAAGAATGGCCGGTGATCCAACCAATATCAGCAGTACACCAGTAAATTTCACCAGCATGATAATCAAAAACATATTTATGGGTCATTGATGCATAAACAAGATAGCCCGCTGTTGTATGCAAAACACCTTTGGGTTTACCTGTTGAGCCTGAGGTATAAAGAATAAAAAGTGGATCTTCAGCATTCATCTTTTCTGCTGGACAGTCCGTTTTGGTATGAGATACTTCTTCATGATACCAAAAATCACGTCCCTCTACCCAATGGATTGGTCCACAGGTTCGCCGTATGACCATGACTTGATCCACATGCACATTCTGGCGAGCGGCAATCTCAATAGCATGGTCAACACTGTCTTTTAAATTAATCTGTTTTCCTCCACGCAAGCCTTGATTTGCGGTAATGATAAAAGTCGATTCGCAGTCTACAATGCGTCCTGCTATTGCTTCAGGAGAAAAACCTGCAAAAATAACCGAATGAATAGCGCCAATACGGGCACAGGCTAGCATTGCATAGGCTGCTTCAGGGATCATGGTTAGGTAAATGGTAACCTTATCGCCTTTTTTGACACCGTGATTTTTTAAAATATTGGCAAAACGACAGACATGTTCATAAAGTTCATTATAGGTTATCTTTTTATCGTGATAAGGGTTATCTCCTTCCCAAATCAGTGCGATTTTATCACCATGGGTTTTTAGGTGGCGATCAATGCAGTTATAGGCAACATTTGTTATGCCATCTTCATACCATTGAATCGATACATCGCCATTAAAGGAAGTATTTTTTACTTTTGTATAAGGTTTAAACCATTCAATACATTGACCATGTTTTGCCCAGAAACTTTCTGGATCATTGATGCTTTCCTGATACCATTGTTGATAGGTTTCTTCATCGATCAAAGCATTTTTTTTGATATTATCCGGTATTGGGTAGATTTTTTCAGACATGTATTCCCTCTTTTCATTTATTGTTTGGAAAAATAAGCCATTGTATTTTTGCATTTTTGGCAGAGTTTTTCCAAAAGCTTTTTTATTGAGATTAGCTTAAATTACAAAGATTGGAATAGTTAATTTTTCAAATCTGATACGATTGTATTTAAGAGCGCATTATTGTATAGAATTTTTTATAAGTACATAAAGAAATTAAAGTTTAAAAAAACATATAAGAGCGAGATGGGATGAGAGCGATTTATAGATTATCGGTAACATTTGTAAAACCATTTCCGAAAAACGCATATTGCGATGGTACAGGTTTATTACTTCCATAAATATCAAGAAGAGTGGTACGCAGTGTTTGCGTTATACCATTTACGGATGAAGCTCTGAGACAGGATTGGGATCTAAGAGAAATGTTTCTTAAAAAACTATACAAGGTAGGAATGAATTGAGAGAGAAAAAAATCAAGCGAACTATCCGATTATAAACGTCTTTAAAGTATCCTTAAAGCAGTAGTAAGGTGTGCGGGATGATTTATCGATTTGAATGTTTTTTGTTTTGTACTCTTTTTTCAAAAAGGATGAATTCATTAAGATATTAATATAAAACAATATATTTACGAAAAACCTCAATAATAAAGAACAGAATTTCTGTACATAATGTTGCTTTTATAGACTCTTTCTAACAGAGATTACTAATTTTTCAGAAAATAGGAATACTTTAAAAATGTCATAATTATTGAATAAAAAATTCTTTAATCTGGTTGAAAATATACATCATAATAAAAAAAATTTAAAATATATAAGATCCCAAGAGAGAGATATCTCTAAAAGCTGTTTTATCCGTAGATATAGATATTTAATTTTGGTATATTTTTTCCAATATGGTTACAAAATCACTTAACTTCAAAGCTATCTTTTTAGCTATTCTCTATAAATTTGAACCAACACTTCTAAGCTTTTTGTTGAAAACCCCAAGCAGAACATCCTATGAATCCTCCTGTAAAACCTAAGGGTTCCAGCTGAAAATGCACCTGCTGGTTTTTCAGTGATAGCACCCGAAAATGCTGTATTCCTGTCTGAACTCCTATTTGAAAGTCGATTGCGCTCTTGTGATAAGCAAAGTTACTAGAGTTACATGTCTTTCCATAAACAGGTATTGAAACATCTATAGTATAAACTAAGTCTGAAACAAATATATCTACTTAATTATAGAAATTATATCACAATGATAAATTTAAAATGGTAGTCATGCATTTTAGAGAAATATCAAAGATAATTTTTAAAAATAGGTATAAATAAATATATTCTCTCTATGTGAAGTATTAATCTTAATAAAACATTAATAATATTTACAATATTGTAAAATATAAGATAGTAATAATAAAATCTTAAAATTAGAGAGTTATTCATCTGAAAAGTTAGAGTTCTTCTCTTGGTTCACAAAGAAATATATTCATACCGTTATTGAACTTAGTTTCTTTGCCATTGTTTTGCGTTTTCTTGGCTTTGTGAATTTTATTTTTCATGCGATTATTGACCATATCTTATCTTTTCAGTGCGCAGAAAGTTTTTATATTATCGTTGTTCTTATGATTGCTATTTGTTGTTTAGCGCGGCTCTTAGCACTCTCTCGAACATTTGAGGTGTTTATTTAGTTAATCGGCTTACTATTGGAATTGGGGTGTCATATTTACAGCCATCTTTTAAACTGCTTCTTGCCTGTTTTACACCATTGGCACGTGGGGGAATTGTTTACACGTGTTGGAGAAATTGAGACAATTCGCGGTTTTTTTATGGGAAACATCGCAATAGCCGGGTCAAATGTTTTGTTTGCCATTATTTATTTATGGCAATTTTTTCATCAATGTGTATTTCACCTTTATTATTCTTATCATTTTTCTTTTATAGATTGGGTTGTTTTTTTGTAGTAGTTTTGGTGAAAAGGCAAACAGAAAGAGTGTTTTGCAAAGTAGAGTCAATGCGTGAGAACATGACAGCTAAATTGCAGTGCTGTTTTAAGTCATTATACGTACTGCGGATTTTTTTTGAGACATGCCGGTGAGAGCTTTGGAAGACCAGATTTTTGTTAATTTTTCTAATAGAGCGAAGGAGAGACTGGGGGCTTCTGCTAGAGTTGCGATTTTTTGAGGCGAATATTTTTTCTCGCTTATATTATGTTGCTTTTGAGTTTTCAACGGGAATGAATTTATATTAAGGGAAATTGCTTTACACAGGGCGCTTTCCAAATAAAGCAGAGCCAATGCGAAGGACATTCGAGCCAAATTGCAAAGCTGTTTTAAAGTCATTGGACATACCCATTGAGAGCTTTTGGAGGTCCGCTTGTTTTGCTAATTTTGCTAACAGGGCAAAATAGGGACCAGGGTTCTCCTCTACAGGGGGGATGGCCATAAGACCAATGATATCAAGTCCATAGTGATTTTTACACCTAGCAACAAAAGGGACCACTTCTTGTGGTGCAATGCCACTTTTTTGCGGTTCTAAGCCAAGATTGACCTGAATGTAGCAGGGGAGCGTTTTTTTTTGTTTTTGCATTTCGATACTTAAGTTTTTGGCTATTTTTTCGCGGTCGACAGTTTGTATGACATCAAAAATTTTGACTGCTTGTGCTGTTTTGTTTGATTGTAAGGGGCCGATGAGATGAAGTTCAATATTTTTAAATTGTTGACGCAAGACGGACCATTTTTCAGTCGCTTCTTGTACGCGGTTTTCTGCAAAAACAGACTGTCCTGCTTGTAAAAGAGGGCGTATATTTTCTACAGATACAGTTTTTGAAACAGCGATAAATTGAATCTCTTCTGCGAGCCGATGATAGTCTTTACATGTTTTAGTAATGTCCTTTTGTAGATTTTTCCATGCTTCAACGCAAAGGTCATGGGGAGTGGTGTCTGTGCTCATCTTTTTGTACTTTCTGTTTTTATTGATTGATTGCGTTATTGTTTGTAAGAGCTTTGAAAAATACTTCGTGAAATATTGACTGAAAATGTTGACGAAGGGGTTAATCCATGATCAAGCATAAAACAAGTTTTTTAGTTCAATTTTATAAAGAGTATAATAGAAATGACAATTGAACATTATAATCTAGGTGAACGCTATAATCCACGTGCCTGCGAACGAAAATGGCAAGCGATTTGGGATGAAAAGAAAACTTTTCAAACTGTCCAAGAAGATCGCCGTGAAAAATATTATGTTTTAGAGATGTTCCCTTATCCTTCTGGGCGCATTCACATGGGGCATGTGCGCAATTATGCCATGGGGGATGTTGTTGCGCGCTATAAACGCGCAAAGGGCTTTAATGTGCTGCATCCTATGGGGTGGGACGCTTTTGGTATGCCGGCTGAAAATGCTGCCATGCAAAATAAAGTGCATCCTAAAACTTGGACCTATCAGAATATTGCTGTAATGCGTGGGCAATTAAAGCAGTTAGGGCTCTCAGTGGATTGGTCGCGCGAGTTTGCAACTTGTGATGTGGACTATTACCATCGCCAACAAATGCTGTTTCTTGATTTTTATCAAAAGGGCTTGGTGGCGCGCAAAGTGGCTAAGGTGAATTGGGATCCCGTTGATCAGACCGTTTTGGCGAATGAGCAGGTTGTTGATGGACGCGGCTGGCGGTCTGGTGCTTTGGTTGAACAGCGGGAATTAACACAGTGGTTTTTCAAAATTAGTGATTTTAGTGAAGACCTCTTGGCTGGGCTTGAGGAGCTTGAACAGTGGCCTGAAAAAGTCCGCATTATGCAAAAAAATTGGATTGGGAAGTCACAAGGCTTATTAATTCGTTGGGCTTTGAAGTCAACAGAGGAGGCTGATGAGGTTTGTAAGTCCTTTGATGAGGTTGTCTGTTATTCAACACGACCCGATACACTGTTTGGAGCCTCCTTTTTGGCGCTCTCTGTCGAT
Organism: Bartonella henselae str. Houston-1; assembly: GCF_000046705.1. Lineage (NCBI taxonomy): Bacteria > Pseudomonadati > Pseudomonadota > Alphaproteobacteria > Hyphomicrobiales > Bartonellaceae > Bartonella > Bartonella henselae. The sequence goes on along the minus strand of NC_005956.1, from coordinate 1,774,864 downwards.
CATCCCCTTGCGCAAGCTCTTGCGCAGAAGGATAAAGCGCTGGAGTTTTTTATCGAAAATTGTCGGAGTGGTGGAACAACAACTGCAGAACTTGAAACCGCTGAAAAACAAGGGTTTCGTACATCGCTTGTGGCTGTTCATCCCTTTGATGTGGCGGTGCATATTCCTGTTTATATCGCCAATTTTGTGCTGATGGACTATGGAACGGGAGCTGTTTTTGGCTGTCCTGCCCATGATCAGAGAGATTTCGATTTTGCTCGTAAATATGATCTTCCTGTGCAGCCGGTAGTTTTGCCTTCAGGGGTTGAGAGAGAAGATTTTGCCATTACTGAAACGCCTTATCTCGGTGATGGGGTGATGATCAATTCCAGCTTTTTGGATGGTTTGACACCCCAACAGGCTTTTGAAGAAGCAGCTAAAAGGCTTGAGGGACAAATGCTTAATGGGAAGCCTCAAGCAGAAAAAACAGTGCAATTTCGTTTACGGGATTGGGGTATTTCACGTCAACGTTATTGGGGGTGCCCCATTCCAATGATCCATTGTACATCTTGTGGAGTGGTTCCTGTGCCACGTGCCGATTTGCCTGTTGTGTTGCCTGATGATGTGACTTTTGAGCAACCTGGTAATCCTCTTGTGTGCCATGAAACATGGAAAAGCGTTGCTTGTCCTGTCTGTGGACAGTTTGCTAAACGCGAAACCGATACAATGGATACTTTTGTGGATTCTTCTTGGTATTATGCACGTTTTACAGCACCTTTTGCACAAGAACCCGTCGACAAAAAAGCGACAACTGAATGGTTGCCTGTGCAACAATATATTGGTGGAATTGAGCATGCGATTCTCCATCTTCTCTATGCGCGCTTTTTTACGCGTGCCATGAAATCGATGGGGTATGTGACTGTCGATGAGCCTTTTAAAGGACTGTTTACCCAAGGGATGGTGGTGCATGAAACTTATCGGGATGAGAAGGACTGGGTTTCGCCAGAAGAAATTTCGATTGTTGAAAAGGATGGAAAACGTCAGGCTTATAAATTAACTGATCAAAGCGAAGTGACGATTGGTTCGATTGAAAAGATGTCAAAATCAAAAAAGAACGTCGTTGATCCTGATGATATTATTGCTTCCTATGGAGCTGATACCGTGCGCTGGTTTATTTTATCAGATTCTCCTCCTGAACGGGATGTTATTTGGACAGAATCGGGTGTTGAAGGAGCACATCGTTTTGTGCAACGCGTTTGGCGCTGTGTGGCTTTAAGTGCTCCAGTGTTAAGGGATGTGGTACCCTGTGTTGGAAAGCAGGGGGCGGCTTTGCAACTCTCAAAAGTAGCGCATCGTACGCTCTATGCCGTGGAAGATGATTTGGAAAAATTTGCCTTTAATCGGGCCATTGCACGCCTTTATGAATTCTTGAACATCATGGCGCCATTGTTAAACAGGATAGAAAATGTTGAGGATGAAATGAAGGCTGCTTTACGCCAAGCAATGGATTTTTTCCTTGCGATGATTGCACCTATCATGCCTCATTTAGCTGAAGAATGTCATGCTGCTTTAGGAGAGAAAACTTTAATCTCTGAACTTGCTTGGCCTGTTTGTGATCGCGCATTAACCGTTGAAGAATGCTATACCTTGCCGGTACAGATTAATGGTAAAAAACGCGGTGAGGTGACTGTGGCAGCAACAGCTAGTGAAGCGATGATTGAAGAAGCTGTTTTAGCTCTTGATTTTGTAAAGGTACATCTTGTCAAAAAGCCCGTGAAAAAAATGATTATTGTTCCAAAAAGGATTGTCAATGTCGTTCTTTAAAAGTTGTATTCTTGCTGGTTTGGCGGTTTTATTTACGCTTCTTTATGGGTGCAAAGTTGAACCACTTTATCGTCAAGTGTCTCAGATTTCGACGATAGAGTCTGTTCCGGGTGAATTTTCAGGAAAAAATTCTTTAGGACTCTCTGAAAAACTTGCTTCTATTGTCATTGAAGAACCGTCAGATCGTTTTGGTCAAATGGTGCGTAATCATCTGCTCTTTCTTCTTTATGGAAATGGCAGTAAACCTTCTACTCCGGTTTATCAGTTGGCATTACAGATTTCCGTACTTACAAGGGAATCTGTCCAGATAGAGATTGACTTCGATAAAAAGAGGAGAGGGCGACCTTCCGTTGGAACCGTGGTAAGCAAAGCATTCTACACCTTAAGAGATATGAAAAATGTTCCTGTTTCCAACGGCATGGCAACTATGAGCACATCCTTTGAGAGGATGCGCCAAGAATATGCAACTCTGCAAGCAGAGAAAGATGCGCACAAGCGTGTGGCTGAGGAGTTGGCTGAACAGATTTTCTTGTTGCTTTCAGGGGATCTTGCAAAGGACTAAGTGGTATTTTGTTTGTTTTTTTCCAATCTTCGAGGAAGATTTGCAAATCTTTATCGGTTAGGAGCTGTTCTCGTAGCGCTTTTAAGATGGCTGGTGGGATGGTGGCAACATCTGCATCGCTTAATGCTAACAGTATTGGAACAGTGCGTGTATTTTTTGAGCGAATGCGCCAAGAATATACAATTCTGCAGGCAGAGAAAGATGCGCACAAGCGTGTCACTGAGAAGCCCAACTGAACAAATTTTCTTGTTGCTTCAAGGGGATCTTGCAAAAGGTTAAGCGATATTTTGTCCGGTTTTTTTCCAGTCTTCGAGGAAGCTTTGCAAACCTTTCTCGGTTAGGGGGTGTTTAATTAGCGCTTTTAAGATGGTTGGTGGGATGGTGGCAACATCTGCACCACTTAGTGCTGCTTCTTTGACGTGATTAATGGTGCGAATTGAAGCTGCCAAAATTTGTGTTTCAAAGCTGTAGTTGTTATAAATTGTGCGAATTTCATGAAGCAGATCACTTCCATTGATTCCGTAATCGTCCAGTCTGCCAACAAATGGTGAAATGAATGTCGCGCCTGCTTTGGCGGCTAATAAGGCTTGATTGGCAGAAAAACAAAGTGTGAGATTGGTTTTTAATCCTTGCGCTGTCAGAGCTTTACAGGCTTTTAATCCATCAAAGGTTAAGGGAAGCTTGATGCAAATATTGTCAGCAATATTTGCTAAAACAGCTGCTTCTTTCATGATGTCTTCAAATTCCGTTGCTGCAACTTCTGCGGAAACAGGTCCATGCACCACGAGGGTACAGATTTCTTTTGTCACTTCAAGAATATTGCGTCCTGATTTTAAGATGAGTGAGGGATTGGTGGTCACACCATCAACAAGGTTTAAATTTTGTAATTCTTGGATCTCTTCAATATTGGCGCTATCCACAAAAAATTTCATCTCCCATCTCCTTAGTTTTTCGCTTATTCATTTTAAAGCTTGTGATGTTTTATCCTTTTTTGGTTATGCGCTATTGTTTATGGCAAAAGCAAGAGGAAGCATTGTACTCTCATATGGTAAGTCGGAAAAAAGGAAAAAAATTCGGCATTGGAAAGAGGCTAAATTGTATGAGGGGTTTGTTTATAATGCTAGCTCGCGTTTCTGTTTGTGAATCACATTATATATAATTAAAGCCAATAGATTATATGCATTTATTTTATATAACTCCCTTTAGAATCCACACTTTTATGCTCGATTCAATTGACCATTTTTTATAAAAGATTGTCTTGTGAAAAGACCATGAAAAGCAAATCATCATGCAAATCTTATGACATATTTAAACGTTCAAATGAAATGCATAGCAGATTTCTTCGTAATATGTTTCATAAACTCAGATAGTCACAGTTAGATGCAATCGTTTTAAAATTGTCGATAACATAAATTGCATACGTTTAAAGATCACATCTTGTTTTATCATTGGATTACATGTGTGGGATTATTAGGGGCATCTCTTAATGGAGGAGAAAAGTTGCATATTTTGTTTTGATAAAGTTGTGTTGAAGGGGGGTGTGTTAAAAATGTACAAGATTGCCAAGGTGTTTTGATGGGGCGTTGTTGACGGGGAGAATGATAAGCTATGCAAAAGAGGGGGGGCACAACGGATGATTTTTCAAAAATAGAAGTGCAAGGACAGAGCTGATATAGAAGGGGACTAGGAAGAGTTGGTATAAAAGATGAAGTCGAATATGACAGAGGGTGAGAGAGAGAAAAAGATTGTTTCGGTCTTGGTGCCTCTTCCTGTTGCGCATGCTTATAGTTATGAAGTTCCTTCTTCTATGGAGTGTGAAGTTGGTTCTTTTGTTCGTGTTCCAGTGATGGGGCGACAAGTTTGTGGTTTTGTCGTTGGCATTGGAGAGCAGACGGCAAAAGATAGGCAAAGTTCTGCACCGGTGGCGCATGACAAACTCCGTGTTCTCCTCCATGTTTTTGACTGCCCACCATTAAAGACAGAGATGATTGCATTCTTGCGTTTTGTGAGTCGATACACAATGGCTCCTTTTGGTCTTGTGGCACGATTGGTTTTGTCTGTGCCGGCTGCTTTAGAACCAGAAGCACAAATGCCAGGCTTGCGGTATTGTGGGGGGGAAGTAGGGCGTTTAACACCAGCACGCCTAAGGGTTTTAGAATTGGCGCGCGATGGTGAGGTTTGGACACGTTCTGGTCTTGCACATGCGGCAGGAACTTCTGTTTCTGTCGTTGAAGGGTTAAAATCGCTTGGAGTTTTTGAAGAGGTTATGATGCCGCCATCTGCGCTTGTGGCGCTGCCTGATCCGGATTTTGATCCGCCGGTGTTGGAGGGAGAACAGAGTGAGGCTGCGCGGCTTTTGCGGGAAGGTGTCGTGTCTGCACAATTTCAAGTTTTTCTGCTTGATGGTGTGACGGGGTCAGGAAAGACGGAAGTGTATTTTGAAGCAGTTGCCCAAGCGCTTATAGAGGGCAAACAGGTTTTGATTTTATTGCCAGAAATTGCTTTAACACAACAATTTTTAGATCGTTTTCATGCGCGTTTTGGAGTAGCCGCGGCAGAATGGCATTCCGATTTGGCACCACGTCGTCGGGAACGTATATGGCGGCAGGTGGCAGAAGGACGGGTGCGGGTTGTGGCTGGAGCACGTTCAGCACTTTTTCTCCCTTTTCATGAACTTGGGTTGATTGTTGTCGATGAAGAACATGATGGTGCTTATAAACAAGAAGAGCGTATTTTTTATCATGCACGTGATATGGCGGTTGCACGCGGCTCTTTTGAGCATTTTCCTGTTATTTTATCCTCAGCAACACCGTCGATTGAGAGCCAGGCAAATGTTTTAAGAGGACGTTATCAAAAGGTGCATTTGCCATCACGTTTTAAAGAAGCAGCACTTCCACGGTTGCGGGTGGTTGATATGCGTCAAGGAGGTGTGCAAAAGGGGCGTTTTATTTCCTTTGCTCTTGAAGAGGCTTTAAAACAAACACTCGAAAAAGGCGAACAAGCTCTCCTTTTTCTTAATCGTCGTGGCTATGCGCCTTTAACTTTATGCCGGGTTTGTGGTCATCGTTTTCATTGTAGCGATTGTTCGAGTTGGTTGGTTGAGCATCGCGCGCAAGGGCAGCTTAAATGCCATCATTGTGGATATCATCAGTCTCTTCCGGAAGCTTGTCCTGAATGTGGGACTCTCGATCATCTTGTCGCTTGTGGACCTGGCGTGGAAAGAATTGCGGAAGAAACACGGACGCTTTTTCCACAGGCGCGACAATTGATTTTGTCAACGGATCTCAAAGGGGGGATTGGTCAATTGCGTCGTGAATTGGAAGCAATTGCAAAAGGTGATGTTGATATTCTTATCGGAACGCAGCTTGTTGCGAAAGGACACCATTTTCCTGGGCTTTCTCTGGTTGGGGTGATTGATGCAGATCTTGGGCTTGCAAATGGCGATTTACGGGCGGGAGAGCGTACCTTTCAGCTTTTGTCGCAGGTCACAGGAAGAGCAGGGCGTATGGGGTTGGAAAGTTTAGGTCTCTTGCAAACCTATCAACCTGATCATCCGGTGATAAAAGCTTTGCTTTCGCAAAAAAGTGAGGATTTTTACACCTATGAGATTGCCATGCGTGAACATTATCATCTTCCGCCTTATGGGCGTCTTGCCTCTTTGATTGTGTCTTCAGAAAAACGCCAAGCGGCAGAACATTACGCACGAGTGTTGCGCCAAGTTGCACCAGGTGAAAAAAATATCTCTTTGATGGGCCCCGCGGAAGCTCCACTGGCTCTTATTCGAGGGCGTTATCGTTTTCGGCTTTTGCTGCAAGGGCAACGTTCTTTTGATATACAAGGCTTTATTCGCGCGATGCTTGCAAATGCACCCAAAATACCTTCTTCCGTTCGGGTTCAAATTGATATTGATCCACAAAGTTTTCTTTAAAAAGATTGCTATAATGGGAAGGCATATTTGCTTAAAGGAGGCTTTTAAACGAGAGTCTGTCTTATTATCCTCTTTATTCTCTGCTTTCTACGGACGATAACCTTTTTTGATTGTGTTTTCAGAAAAACGCCAAGCGGCAGATTACGCACGAGTGTTGCGCCAAGTTGCACCAGGTGAAAAAAATATCTCTTTGATGGGTCTCGTGGAAGCTCCACGGGCTTTTGTTCGAGGGCGTTATCGTTTTTGGTATAGAAGTAGCGCTCTTTTGATCTGCAAGGGTTTATTTTGTGCATGGTTTGTTAGTGCACCGAAAATGCTTTTTTATGGTGATATCCGTTATAATCTCTTGCTTATAAACTTGAAATAACACATTTTTTCGGTAGCGGTAGCGGTAGCGGTAGCGGTAGCGGTAGCGGTAGCGGTAGCGGTAGCGGTAGCGGTAGCGGTAGCGGTAGCGGTAGCGGTAGCGGTAGCGGTAGCGGTAGCGGTAGCGGTAGCGGTAGCGGTAGCGGTAGCGGTAGCGGTAGCGGTAGCGGTAGCGGTAGCGGTAGCGGTAGCGGTAGCGGTAGCGGTAGCGGTAGCGGTAGCGGTAGCGGTAGCGGTAGCGGTAGCGGTAGCGGTAGCGGTAGCGGTAGCGGTAGCGGTAGCGGTAGCCCTTTTGCTACAAAAATATTTTACCAAAAATATCCTATTTTAAAATTAAAAAACATCGTTTTGTTGCTGAACTCCCCGTTTATAAAAAAACAAAAGGACTTGAAAAATCTCTCAGAGAATGTCAAAAAGAAAGACAAAAAAATGAATGGTTCTCTGGAAAATCATTTCCAAAAGTATTTTAAATATTTTGTCTAAAATTTTTAAAAAGCATCGATTTGTGGAGTTGCCAGTCGGTTATGTCTATGCTAGAAACCGAGAAGTTTTTTGTTCTGGATTTTAAGAAACAGATTCTTAAAATTTGGGTGCTCATTCATTTAATCTGATAACTATCAGAGAATCGCTCAAGGGAAAGAGGCGGTATTTCGTGTCGAATTCATTTTCTCTTATACCGCTGCCATTGGTAGATCAACGCTATGCACAAGCACTTTTTGATCTCGCTCAAGAAGAAGGGTTGGTCGAAATACTTGAAAAGGCAGTCGAATCTTTTTTGATGGTCTTAGATCAAGATGAAGACTTAAAACACTTTGTGCAAAGCCCATTCTTTTCCGTAAAAGAGCAGGTTAAAGTTATGCATTCTGTTTGTGAAAATATTCCGTTTGCTGATGAAGGTGCTGGTCAGATTTTGAGTCGTTTTTTGCGTGTTATTACGCTAAACCATCGCCTTCGTGCTTTGTCTGGTATTTTACATGCTTTTCAGCGTCGTGTTGCTCTCTCTCGTAGGGAATTTTCAGCACAGATTATTGCTGCTCGCCCACTAAACTCTCAGCAAGAACAACAGTTGCAAAGCGTTTTGGAAAGTGTCGTTGGGGGAAAAGTTTTTCTAAACATCTGTGTCGATCCAGAAATTCTTGGTGGGTTGATCATTCGTCTGGGATCATCACAGATCGATACGTCCCTTATGGCGAAGTTGTCTTCGCTTAAGATTGCATTGAAAAAGAGGTCAGCTGATGGATATTAGACCATCTGAAATTTCAAAAATTCTAAAAGAACAAATCAAAAACTTTGACCAAAAGGCTGAAGTTTCAGAAATTGGTTGGGTTTTGTCTGTGGGTGATGGTATCGCTCGCGTTTATGGTTTGGATAATGTCCAAGCAGGGGAGATGGTCTCCTTTTCAAACGGTGTGCGTGGTATGGCACTCAATTTGGAAATCGATAATGTCGGGGTGGTCATTTTCGGATCAGATCGTGATATCCGTGAGGGCGATTGTGTTAAACGACTCGGTGCTATTGTCGAGGTGCCTGTCGGTCCAGCTTTGCTAGGGCGTGTTGTCGATGCACTGGGAAACCCTATAGATGGTAAGGGACCTCTTAAGGCAACAGAATATCGTCGTGTCGATGTGAAAGCTCCAGGCATTATTCCACGTCAGTCCGTGCATGAGCCAATGTCCACAGGATTGAAGGCTATCGATGCACTCATCCCCATTGGACGTGGACAACGTGAATTGGTGATCGGTGATCGCCAAACAGGAAAAACAGCAATTTTGCTCGATGCATTCTTAAACCAAAAACCCTTCCATGAAAAAGATGCGGGGAATGAGAAGGATAAAGTCTATTGTATTTATGTTGCTATCGGTCAAAAACGTTCAACCGTGGCGCAATTTGTTAAAGTTTTAGAAGAGCGTGGAGCACTTGAGTATTCCATTATCGTAGCAGCTACAGCTTCTGATCCCGCGCCCATGCAATTTATCGCACCTCTTGCTGGTTGTGCAATGGGAGAATATTTCCGTGATAATGGCCAACATGCTTTGATCGGTTATGATGATCTTTCAAAACAAGCCGTCGCTTATCGCCAAATGTCCCTTTTGCTTCGTCGTCCGCCTGGTCGTGAAGCCTATCCTGGTGATGTTTTCTATCTTCATTCACGCCTTTTAGAGCGCGCTGCAAAACTTAATGCTGAAAATGGTTCCGGGTCTTTGACCGCTTTGCCTGTCATTGAAACACAGGCCAATGACGTTTCTGCCTATATTCCCACAAACGTGATTTCCATCACCGATGGGCAAATTTTTCTAGAAACGAATTTATTTTATCAAGGAATTCGTCCTGCTGTTAATGTTGGTCTTTCTGTGTCGCGTGTTGGCTCTGCTGCACAAATTAAGGCGATGAAGCAGGTTGCTGGTTCCATTAAAGGAGAATTAGCACAATATCGTGAAATGGCTGCCTTCGCACAGTTTGGTTCCGATTTGGATGCCTCAACACAGCGTCTTTTAAATCGTGGTGCCCGTTTAACAGAGCTTTTAAAACAACCACAATTTTCTCCACTGAAAACAGAAGAACAGGTTGTTGTTATCTTTGCCGGTGTCAATGGTTATCTTGATGCTTTGGCTGTGGCTGATGTCGGTCGATTCGAACAGGGACTTTTGACACTTCTGCGCAGTGATCACTCAGATCTTTTGCAGGCAATTGCTGATCAAAAACAGCTAACCGATGACATCAAGGATAAGTTGATCGTTGTTCTTAATACTTACGCAAAGAATTTTTCGTAATGAGTTGATGGAATGCTTCAATGGCGTCGTTAAAGGATCTTAGAGACCGTATCGCCTCGGTTAAGGCAACACAAAAAATTACCAAAGCAATGCAAATGGTTGCCGCCGCAAGGTTGCACCGTGCGCAAGAGGCAGCTCATTCCGCACGTCCTTATGCCAAACGGATGGCCGCTATTTTGGCCAATCTTGCTAATGATGTGGATCCTATCGATGCTCCATCTCTCATGCGTGGAACTGGACGAGATGATGTTCATCTTCTGGTGGTTTGTACTGCTGAACGTGGACTGTGTGGTGCTTTTAATGTGCAGATTGCCCGTCGGGCACGTGAACATATTAAGACACTGCTTGCTGCCGGTAAAATCGTTAAAGTTTTAACCGTGGGTAAAAAGGGAGCAGATATTTTATCTCGTGATTACAAAGCTTTGATGATTGATCATATCGATTTGCAGTCTATCAAGCGGGTTGGTTTTGCAGAGGCAGCAATGATTAGCCAGAAAATCGTTGATTTATTCGATGATGATGCCTTTGATGTTTGTACGCTGTTCTATTCTGAATTCGTTTCAGTGATTAATCAGCGCCCTGTCGCTTTTGGTTTGGTTCCTATGGTGTCTTCAGGAGGTGCTGTTGAAACAGCAGAAGTTGAACAAAAAATAGACAACAGTGCAGATCTACAATCCATTGTTTATGATTATGAGCCTGATGCAGCTTCTCTTTTGGATGTGCTTGTGCCGCGCAATCTTTCCGTGCAAATCTTTCGAGCTTTGCTTGAAAATGTTGCCGGTGAAATGGGGGCAAAAATGACTGCTATGGACAATGCATCGCGCAATGCAGGTGAAATGATTAATAAATTGACGGTGGCTTATAATCGTCAGCGTCAGGCACAGATTACGACAGAATTGATCGAAATTATTGCGGGCGCTGAAGCGCTTTAAATTGAAAAGGTAAGGATTGATGGTAAAAGCAGTGACGTCAAGTAAGGAAACAGCAAAAGTTGAGAAAAAGAAATCTGCTCCTCGTTCAGGCGTGAAAAAAGCCGTCTCGAAATCTCAAGCTGGTGTAAAGGATTCCTCTAGTCCTGTGCATAAGTCTTCTAAAAAAGCTCCGCTTGCAGAAGCAGCAGTCGGTGTGATCAAACAAGTTATTGGTGCTGTTGTTGATGTGCAGTTTGAAGGCCCTTTGCCAAATATTCTCAATGCATTAGAAACAGATAATTTGGGCAATCGGCTAGTTTTAGAAGTTGCTCAGCATTTGGGTGAAAATACCGTGCGTACCATTGCCATGGATACTACCGATGGTCTTGTCCGTGGTCAAAAAGTTTTTGATACAGGAACACAGATCAGTGTTCCCGTGGGAGAAGCAACACTTGGTCGTATTATGAATGTGATTGGAGAGCCGGTTGATAATGTTGGCCCAATTGCTACAAGCAAAACCCGTTCCATTCACCAAGAGGCTCCTGAATATGTGGAGCAATCAACCGCATCAGAAATCCTTGTGACTGGTATTAAAGTCGTTGATCTGTTAGCTCCTTATTCTAAAGGGGGGAAGGTTGGTTTGTTTGGAGGTGCCGGTGTTGGTAAAACCGTTCTCATTATGGAGCTTATCAACAATATTGCAAAGGCGCATGGTGGCTATTCAGTGTTTGCCGGTGTTGGTGAACGTACACGTGAGGGAAATGATCTTTATTATGAAATGATCGAAAGCCGTGTGAATGTGAATCCAAAAGACAACAATGGTTCAACAGAAGGATCAAAATGTGCACTCGTTTATGGGCAAATGAATGAACCACCAGGGGCGCGTGCACGTGTGGCTCTTTCAGGATTGACCATTGCAGAAAGTTTCCGTGATGAGGGACAAGATGTTTTGTTCTTCGTAGATAATATTTTCCGTTTTACGCAAGCAGGCGCTGAAGTGTCAGCTCTTTTAGGGCGTATTCCTTCTGCTGTAGGGTATCAGCCAACTTTGGCAACTGATATGGGGGCTTTGCAAGAGCGTATTACCAGTACAAGAACAGGCTCTATTACCTCTGTTCAGGCTATTTATGTTCCTGCCGATGACTTGACAGATCCCGCTCCTGCAACATCTTTTGCCCATTTGGATGCGACCACAGTTCTTTCTCGTTCCATTGCTGAAAAGGGTATTTATCCAGCAGTCGATCCACTCGATTCTTTCTCACGTATGTTAGATCCATTGATCGTGGGGGAAGAGCATTATACTGTTGCTTGTCAAGTTCAGACCATTTTGCAACGTTATAGGTCATTGCAGGATATTATTGCTATTCTTGGAATGGATGAACTTTCTGAAGATGATAAGTTACTGGTAGGGCGTGCCCGTAAAATTGAACGTTTCCTTTCCCAACCTTTCCATGTTGCTGAAGCCTTTACCGGTTCACCTGGAAAATTGGTGCCTTTAGAAGAGACAATCAAAGGCTTTAAGGGTCTTTGCGCTGGTGAGTATGATAATTTGCCAGAAGCGGCTTTTTATATGGTCGGTTCGATTGATGAAGCAGTTGAAAAAGGAAAGCGTCTTATTGCAGAAGTTTCTTCATAAAAGAAAATCTGTAATGAATGTTTTTTGTAGAGAGGATAGTAAGTCCTCATAATTGAGCCTCGTGGAGATTTTTGTGGAAAACAATAGAGTAAACCATTTTTTGTTTGAACTTGTGTCTCCTGAAAAACCTGTGTTTTCAGAGCAAGTAGTGTCTGTTGTTCTTCCTTCAGCTTCAGGTGCTTTGACAGTGATGGCGAATCATGCGCCTTTGGTGGCGAGCATTGTGTTGGGCAGTATGTACGTTCTTACCTCTTCAGGGGAAAAGCTGTTTGCTGTTTGCGGGGGCGTTGCAAATATTACCTCTTCGGGGTGTTCTGTTTTGGTGGAGCGTGTTGTTGTTGTTCAACATCTTTCTTTTCATGATTTGGAACAGCGGATTTTGCGGGTGCGAGCAACGTTAGAAGGAGATTCAAATGATGGGATAAGTCATAAAATAGAAGATTTTTTTCATCAATTGAAGGTTGGTGATGCTGGACTAACGGAGGCATAATAGATTATATAGGAAAAGGTGACGTGAGCGGCAGAAGAAGTGCAGTTGTATCTGCTAAAAAAAGGGGGGGAAAGCCTTTTCCCCATCCAGGTGTTGTTTTTGCCGGGCCTTTGCCAAAATGTTTTGTCTATATTTTCGCATCTTTTATTTTGCAGTGGGCTTATGGCTTAGGGGCAAATATTGTTCAGTCTAATATTATCTATCTTACGGGCGATTTTCATGCAACTCTGACCGAAACAACATGGTTGGTGGCTGCTTATATGGCTCCAAATGTCAGTGTTGCGATCATGTTGATCAAGATCCGGTACCAGTTTGGGCTTCGGGCTTTTGCTGAATTATCAATTCTTAGCTTCGTTTTGGTCTGTATCTTGCAGCTCTTTGTGACGGATTTGCGTTCCGCACTGATCATTCGTTTTTTTGCTGGTGTTGCTGCCGCGCCATTGGCTTCACTTGCGCTGCTTTATATGATGGAGGCTTTTGCACCAGCAAAGAAGTTCACTGTTGCTCTTAGTTTGAATTATATGAATGCAGCTTTAGCAGCCCCCTTATCACGTTTGATTTCTCCTGATTTGCTGGAAAATGGTGGATTTTTGAGTCTTTCGGCACTGGAAATGGGATTGGTTCTCATCAGTTTGGGATGTATTTATACTCTTCCATTGACACCTGTTGTTCGTAGCAGGGTTATTCAGAAGTTAGATTGGGTGAGCTATAGTTTGATTGCATTTGGTCTTGGACTCAATGCAGTGATTATGTCTGTTGGAACTTTGTATTGGTGGTATGAAGCACCCTGGATTGGGTGGGGGCTTGCACTGGCTTTTTTGTCTTTAGTTGTTGCGACGATTATTGAACTTAATCGAGAAAAACCATTGATTGATTTACGCTGGATTTTCAGTAAAGAAATCGTACAATCTGTGCTCATTTTATTGGTTTTTCACGTTTTCTTATTAGAACGATCAACTTTAGCAGCAAGTTTTTTTAATCTTTTTGGTTTGTTAAATCGTGAAATGATGCCCATGTACCTTGCAGTTACATTTGGTACCCTTTTAGGGGGCGCGGTTTGTGTCTTTTTTTTACGGGTGGGGCGTGAGGATTATTTTTATCTTTTATCTTTGGGCTGTTTGGCGCTTGGGGCTTATTTAGATAGTCATGTGAACCATTTAACGCGTCCACAAGATATGATGTTGAGTCAAGGGTTGGTGAGTTTTAGTTATGCACTTTTTTTGCCTCCTGCTCTTTCTAGGGGGTTTGTGATAGCCGGTGAACGAGGACCGCGTTACGTTTTGAGTTTTATTACTGTTTTTCTGCTTACGCAAGTGACGGGCGGATTGATGGGATCGGCTTTTTTTGGCAGTCTGCAGCTTTTTTTCGCCTATAAGAACTTTGAGTCCCTAACACAGAATATTGTCGGAACAGATCGTCTTATTTCAGGTGAGGTGAATACCTTATTTTCGTCTTCTTTCTGGGGGACAGCTTCTTATGACTTGGGGCACGAGCAAGGCGTATCTAGGCTGATTGAGAAGTTTAAATTAACAGCAAATATTTTTGCTTACGATGATGTTTTTCGGCTGTATTTTTATATTTCAACGGTTGTATTTGCTATTTTTCTTGCCAAAATATTTTTAAAAGCATGCTTTTTGAATGCTTTTAAAAAGCAGAGCAATCTTATACAAGAGGAGTGCAAAAAATGATAAAAGCATTACGATCAAGAGCGACGATTATTGCATTCTTCTCAGGGATTACAGGTTGTTTACTGATTTTATGGGCTTGGAAGCTTCCTCCTTTTGTCAGTGCAATTCAAATAACCGATAATGCTTCCGTTAAAGGCAATATGACGCTGGTGAGTTCACAAATCTCTGGTGTAATTGCACGGATTTATGTGCAAGATTATCAAAGAGTTGAACAGGGAATGCTGCTCTTTGAACTCGATGATTCCCTCTTTCGTCAACAACTTGCACGGGCACAGGCTGTTTTGGATTCAAAAAATGCAAAACTTGCAAGTGTTGTTTTGCAGGCGCAGCTTTTGCAAGGAGAAATTAATACAGCAGAAGCCGAATTGACCCGTTCACGAGCATTCTCCAATGTTATTCCTGAAAACAAGAAGTTAGGTTTTGGGGATGGGGCAAGTTCTGTTTCTCGTCCTCTTTCGCAATTATTGGCAGCACTTGAAACAAAACGCCAGTTGCAAAAACAATTGGATCTTGAACGACAAAGTTTGCAGTCAGAGGTTGCTGGAGCAAAGGTTGGCGTTGAATTAGCGAAGCTGAATTTGAAGCACACGAAGATTTTATCTCCTAAAACCGGACATGTTGGATTGGTTGGTGCACGGGTAGGACAATATGTTTTGCCTGGTACGCAATTGGTGTCACTCATTTCTGATGATATTTGGATTATTGCCAATTATAAAGAAACGCAACTTTCTCAGATGCGTGTTGGGCAACCTGTTGTCTTTTCGGTTGATGCATTGAACAATCAGAAATTAACAGGACGTGTGGTTCGTTTCGCACCTGCAACAGGTTCGGAATTTTCATTGTTAAAAACAGATACTGCAATTGGTAATTTCATCAAGATTGCGCAACGTATTTCAGTGCGTATTTCTTTAGATCCTGGACAAGAAGGGGTGGAAAAGCTTATTCCTGGGATGTCTGTTGTTACCTATGTCGATACTTCACAACGCGGTTCTGGAGAATAAAATTTGCTTTTTTGTGTTTGATTTTTACCCCTTTTATTTATAAAAAATGGGCTTTTATTTTGGAGGATTTCTTTTGGTTTGTTCTAGTGCAGAGGGTTATTTTATCGAAATTGTGCAACGTATTTCTTTAAATCCTGGACAGGAAGGGACGTAGAAGCTTATTCTTGGTATGTCTGTTGTTCCCTATGTCGACACTTCACAATGTGGTTCTGGAGGCTAATGTTTTGGGCTTTTTGAGTTTGATTTTTATCCCTTTTGTTTATAGTAAATGGGCGTTTACTTTGGAAGATTTCGTTTGGTTTGTTCTAGTGCATATCTTAAAATACTTTTTTCTAAGTTGAAATGAGTATGATATTTCATGGAAATATAGAAAAATGCCCGTTTTAAAGCGGGCATTGAAAAATGTGCTGGTAGGAAAAGATTCAGTGGGGGTATAGTCTTAATTTTTACGTACCAGCAAGAAGCCAGCTAAAGCTAATCCTGCGGCTAACGCAAGGGTTGTTTTAGGGTTTTCTTTTACTTTTTTTTTCAATTCTGTAACATGCTCATTGAAATGATAAAGTGCGTGTTGACCCTTTTGTTTCCATGTGTCAAATATGTCAGAGATGTTCTCAAAGCTGTTACTATGAGAACTCAAACGACTCATGGGAACGAGTTCGTTTTTTAATTGTGCGATGCGTTTTTTAATTTTAGCATTTTTGGTGTGGGTCGAAAATAGGCACATGGGTTTCCTCCTTCATGTGTTATAGTGTTTCATACAGTTGGAATTGTGTTTGGGATTTTGCTATAACGGCTTAAAAATTGAAAGGTTGCATTGTGTGCGCTTACTTGCTTTTCAGTGAAGCGAAGAAACCAAGAGCTTTTGTGCAATGAGAGAATGTTCCTTTCATTCCTTTTTTCAAGTTGTACTCTTTTAATTGTGCTCTGGTAAGCGTTGCCGTAAATGATGATCGATAACGCAGGTTTTGAAAATTTGAGGGCTTGATGAACACAGTGTATTCTTTATCTAAACCTCTTGAACGTCGCCAATCTGTTGCTGTTACGGTTGGTGATGTGCTGGTTGGGGGGAGGAGTCCAATTGTTGTTCAATCAATGACTAATACGGATACTGCTGATGTTGATGCAACAGTTGCACAAGTTGCAGCTCTTTGGCAGGCCGGTTCGCAATTGGTTCGCATCACTGTTGATCGTTATGAAGCTGCTGCTGCTGTGCCCAAAATACGGGAGCGATTGGAACGTTTAGGATTCGTTATACCATTGGTGGGGGATTTTCATTATATTGGACACAAGCTTTTATCAGAACATCCTGCATGTGCTGAGGCTCTGGCAAAATATCGAATCAATCCTGGGAATGTTGGCTTTGGTGCAAAAAAGGATCGTCAGTTTGCCGAAATTATCGAGATTGCCTGTCGCTATCGTAAACCTATTCGCATTGGGGTGAATTGGGGGTCGCTTGATCATGTTTTGTTAACACGGCTTATGGATGAAAATGCTCAGCAGGAAAACCCTTTGTCTGGTGGTGAAATTATGCGGGAAGCTGTTGTTCAGTCGGCTCTTCATTCGGCTCTTTGGGCTGAAGAGATGGGGTTGAAACGTGATCAGATTATTCTTTCTGCGAAAGTGAGTGATGTACAAGATCTCATCGCTGTCTACAGTACTTTGGCGGAACGTTGTGATTATGCGCTCCATTTGGGATTAACAGAAGCAGGAATGGGAACAAAGGGCATTGTTGCTTCTTCCGTGGCTTTGGGAATTTTGTTACAGAAAGGAATTGGTGATACGATTCGTATTTCTTTAACACCTGAACCTGGTGGAGATCGGACACGGGAAGTAAAGGTTGCTCAGGAGCTTTTGCAGGTGATGGGGTTTCGGCAATTTTTTCCCGTTGTTACGGCTTGCCCTGGATGTGGTCGTACAACCTCGACAGTGTTTCAGCAATTGGCACAAAAAATTGAAACAGATTTACACAAAAATATGTCTGTATGGCGTGAAAAATATCCTGGTGTTGAAAGTTTAAAGGTTGCGGTGATGGGGTGTATTGTCAATGGACCGGGAGAATCAAAACATGCTGATATTGGCATTTCATTGCCTGGAACAGGAGAAAGTCCAGCAGCACCTGTTTTTATTGAGGGGCAAAAGGTGAAGACTTTGCGGGGAACCCATATCGCTGAAGAATTTGAACTTCTCTTAAGTGATTATATTCATACACGTTTTGGGCAAGGTTGAAAAAGATTCTTGCAGCTCACTGTCTTTAAAGCATTTCTCTTTGATAACACTGTTTCTAAATAGATTCATCTGCAAATTAAATGTAAGATTATCTCCAGCACTTTTTTACGGATTTCATTGTAAAGCTGGATAATGCCATTAGAATTTTCCTAATTAGGGGAGCAAATTTCGTTGTTTTCAAAACCTCATTATTTAAGTTTTGTGATCAAAGTTTTATAGCTTGTGGATCATGGGGCCTCTATACTTGTTTTCTCAAAGGCCTTAATATCTCAAAAACGCCTTATATCGCTATAACAGTCTTCCATGCAAATCCATAAGTACAAAAAATCATAAGGTCACAAACTGTGCAGATTGTCTAAGGTACTTATCTTTAAAAACTCACTTCAAAATAAATATTGCAGATTTAAAACGCTATAAAAAAGCATGGCTTGAGAAATTTTGTAATTGAGTAAACTACCAAAATTATTAATTGGTATAATTTGAGACAAGTTTTGGCTTGAATTTGGCAGAGATTATTCTTCTAAATATTATTTTAAATGAGGAGGTTAAAATAAAAGTAGAGTCAAATAGAAAGTGGTACTGGGAATGAAGATCAAAGTTTATTCCTCTAAATCTGCTAAAGTAAAATCTTTGATGTGTGATTTTATGGCGTCATAATTTAAAATATTTGGAAGGGGTCGTGTGGCCCCTTTTTATCGTTTGGGGGGAAATATATATTTACAAAATGAAGATACGTCGCTGTTGATTAGCGATATGAGAAAATGCGGAGTCTAATTTGAGTATCTTTGGTTTAGAAGAAAGGCTCCGTATATCAGTCGTGAAGATATGATAAGAACGGCGATGGTTTCTTTATTTTGCACTTATAAGAAACGCATTGTTATTTCTGGTTCTGCTGGATGTGGAAAAACTTCTTTTGTGCGTGAGCTTGCTTGTCGGCTTAATTAGTCTAAGTCTATGCTGAGGGGGTATTTCATAAACATTCCCCTCGCACATCCTTTATGCAGATTAGAGGTTAATTTAGGAAGCGTGATATCTGATACAGGATTGCGGGGGGAGAGTTTGAGCGAAAAATAAGAACCTTAATAGAGACTGTTTCTCCCTATGAAAATGTCGCCCTGTTTATTGATGAAGGGCATTCAATTGCTCATACCAAAAGTGATGGGGGGGATTGGTGCTATGGATTTATTCAAATCTTTCATGTTGGAACAGAATTTAAAGCTCATTATAGCAACCACTTCTACTGAATTAGCACATATTCAAGGAGATGCAGGCCTTTTTTCGTAGATTTCATCATATAAGCTTGGGCGAGCTCTCAACAGATGAAAAAATGAGTTCTATATAAGGCTACATATAAAATATCTTGAAGAGTATCATGGACGTAAATTTTGTTGTGATAATTTAAATTTTGATAATACAAAAAGTCTGCATGATTTATTGAATCATGTTGATTTTCAACTTTCCAGGGGGAGATTTGAAAATGAATTCGCTTTATAACAACAAGTATGTTTACTCATATACTATGTCAGTAAGACAAGAAGGGGATGAGGTTTTGCTTGGTGCGGATATACATAACGTTGTAGCCCTTGATATGAGCGATACATCGCCAAATGTTATAAAAGCTTTGGCGTGTTTTGACGCAGAAGAATACTATAGGTGATATAATATTAAAATGTAACCTAGATACTACAAAAAGCGAAGATTTTTTATATTTAACAAAATATATGCTTGATAATAGAATAATAAAACCTCCCTTTTCGAAGGAAGATTCTATTAGAAAAGCTGGGCTTAATGAAAGCGGATATAACAGATTTGATAGGAAAATTAATTTATTTAAGCTGTATCAGGTAATTTTAACAATGCCCTTTTAGCTAACTCTAAATTGAAAGATGCTAAAATAACTATAGTTGGTTTGGGTGGATGCGGAAGCTATGTTTTTTATACATTATCTGCAATGGGTATCGGGCATATTAAAAGCTATGATTTTGATATTGTAGAAGAATCAAATTTGTCTAAGCAAATACTCTACAAAGTGACTTAGGTAAAAAAGTTGATGTTATTAGAGATAAAGCTCCCTATATTAGTCCTTTGCTCACTATGAGTTCTATGATGAAAAAATAGGTAATATAGAAAAAGCATGCTGTCTCTTCGAAAGAACTGATCTTGTTATATCTGCTGTAGATAATCCAAGATCAGATTTTTTTCATTTGATGAGTGAAGCTGCTGTCAATGTGAGGGTGCCGCTCTTATATGTCGGTTCGGCTACGGTAAATGCTCTTGTTCGGCCACTTATTATTCCAGGTAAAACCAGATGTTATGCATGTGTGAATCAGAATCATATGAAGGGTGTTAGTGAGTTTGAGTTTGTTAAGAATATTAAGCAAAACTCTATGAATACTTTGATAGATCCTTATAATGCGGTTGCTGGTTCTTTGGCTGCTCTTGAGGCCGTAAAATATTTAACGGATTTTGACAAATGTCAAATTATAGAAAAAACATTATTTATTGATTTTTCCAGATATAAAATTGATAGGACTGAAGATCCGTATAGCGGCTACTGCTATATTTGTAAAAAAGTGTAAATTTTTGCATTTATATATTTTATAAAGTGATGTACTGATTACTTTAAGGACGTTGATGTACTCATTGCTTTATTCGTGTTGTTGGTGAATGAATGACGAGTATATTAACGTTTGGTTTTTTGTTTAACGGTATAAGGATTCTAACTGAGGCCTTTCTTGTATTTTATATGCTTGAAAAAGGCTTAACGCTTATTGATATTGGTATCATTAAGTCATTTCAAGCTTTTGTTATGATGGTGACAAATATTCCGCTGGGATATTTTGCAGATAGAAAAAGTTATAAATATCTATCATTTTAGCAGCGGCTTTTGCAGTCACATGGCTCTTTTTCATTAGTATTTCTACAAGCTTTTATGGTTTTCTTTTGGCAGAACTTTTTAATGCATTATCGCTTACATTGATTGCTGGTGCCTATAATGCTTTACTTGTTCAATATGCAAAAACAAAAATTACATCTCCTAAAAAAGTGCTTGGTTCCAGTTCTCAATATAATTACATCGGCATGTTTGTATTTAGTTTGATAGGTGCATATTTTGCTGATTATTCTAGCCAATATATATGGTATATATCTGCATTTTTAATGTTGATGACAACAATATTTAGCTTGTTTTTTTGGATGATCTAAAAGGAGAGAAAGAAGAAAAAAGTGCCTTCTTTTATTTCTGACGCAAGAGAAATGTTCTCTATTTTTGTTAAGATTCTTTATATATCTCTGTTTTTAACTTTCAGTTATTTTTTTCAATATATTTTCACAGTATTGGCAGTGGATATTTAAAGATTATAATCTCAATGTAACGTATTTTCAGCTTGGTGTTATCTTTTCTCTTATATTGTTCTCTCAACTACTGGCTAGTTTTCTATTTACAAAATTGACTGAGAGAATGAATTTTGTTTTACTGCTGTTTCTTTCAGCTTCTATGATTTTGACAGTTGCTTTCTTTCAACCAAGAAAAGAAATTGCTGTTATTTTAGTCTGTATGATTTTTTACTTAATTAAGTATACTTATCTTTGTGTAGAAGTTGTTCTGCACGAGTGTATTAGCGATAATCTCAGAGAAACATACGAATCTTTTTTGTCAACTGTTGGAAGGCTCAGCCTCTTGGTATTTTTTTATATCAGTGCGTATATGGTCAATATGTTTGGCTTTTTGTCATTAGTTTATATTTTGGGTATATATTTATTGATTTATTTATCCGCAGTGTTTTTTTTAGAAGGAACTCTAAAAAAACTGGGTGAAAATATTCACTTATCATTATCATCAGCGTTTCATGGGGTTGTATATTGTGGCTGCTATTTGATATATTATTGAATATGAATAAGAGTTGCAAGTATCGTAGGCTTCTCTCATTTCAAATCTATATATGTTAAAATAATTAAAATCATTTAAGAAAGAAGTAAAAGTGTTTCTCATATACGCTCTCTATAGCCAAGAGTTAGTGCAGCATTGAGAGCTGATAAATAGTATAGTAAGTGTCAGCTTATACTTTTATTCAGTAAAAATGGTCGTGCAAAATAGAGAAGAAAAAGTTTAATTTTTGCGTGTTGCAGTAAAACGAGCGGCTTGCTGAAGCGGTTTTGTTTTGATGCCAAAAGATGTTAAAAGTGCTTCTGCTTGAGCGATGAGTTCGTCTCGCTTTTTTTTTGTTTCTTCAATACCTTGAAGACAAACAAAAGCGGCTTTGTGCGCTGTTTCATTTTTACCGGCCGGTTTGCCTAAAACTTTGTGCTGGCGGTGACATCAAGAAGATCATCTGTTAATTGAAAGGCTAAGTCAAGATATGGTCCAAAAGCAGCAGGTTTTTCAGGCAATTCTTAGGATGCATTGCCGATGATCGCTCCTGCTTGACAAGCAAAGCTTATAAAAGCGCTGTTTTCATGTGTTGAAGAGTTGCGATACGAGAGGCTCCTGCGGTTCTTTCGTTTTGTATGCGATACAGGTTGCAATAGAGTTCAATAAAGGTTGCAACAGAAAAAGCTTTTTGCGTGCCTTTCTCCTTATGTTTTTCTATGGTGGGGTTTTAATTTTTGCGTGTTGCAGTAAAACGAGCGGCTTGTTGGAGTGGTGTTGCTTTGATGCCAAAAGATGTTAAAAGTGCTTCTGCTTGAGCGATGAGTTCGTCTCACTTTTTTTGTGTTTCTTCAATACCATAAAGACGAATAAAAGTGGCTTTGTGCGCTGTTTCATCTTTTCCAGCGGTTTTGCCTAAAACTTTAGTGCTGGCAGTGACATCAAGAAGATCATCTGTTAATTGAAAGGCTAAGCCAAGATATGGTCCAAAAGCAGCAAGTTTTTCAGGCAATTCTTAGGATGCATTGCCGATGATCGCTCCTGCTTGACAAGCAAAGCTTATAAAAGCGCTGTTTTCATGTGTTGAAGAGTTGCGATACGAGAGGCTCCTGCGGTTCTTTCGTTTTGTATGCGATACAGGTTGCAATAGAGTTCAATAAAGGTTGCAACAGAAAAAGCTTTTTGCGTGCCTTTCTCCTTATGTTTTTCTATGGTGGGGTTTTAATTTTTGCGTGTTGCACTAAAACGAGCGGCTTGTTGGAGTGGTGTTGCTTTGGCGCCAAAAGGGAGAAGAAGCGCTTCTGCTTGAGCGATGAGTTCGTCTCGTTTTTTTTGTGTTTCTTCAATACCATAAAGACGAATAAAAGTGGCTTTGTGCGCTGTTTCATCTTTTCCAGCGGTTTTGCCTAAAACTTTAGTGCTGGCAGTGACATCAAGAAGATCATCTGTTAATTGAAAGGCTAAGCCAAGATATGTTCCAAAAGCAGCAAGTTTTTCGGTCAATTCTTGGGAAGCATTGCCGATGATCGCTCCTGCTTGGCAAGCAAAGCTTATAAGAGTCGCTGTTTTCATGTGTTGGAGAGTCGTGATATCTTTGCTTTCTTGTGGTTTTTTTTCTGCTTCAAGGTCAAGCATTTGTCCGCCTATCATGCCACCAAGTCCTGACGCTTGTGCAAGAGCGGTGATCAGCCTGATTCTGGTTTCAAAAGAGAGTTCACTAGTTTTGTGGGCAATGATTTCAAAAGCGAAAGTCAAAAGGGCGTTGCCGGCTAGAATTGCTGTGGCTTCATCAAATGCTATGTGAACGGTGGGTTGTCCGCGTCGGAGTGTATCGTTATCCATGGCGGGAAGATCATCATGAATCAGAGAATAACAATGGATACATTCTAAAGCACTTGCAACGTTGAGAGAGTATTCGATAGGGATGTCAAAAAGTGCACAACTTTGAATAACAAGAAAAGGACGTAGCCGTTTTCCACCATTGAGCACACCGTAACGCATGGCTTTGAGTAAAATTTCAGGACGAGCAATTTCACCATTTTGGACTTGATCACTTAACAGTGTGGCAAGTCGTTTTTCAACACTGTGGGCGTGTTTTGCAAGAAGGGTTATAAATTCATGCATTCTTATTTCCTTTATTTTGCAAAATGAAGTTTTAAAATTGAGTGCATAACATAAAGTGTAACTCTTTCTTATTTTATCAATTTGCGTAAGCTTTAACCCTGTCTCTTAAGTTTGCTGTTTGCCTGTACTGTATATGCGCGTTGGTGTTAAAGCCAAACAAAAAAATAAAAGAATGTCTAGTCAAAAGACTTTAATCAGTGTATAACCACATCAAGTTTTATAATGTTTTCCATAAGAGCATTGTCGAATTTATGATGTTTTTTATAAAAAACGATCATACTTGGCATTGCTTTTTCTGTTTTAATGGATTTGGAGTGTCTCTTTATGGCTGTACCTAAACGAAAAACCTCTCCATCGAAGCGGGGTATGCGCCGTTCGGCTGATGCCCTTAAAGCGCCGACTTATATCGAGGATAAAAATTCTGGTGAACTGCGTCGTCCTCATCACATCGATTTGAAAACCGGAATGTATCGCGGACGTTCAGTGTTGCCTGCTAAAGATTGAGATTTTTATCTCTCTACCAGAGATGGATTCATTTGATTCAGAGACAAATGAATCTATGCGGTGAATGGGATGTGCGCAGAGGTTTTGTTTTTCTCTTCTCTTTCTCAGAGAGGAGATGAAGCTCTTAGTTTTTCTTCTGTATTTTTGTTATCTTAACAGGTGACGTTTGCCTGTGCGCTTTGTTTTCAGTGTGCTTATGTGAAGCGACTGTAAAGGTTGTCTTTTTTTATCGGCTCTCAATGAAAGAGCACGGTAAAGAAATGTTTTCCTTCATAGTGTTCTTAAAAGTCTCTTGGAAAGACAGGCATAAGGGCAGAAGTAGAAGATCAATGTCATCTATGACAGGATGTGAAGAGATAAGGCTCCACACCTCATTTCACTTATATTGTGTTCAACACCAATATTATTTGCATGGGGAATTTATAGGAAGAATGGATGAATCTCTGACCAAATATCCTTCTAATTATTGAAGGGCCTTGATAAAAAAACGAAACCAGCATTTCGCTGGTTTTATTTTATGATCAAAAGATTTTGCACTTTATTATGCGGCATAGACAGCTTCGCTGTTTGCATTTACCTCATCTCTCTTAGTTTTAAATTGACGCTTTGGCTTTTGGGAGAGATGCATTTCTATGAGATTGATAGCCTCTGTTTCAGAAAGACTATTAATAACGGCAATCTCACGGGCCATCCTTTCAAGTGCAGCGATATAGAGTTGACGCTCGGAATAAGATTGTTCAGGCTGTAGATCTGAACGAAAAAGATCGCGTACGACTTCAGCGATACAAATAAGATCTCCTGAATTAATTTTCGCATCATATTCTTGAGCGCGGCGTGACCACATGGTTCGTTTAACTCGCGCTTTTCCATGTAAGATTTTCAATGCACGTTCAACGGAATCGACAGCAGATAATTTGCGCATTCCAACAGAAATGGCTTTTGCAATTGGCACTTTAACATCCATTTTATCTTTCGCAAAATGAATGACGAAAAGCTTTAATTTATGTCCTGCAACTTCTTGATCTTCAATTGCTATAATTTGCCCTACTCCATGGGTAGGGTAGACAATATATTCAGAAGTTGAAAATCCTTTAGCATTGGAGGACGTTCCATGTTGGGATGCCATATTTTAGTTTACTCCCTTTAGTGACCAGCAAATGTAACGGAAAACAGGCTAAAAGCCTGAACGTTGAATGTTCTTTAACCAAGTATATTATACGAATTTAATGTGCATAAAAGTTGAGTACTTTTAAAACAAACAAAAAATACCTTCCTTTACAAGGAGAAAGCAAGAAAAATACCTAGAAAGATGATCATGTTAAAATAACATTAACATCAAATGTCAAAAGAATCAATCATTTCACTGAGGAATTTTTATTTTTACAAAGAAATGATTTCAATTTTTAAAAGCTTATGATGTATGTCCTATGCTTATTATTCTCCGCTTCCTGGATTTTCTGAAAAATACTTTTCTAATTTATCCGGAATGCCATCCATTTCTTTTGCTTGAGGAAGAGGATCTTTTCTGGTGGTTAAATTAGGCCATTTGTTTGCATATTGAAGATTGAGCTCTAGCCATTTTTCTAGCCCCGGCTCTGTATCCGGTTTAATGGCTTCTGCAGGGCATTCTGGTTCACACACACCACAATCGATACATTCATCGGGATGAATGACAAGCATGTTTTCACCTTCATAAAAACAATCAACAGGGCAAACTTCAACGCAATCAGTATATTTGCAATGAATGCAGTTATCAGTTACTACATAGGCCAAAATCAAACTCCATTTTTATTTTAGTGACTTTTGGAGGAAAGTGTATGTGCGTCTTTATCTTTTTCTCTTATGAGTTGATCGCGCAACGCAGCTAATTTTGCAAAAGGTGAATCAGGATTAGGGCGCTTTTCTCTCTGAGATGATTGATGATTGCTGCGTTTGCTGTGCTGTTTGTTCGACTTGTGAGAGTGTCTGGTGTGTGATGTGGCTTCTCGAGAGTTGTTTTCCTGTGCATTTACTTCTTTTTTAAAGGGTTTGCTTTTTTTATTTTGTCCCCTGTGTCCAGATCTCTCATTGTTTTTGTGGGGATGGTGGTGGTTATAACGCCATAGTAAAACAACTTTTTCTTCTTCTAAAACGCGTTTTTGCTTAGTAGCAAAATTGCCAACAGGTTCAGCTGCGGGGAAACAGTCTCCTGTATCGGATTGTGTAATACAGGTGGGCAAAGCTTCTTTTTCTTCCTGTTTTGGCGATATATCCATGATTTGCCATTGCTCGCCAACGCACTCTGCCGCAGGAACATCCTGTACTGTTGTGCATGTATGAGCAGAGGTTTTGTTTTGAAGATAATTTTGTTCAAAAAAAGCACTGCTTATGGCATGCGATTGATAACCAAGACCTTTTAGAATTTCTTCCATATCGGTTCCATTGGCTCCAAGAATAGACATCATTGTTGGAGTGACAAAAAAACTCTTGCCGTCATAAGCTCCATCGGGTTTAGGTTCATTCCCTTGTTTCCAATAAAGTGCAGGGCGGATGAGGTTCGCAAGACGCTCTAAAATATCAATCCGTACAGCACGCTGGCCTAAAATGCGATAACCGGCTAATTGATAAAATTGCCGGTTGTAACGAGGATCAACAACTAAAGAGGTTCGTCCCGCAGACAACGCTGCAAAAATTTCATCCAAACCAGTTTGATCACACCCCTCATTTTGAAGATTCCACAGCAGTGTAATGGCTTGGACCGGGGCTGGTTTAAACATCCCTGCAACATAAATATGAAACGCGCCAAAACGCACCCCTAACCGTCGGAGAATTGCCCGTGATTCTTGATCAAGATTTTTGACAACTGTAGCTATTTCTCGACGAGGAATCACTCCTAAAGAGTTGACAAGTTGTGAAGCAAGATTACTTGTTGAGTCCGTCAATCCCTCAGCACCACGTAGATCAAACAGTGGCTTTAATGCTGTTTCAAAATGAAAGGTGACAAAACGCTCTAGTCGTTTCACGACGTTATCTCGCGCTTCTCCCGTTAATTGCGTATCTGCTAAAATAATCGGTTTGGGTTTTAAAAAATCGTCTGTGGCAGCAAGTTGACCAACCGGTTGGCCAATCCAGCGCACAATGCCATTAGAACTAAGGGTGAAATCTCCATTACCTGAAGCACAAAAACGTGCTGCACGTTTTGAAAAAGCAAGAGTTAAATTTTCATTCTCTGCTACAATTTGTGTGGTAGTTGCTTGATTGTCGGTAGTGTTCTTGTTAGCATAAAAACGAAAACCTTCAAATTTGCCACGTCCATGTTTTTCAATAAGAATATCATCCTGAAGAATGTCATTCTCTTGAACAATCTCACTATTCATGATCATTTTCTTTCTTAGTGCTAGGCTGGTAAAAAACTTATTTCCGACAATTCTATAATTGTGTTGCTCCTTTAACATGTTTGTTACATTTGCTTCAATCATTCTTGTCGTTTTTTGATGCTTCTTTTTACTATTTTAGCTTTAGATGTTTTCTTTTTCATTCATTTTTTATTCAGTTTTGATGTTGTATACACTTTCATTACATGTATTAGTTGTATTGTAAGGCTGCAAGCGTAAAATAATTTTTTACTCAAAAGGCAAGTCAGTCGAAAATCCAACAAAACATTCACTCTTTTGTTGGAATATTTTATTTTTCTGCTGCTGTTCTATTACGAACATGTGAGAAAAAAGCTTTCTTGCGCATTTCTTCGGGTAAAAGACGTATTTATATCGCTGTTTGGGACTGAAACTGTGTCTAATGACGAGAAGTTTTACGATAACAATAAAAAAACAATTGCGATTATAAAAATACACGCTAAAGTAGTTAGCATAAAAATAAACAACTTTTACGTTCTTTTTTAGAAAGAATGATGATGTCGTTGCCAAATCAACTTTGATAATTTTTAATCGCAAGGGGTTATTATGGGTAATCTTTCAAATGCTGTTTACAAAAATAGTAAAAATTATAGCGATGCAGACAAAAGTTTGGGACGCAATATGATGCGTTCTGCTATGCAGGCGCCTTATCTTGAACGGCAAAAAGAGCATGATTTGGCTCTGCGATGGAAAGACAAACGCGATGATGAAGCTATGCATCAAATTGCAGCTGCTCATATGCGTTTGGTGATTGCGATTGCTAACCGTTTTAAACGTTTCAAAATGCCATTGGGGGATTTGGTACAAGAAGGCTATGTGGGGTTGTTGGAAGCTGCTGCACGTTTTGAACCTGATCGCGAGGTACGTTTTTCAACTTATGCAACATGGTGGATTCGCGCTTCTATCCAAGATTATATTTTACGCAATTGGTCAATCGTTCGAGGAGGAACCAGTTCTTCACAAAAGGCACTTTTCTTTAATCTGCGTCGTTTGCGGGCAAAATTGGTGCAAGATGATAGCGCTCTTTCAAAACAAGATATCTTCCGTAGCATTGCTGAAAAGCTTGGCGTTTCCGTGCGTGATGTTGAAACAATGGATTTCCGTTTTTCAAGTTCTGATAATTCCTTGAGCGTTTCTGTTTCTGAAAATAGTGATAATCCTGTTGCCAAAATGGATGCTCTTGTGGATGATAGTCCTCTACCTGATGCTTTAATTGAACAAGTGATTGATGGTCAAAGGCGCACACAATGGCTTTATGATGCGTTACAAATTCTCAATGAACGGGAATTGGAAATTATTCGTTTCCGACGCTTAAATGAAGAAGGTGCTACTTTAGAAGTTTTAGGTGAAAAGTTAGGAATCTCAAAAGAGCGGGTGCGCCAAATTGAAGCGCGGGCTTTACAAAAGCTGCGTTCTGCCTTGCTTACTGTTAATCCAGCAGATGCTTATGATGTGTAAGCCATGAAGTTTTTTCAGGCAGTGGTTCGTGAGTGGTATGGGATAGGGTACAAGAAACTGGATCTCGAAAGCTCGCGCATCTGTGTGAAAAAACCTCACCCTACAAGGGAGAAGGAAGAGGGTAAAAGCGAATCAAAAGTGCAGAAAATGATGAAGTCAGTTAATTGACCAGGTGTTTATTGATATGCAAGCCGTAAAGATTTTTCAGGCAATGAACCGGAAGCATCGCTCTGCAATTGCGGGTTAGGGTACAGTTTTCGAAGTGCAACGGAGGCTGTTTCGCATATGCTTCAATGTGCAGAAAATAATGAAAGAGGCTGTCTTTTTGTTTTTTACTGTGTGATAATTTTAACGGCTGCTCCTGTCTGTAAAGCTTGGCTTGGTGAGAGCGAATTAAGAATACGAAAGAGTTTTTCGTTGTGCGGTATATTTTGCATTTTTTTCGCAAGGCTTGCAACGCTTTCTCCTTTCTGAACACGCACAATACGAATTCTCAAAGGTTTCAGCTTTTTTAGTTGTGACGAGGAAAGAAAACGAAAACTCTGTACCGTTTTTTCGGCAATCTCTGCAAAATTTTGAGAATCATGCGGAGCAGCAGTTAGAAAACGTAAGACGTGATTGTTGAACAAAATGACAACCACATCAAATTGCCATTGTGCATTGCGTGCACGGGCATGGGCTCCAGGTAAACCTTGGATTATAAATGGGTGGACAGAGGATTTATCTAGTCCTGCAAGCCAGCCACTTTGCAAATATTCACTCGCAGATATTTCAGCAGGATGCGGTATGGCATCAAAACGAATGGCAATTTTATCTGGGCCGCTAGCCCAAACAGTGTGCGCTGAATTTTCTATAATGAAATTCTGTGGAACGGAAAAAGTTATGCCCAATTGCGGGTGAATAAATTGGTTGTTTTGAACAAAACCTGTATGAGGGCTGCCCCCAAAAATCATGCCATCAATACTCTTGAGAAAAGCATCACGATCCGTGTTGCCAGTGTTTGCTGAACTGATTTTATGTGCTTTTTCTATCGCAAGACGAATCCGTTGCGGGGTGGTTGGATGTGTTATGAGAAAACCTAAGGGAGCATTTTGACTTCCTGGGATACTACGAAAAAGGCTATAGGCTGCCATTGACTGGAGAAAGCGCGGCAAAGAAAACGGATCGTATCCTGCTTGTTTGAGCATTTCCAGTGCAATCGAATCGGCTTGTAGTTCCTGATTACGTGAAAATTGTGCGAGTTTTCGCTTGT
Organism: Bartonella henselae str. Houston-1; assembly: GCF_000046705.1. Taxonomy (NCBI): domain Bacteria; kingdom Pseudomonadati; phylum Pseudomonadota; class Alphaproteobacteria; order Hyphomicrobiales; family Bartonellaceae; genus Bartonella; species Bartonella henselae. The sequence continues at coordinate 1,744,884 of NC_005956.1, read as the reverse complement.
TTTCGATGCTTTTGTGAATTTTCTCTCCACTGAGAGAGAGAAGATTTGATGATATACGCTCTGTTGTCTTCAATTCTGCTTTTTTTTGTAAGCGTAAAATGCCATGATTGGCAGTAATATGGGCTATTTCATGGGCTAGAATTGCCGCAACTTCTGAAGAATCATTGGCTAGTGTTAGCATACCGCGGGTGATGTAGATAGAACCATTGGGCAAAGCAAATGCATTGACACTCTGCGTATTTAAAATTGTAAGTGAATAGCTTTTGTAAGAATTTTGTAATCCAACGGTGAGTTTACGTACAATATTCTCTAATAGGCGTTCAAGTTTTGGATTATAATAGGCACCTCCATAGATTTGTAAAATACGTGGGTGTTGTTTTGCACTTAATGTGACATAGATATTGTTCTTACTGGCTTGTTCTCTTCTTGCAGAAGAATCCCAAGAAGAAAGCGTCTCGTTGGGAGAGGAAGTCGTATGACAAGCAGAAAGGAGAAGCATTAAACTTATCAGAAGTACTTTATACATGCTGGTGCGAAAAAACGATATCTGTTGAAAAATCTGGGTTCGTTGAAAATTTGGTGCCGACGAGTGTGCCACCGTTTTTTTTTATGATATTTTGACAAATTCCATTCGTATCGTTGTGGTCTGTTTTTAAAATGAAGAAACCCTCTGGGAAAAAGTTTTTAGAAAGGATGCTTTCAACTCTATCACAGTTATTTTTATATAAAGATGATATAAAAAGAAAGCATTATGAAGGGCATAGTCTGTCATGACAACATTTACAATATTGTTAAATGGAGATCTTTTTATCACCGATCGTTTGCGTAATCAAATTCGCAACAGTCGTGTGATTGCCGCTGATGGTGGAATGCGTCATGCAGAAGCTCTCAATGTGGTACCTGAGTTGTGGTTGGGCGATTTCGATTCTTCTCAGCAAGCTTTAAAAAGCAAATATGCAGATATTCCCCGTGAGATTTTTCCCCCTGATAAAGATATGACCGATAGTGCACTGGCATGTGAAAGAGCTCTCCAAAAGGGGGCTGAAAAGCTTATTTTGTGTGGTGCTTTTGGAGGTGAAAGAAGCGATCATAGCCTTTCTCATATGACACAAGCACTGGTCATGGAAGAAAAAGGCATTTCAGTGTTATTGACCAGTGGCCGTGAAGAAGGCTGGCCACTTTTGCCAAAGCCTTTTTCATGCGATTTACCTGATGATTCTTTATTTAGTATCATTGGTTTTTCTGATTTAAAAGAATTAACCATATCAGGTGCAAAATGGCCTCTTTATAATAAAAATGTGTTGTTTGGGTCTTCTTTGACACTTTCTAACCGCATTTGTGGAACCTTCTCTTGTCATTTATGTTCTGGAAAAGCTATAGTGTTGGCATCTGTACCTATTTCATGAGTCTCTTCGAGTATATTTGAATAATGCAGAAGGGGGATAAGTAATGAAGTGCCGGCATAATAATATATTTATGTTTTGATCTTTTTAAGGAGAGGTTTTATATGTTAAAATCAATTTTGAAAGTAGCAGTTATTTCCACCATTGGTTTAAGTACGGTGGCGTGTACTGTGAATGATCAACGCATTGCACGCTACGGTGTGGGAGGTGCGGCAATAGGTGCTTTGGCTGGAACAGCAATTGCTGGAAGCACGCCTGAAGCAGCGCTTACCGGTGCAGCAGTTGGCGCAATTGCAGGGTCTGTGACAGGGGCTGCTGTCAATCAGCAAAGACAACAAAGACAAAGGCAACAAAGACAAATTGTTGCTCCGCATCCAGCAATGTGCACATATCGTAATCGTAAAGGCCAAGTTTACTCTGCGCCTTGTGCTCAAAAAGTGCAGACACCACAATTGTGTACTTACCGTGATGGAAGAGGTGTTATGTATCAAGCACCTTGTCCACAACGCGTTCGTTAATGGTGGTGCCGCTTTTGCGGCTTGACCGCATTTGCCTAACCTTTGGGAAAACGCCTTTGTTCAACCAAGCTTGTTTAGCAGTTGAACAAGGCGCGCGTATTGCCCTTGTGGGACGTAATGGGTGTGGAAAGTCAACGCTGTTAAAAATTGCCGCTGGAATAATAGAGCCAAACGAGGGGGAAATTTTTCGCCACCCTCGGGCAACACTCCGTTATCTCTCACAAAATCCTGATTGTTCAGGATTTGAAGATGTTCACGCCTTTGTAGAAGCAGGGCTCGATCATGTACCTGATGCACAGTGGATCAATACCCTTTTAGCAAATCTTGGTTTTTCAGGAACCGAAAAATTGGCAAACCTTTCTGGGGGTGAAAGGCGGCGCGTTTCATTATTACAGGCCATAGCTGCAAAACCCGATATCCTTCTCTTAGATGAACCAACCAATCATCTCGATTTACCAACCATTGAATGGCTTGAAGGTACGTTATTTTCTTTGCGTTCAGCGCTTGTGGTGATTTCGCATGATCGGCGATTTTTAGAAAATGTCACTCGTTCAACGGTATGGCTTGATCGGGGGATTACTAAAAGACTCGAAAAGCGTTTTTCAGAGTTTGAAAATTGGCGTGATAAAGCGCTTGAAGAGGAAGCTCTCGAACAACACAAATTAAGGCGACAGATTGCTCGTGAAGAACAATGGTTGCGCTATGGGGTAACAGCACGGCGTAAACGAAATGTACGTCGTCTGGGTGCTTTAAAAGAACTGCGACAGCTTCATCAAACCTATAAAGGACCATCTGGAAGTGCGCTTTTGACTGTTGCTAAAAGCCATGATTCTGGTCAATTGGTGCTGGAAGCAAAGCGCATTTCAAAGTCTTATGGTGAGCGTGTTATTGTAAAAGATTTCTCTTTGCGCGTTCAGCGTGGTGATCGAATCGGTCTAGTTGGTCCCAACGGTATTGGAAAGACTACGTTGCTGTCTGTTCTGATTGGGCAGGAAGCGGCTGATAGTGGAACGGTGAAGCATGGATATAATATCTCCATGGCGTTTCTTGATCAACAGCGCATTTTAAATGAAGAGGAAACATTAGCACATTATCTTACGGGGGGGAGAGGTGATACTCTTGTGATCAATGGGCAAGAACGCCATGTGGTGTCTTATATGAAAGACTTTTTGTTTTTGCCCGAACAAGCACGTACACCACTTAAAGAATTTTCAGGTGGAGAAAGAGCCCGCCTTATGCTTGCTCGACTTCTTTCGCGCCCAGCAAATTTTTTGATTCTTGATGAACCAACCAATGATTTGGATATGGAAACGTTGGACTTGTTGCAAGAATTTATTGCCGATTTTGCTGGAACTGTGTTGTTGGTCAGCCATGATAGGGACTTTTTAGATCGCACTGTGACTCATATGTTGGCACCCCAAGGAGATGGACACTGGATTTTGTATGCTGGCGGTTATAGTGATATGATAGCGCAAAACAAGCACGCTGCATTGTTAGGGTGCAAAGAGGGAGCAGTATCACAGGGTAAAGCCCTTTCAAATCCTCGTGTATTGGAGAATAAAAACTCCAATGCGTCAACAAATCGTGCCTCTATGGAGCCGGAGAAAATAAAACCGCGTAAGCTGTCTTATAAGCAGGTTTATGCACTGGAGAAATTGCCTGAACAAATCGCTGTTTTGCAAGACGAAATCAAAAAAATTGAACAAGAACTTTTTGACCCAGCACTGTATTGCAATGATAAAGAGCGTTTCGAGCGTCTTTCTATAAAGCTTCAAGAAAAGCAAAAGCTTTGTGCGGGGAAAGAAGAAGAATGGTTAGAACTTGAACTTTTACGCGAAGATATAGAGGGTGTGAAGTCATAAAAAAACGCGTTCATGTTAACCTTTTTTATAGATGTGGATAATCGCTTCTCTTTCATTTCCTATCTGTTTTTTGCACAATTCTTTATGATGTAAGCGCATGCACTGGAGAAGAAAAATACTTGCGTGCAAAAAAAGAACAATGATTAGAACTTGAACTTTTGTGCGAAGACAGTAAATGTGCGAAGATGTGGAAAAGAAACATCTTCATAATTTTGTGAGACTTAAAATATTATCTCTTTGTTCTGGTACATTCTCTGCTAAAACACCTTATCATGCTTTATTCTAATCTCTTATAAGATCATGAATTCGAGAGGCGAGAATGTGATCTCTCCATTTGTCAAGAATCATCAGATAATCTCTTGCGTAGCCTTCTTTATCAAAACTAAGGCGTTTCAGTAAAATTCTGCTTCTGATATTTTCGAGTCTATAGTTTACCATCACTCTATGCAGGTGGTAAACATCAAAGATATGGAGTATTAGAGCAAATAAAATCTCAAACATGGGGCTTTTGCCTTGATATTTTTCATCAAGAGAGAAATCGAGGTAACAGGCTTGAAAAATACCACAAACTACATTTGTAAAATTCACCACAGCGATGATGGTGTTGTCATTTTTCAATCGTACGGCATATCAGTATGCTGTTCTTTATGCATTTTTACAAGTAAAAGCGTTGACTCGTGCTGCTCAAGAAGGGTATTTTGATCATCAGATTTGATCGGTTCCCAAGGGCAGAGAGGGTTTGCATTGTGCAGGGAATAGGAAGACAGTTCACCTGCATCTTCTAAACCGATTAATGTGGAAATTGTCCGTTTTTTTGTGATTGCTATCATCCTCTCCTCATAGAAATATGTACGAGTCTGTACCTTTCTCATTCAATTTTTCAAATGTCTTTTTGCTTTTTGAGGTTGATGTCCTCAAAAGGCGGAAAGTTAACTAGGAATTTCATCAAAAACGATAAATTTTGTATTTGTTGGATTAGAATGAGGGGAAAAGGTTTACAAATAATCGGATATTCTTTTGATCATGTATGGTTGTTCTTGATTACACTTTACAGTGATTCTTCTATTTTTAAATTTCTTCTCTCTCAAAAACTTATGCGTTCACTCTAAAAGACAAAGCTTTTTGTTTACCCTTGATGTGATCTTTTAATGCATAAGTTTTTTTATGCTTCTTAACAATATCTTTATTGCTTTATAGATTTTTTATGTCTGATTTATTCATTCACAAAAGTGTTTTGCAAATAATAAGAAGCAATTATTGCCACTGCACGCAAATTGGCAATGCTCAATATTTTGGTGATTTAATTCACCACCCTGGATTTGTGACTCTGTGACGGTTCAGTCTCTTCTTTCCTTAAATGATTGTGCAATTTACGCTCAATGAGTGCTCTGCTTTTTATTATATCCTCAATTTTTTTGTGTTTCTGCCCATTTCTTCTTAGCAAGTTTACTAACCCGTTTTAGTGTCAATTTTTTCACGGTTTAATGTCCTCAGCTCTCTTTCTCTTTGATCCACGCAAAAGAGAGTATGGTAGAATACAATATAGGCACAGTTATCTTGCTCTATTTGCATCCACCTGTTTCCTCATCTTGCCTTTTAAAGAGTGATTGAAGTAGAAGAACACTTTTGGATGCAAGAAACATTATGCCTTCATGCAAAACAAAACGCTCCAAACAAAATACACTTGTGTGGCACATTCACGCGCTTGTTTTAACAAGACATTTCTTAATATTCTCAAGCTTCTTTCACGATGGCGCTTGTGAGGAAGCCCGTGAATGGTATAACGGTAAAGCCATTGTGCTTCACTCTCTATACACTTATGATGATAAAGGTACGCAAAAATCTTCTATAATATCACGCTTTCCTTTCAGATTCTCAGCAGGGATTGTCCATATATCGTCGTCAATCTGATCTTCACGAATATGACGTAAAGGATTTGTACGAATCCCTGTAAGGATAAGAAGACGCAAAGCCAGATGTGTGATGTTTGTTGTTTTGCGAAATATTTGATAAAAAGCCGGGATATTTCTCCAATCCACAGCAGGCATGTTTTTAACTTTATGACGTTGTTTACTTAATAAAACTCTTGCTTTTGCTGTTGTCTGTAAATCAACATCTAAACCTAAGGTATCAGCATGTTTGAGATAGAGATTGAGGGGGGATTTAAGTGCTTTCTCTGCTGTTGCAGCTTTTGTATGCCAAATAGGAACAAGGGTATTGTGTATCTCTGGTTGGGTAATTTCTAAAACAGATATAAAACCTCATTTGAGGAGAATATAAAGTCGTAAAAGTGAAAACCAGTTTCTATCTTTACCATTTCCTTTTAAGTCAGTTTTACGACTTTCAAAAGTATTTAAGAGCAATGTCTTTTAAATAATGGAGAGTACGCTTTGCTTCAAACTTTTGTTTATCGTGTTTTAAAGGAGGCACTTCCCTCAACCCAAAACAGAACGTCATTATGTTGCAGATTCACGTGCTTGTTTTAACGAGACATCTCTTAATGTTCCTAAGTCATTTTCACAATGGTGCTCGTGAAGATGTGAAGAGTCCGTGAATGCTATAACGGTAAAACCATTGTGCTTCACTCTCTATACACTTATGAAGGTGCAAGCCGGTTACACTTATGAAGGTGCAAGCCGGCACTATTCTTTGCCAGTTTAAAATGTTACGCCAGCCTTGCATGGAGGCAGTTCGTAAGAGGCATTTTACCTCTTTCTTGAAGAGTTTTTACCCATACGCTAACCCTGCTTGTGATATGGTGGTAGGGAATGATTTTGATTAATTCACTCTAAGAGGATTTGAGATGAGAGAATCTTATAAGATTCTGGGTTCTCATTCACGTAGTAAAATAATGAATTATCATTATAAATCAAATCTTTACTCTCTCAAGGCATTTCTTTCCCAAATGTGCCCCATGTTGCTGATTGTTTCGTCACAAGTGACACGCGTTGTTCATTTCTGGCATAAATTGATGTGCATTCTTCGTTTTTTGCATTTTCCATCCTCTCTTCATTTTATAAGAAAAGGTCCAATGTCATTAATGGTGTTAACTCATACCAAGCGCATCTTTATAAAGCTGGATGATGGCTTCTTCTTCCATGCGTTCATGTTCTTCTTTTTTACGCAACCGTATAATACTTCGCACAGCTTTACTATCAAAACCAGAGCCTTTCAGTTCGGCATAAACCTCTTTAATATCATCAGAAATGGTTTTTTTCTCTTCTTCTAACCGTTCAATGCGTTCGATAAAAGCGCGTAATTGGTTTACGGATATAGCATGTGTTTCATCGGTTACTGTATTCATTTGTGTTTTCTCCGGAGTGTATATTTAAAACTGTTTTTTCGACAATAAAGTTGTGTAAGGAAGCCTGAAGAACAAGAAGCTCATCAAGCTGTACAGTTTTTTTTTACAAATTGACTTTAAATATTTTGTAAAAGTTTAAGCTCTTTGCATTGACAAAAGGGCATTAAGAAGCAGAAAAGAGTAAAAATATGTCTATATACATTTGGAAAGTTCTTGAAAACAGAGAAGATAAAGGGATGTATGTTTTGTTTTAGAGGGTTACATCATAAAGGTGGTTTTGTGGTTGCCGAAAAACAGACAGGGGTGTTTCAGAGAGTACGAGAGATTTTTCTCTTGAGCGTTTTGCTCTTGTTGCCGTTTGCTGGTTTTGCAAAAGCTGATTTCCGGGTTTGTAATACGACTCAACAGCCCGTTGGTGTCGCCCTTGGGTATCGTACATTTTCAGGTTGGGTAAGTGAGGGATGGTGGGTGGTCCCCGTGACAGAGTGTAAAACCTTGATCGAGGGTCCTCTTTCTTCGCGCTTCTATTATTTTTATGCAGAGGGAGCAGAGAAAAAAAACAGCTGGCCAGGTTCGGTGACTATGTGTGTGCAAGATAGCCAATTTACTATTCAAGGGGTTCATGATTGTTTCCCTCGTGGTTATCAAAAGGCTGAATTTAAAGAAATTGATACGGGTAATCAAACCAGTTGGATGGTACAGTTGACCGATGAGTCTTTGTTCAATAATTCCGTTGTACAGTCCCCCTCTCTTTCAGGAGATTCTCCACCGTGAAGCGTGCACGTAAAGTAAAAATTATAGCCACTCTTGGCCCTTCTTCGTTTTCTATTTCCATGATTGAGAAGCTTTTTATGGCGGGAGCAGATGTTTTTCGTTTGAATATGAGCCATACTGACCGTGAAACAATGGTTGATTTGGTTCAGCGCATACGGAAGGTTGAAAAAACTGTTCGCCGGCCAATCGGTATTTTAGTAGATCTCCAGGGACCAAAATTACGCGTCGGCTGTTTTGATAAAGGGCAAGAAGATTTGCGTATTGGGCAAAGTTTTACCTTGGATGATCGTGATATTCTTGGTGATGCGCAGCGTGTTTTTTTTCCGCACGGGGAGGTGCTGGCAGCTATTAAACCCGGTGATCGGTTGTTAATTGATGATGGAAAGTTGGAACTGCTTGCACAGGTGTGTGATGGTCATTCTGTGCAGTGCCTTGTGGTTGCTGGGAACCGTATTTCTGATCGAAAAGGGGTAAGTCTTCCCGATACAGTTTTGCCTTTTGGGCCAATGACTCTCAAGGATAAAGCCGATCTTCAGGCAGTTTTGGAGCAGCCTGTTGATTGGGTTGCTCTGTCTTTTATCCAGCGTCCGGAAGATATTATAGCAGTGCGTGCGTTGACCAAAAGCAAAGTGTCTTTGATGGCTAAGATCGAAAAACCTCAAGCTTTGGAGCATATAGAAGAGATTATTGATGTTGCCGATGGTATTATGATTGCACGCGGAGATCTGGGGGTAGAAATGCCCTTGGAGAGGGTTCCTGCCATTCAGATGGAACTTATAAAAGCTTGTCGTTTAGCTGGAAAGCCCGTCGTGGTGGCCACGCAAATGCTCGAGTCAATGATTACGTCATCTGTTCCTACAAGGGCAGAAGTTTCTGATGTTGCGACAGCAGTTTATACGGGAACTGACGCTGTCATGTTGTCTGCGGAATCTGCCTCTGGTCGTTATCCTGAAGAAGCTGTGCTGATGATGGATCGAATCGCACAACAAATTGAACAAGATCAGACTTATGCGGCTCAAGTTGGCGCACAGCATCCTGCTCCAGAATCAACGGGGACCGATGCGATTTCTCTCGCTGCGCGTCAGATCGCCGAAACACTGCAATTGACAGCTATCGTTGCTTATACTGCTTCAGGCACAACGGGTGTGCGCACATCACGGGAGCGTCCAAACAGGCCCATTATTGCCTTATCGCCTATTGTAAAAACAGCAAGACGTTTGGCTTTGGTCTGGGGACTTCATTGTGTGGTCACTGAAGACGCGCGGGATTTGGAGGATATGGTTGATCGTGCGGCTGCGATTGCTTTTCAAGAAGGCTTTTGCCAAGGGGGAGATCGCTTCCTTGTGACAGCTGGTGTTCCTCTTGGTACACCTGGTGCTACCAATCTCTTGCGTATCGCTTCTGTTTCTCAAGATGGAACAAAGGGTGTTTAACGGGAACATTGGGGCATAGTTTTCTTTATATTTTGAAGAATATATTCCATTTGTCATCTGTTTTTCTATGAGCAGAGATGTGTGATGTTTCTGCAGCGGTTTATGTAGTGGGTGGTGCTGTCATGTTGTCTGCTGATCTTTATCTTGAAGAAGTCGTGCTATGATGGTGGATCGAATCGCCTAACAAATCAAACAAGATCAGACTTATGCGGTTCAGGTTGGCGCACAGCATCCTGCTCCAGAATCAACGGGGACCGATGCGATTTCTCTCGCTGCGCGTCAGATCGCCGAAACACTGTAATTGACAGCTATCGTTGCTTATACTGCTTCAGGCACAACGGGTGTGCGCACATCACGGGAGCGTCCAAACAGGCCCATTATTGCCTTATCGCCTATTGTAAAAACAGCAAGACGTTTGGCTTTAGTCTGGGGGCTTCATTGTGTGGTCACTGAAGACGCGCGGGATTTGGAGGATATGGTTGATCGTGCGGCTGCGATTGCTTTTCAAGAAGGCTTTTGCCAAGGGGGAGATCACTTCCTTGTGACAGCTGGTGTTCCTCTTGGTACACCTGGTGCTACCAATCTCTTGCGTATCGCTTCTGTTTCTCAAGATGGAACAAAGGTTTTTGAGTGTTTGTATGTGTTATCCTTTTGAATAGCGCCCGAACAGACTTATTATTGACTTCTCGCTTATCGTGAAAATAGTGCGGCGTTTGGTTTTTGTCTGGGGGCTTATGTGGGGATCAAAATGCTGTCATGTTTTCTGCTGAAGCTGTTTCTAGTCTTTATGCTTGAAGAAGTTGTGCTTATGATGGATCAGAGTCTTTAAACGTGATGTTTATGGTATATTGTTCTTTGATTTATGCTAAATTGTCTTTTGAGATATTTTAGAGATAGCTTTATCTATTATACAGTCAATATATTGATTTATAATGATAATTAATCATTTTGCAATTTGAAGGAGTGCTCTGAACCTAAGAAGTTTTTCTTAAAATTCTTGCATTGCACAAACAAAAAATTTGCTAAAAAATATGCACTTGTCTGTTTATTTAAGAGGAATTAACGTGTGAAGAAAAACCGTTGGAAAAAGAAGTAAATAGAAAGCCTATAAAGTGGCCAAAGGTAAGAGCCATCGCAATATGGAGTGCTCGTCAATATCATGATAAATGATGATACTAGTGCGCATTTCTCGATACTAGTTTGTATCTTCAAAGTATAAAGATAGCAAGGCCCACTGGCTTTTATTTTAAACTCTTTGACGAGAAGAAATTTTGTACGGGATTACGATAGTTTATGCAGGGCGCATGCGCTTTTTTTTCTTCTTTTCTTTCAGAACACATGCTGTGTCTCTGTGGTTATTACGATTGAGATGATTCTCTTGCAATGATGCGTGGACAATCATGCGTGTTTATACCGATCTTTTGGGGGTATAGCGCTGGTTTGTTAAATACGAATGCGTTTAGAGATCTTCCTGTTCTTGAGAAATAAGACTATTTTGCTCATCTTTGAGTAATTGACTGGTAAGCTTTTCAATGCGTTTTGTTGTATCACGCATAATTCTGCCCATGGTGTGGTTTTTTTCATTATGGAGCCGTAAAAGAGCTTCGTAGTCTTCTTGTAGTTTTTTATTTTCTCGTTTTATTTCTTCCATTTCATCAAGAATCATAATTCCAGCCATAACCGATAAACGATGATCACCCATTTCACCAAAATTTTTCTTTAGATGTGTGATATATTGATCCAATCGAGCCGCAAGCTCAATGAGATGGCGTTCTTGCCCTTTATCGCAAGCCATACGATAAACTTTGCCATCAATGGTGACGGAAACCGTTTCCATGTCTTCAAACCTTTATCTATCAATTACGACACGAATCGTTTCCATCGCCTTAATTAAACGTTTGGAAACTTCTTTGTTTACCGCTTCTAGCCGCTCAACTTGCGCTTCAGCCTTATCAAGCGCTTGGGCAAGACGGCTACGATCCGCGTTCATTCGTTGAATTTCTTCTTCCCATTCGTTGTTTTTATCAATAACCGCATTGCGGTTGATAATGGCGATTTCTAAGGTTCTGAGTGCTTTTTCCAGTTGCTCTAAAGTTTGTGATAGAACCGTAGTTTCTTGGTTCATGATATTTACATCCTCCAAGTGAGTGTATCCATTAATTAATTCTTTATGCAAAAACGAATCACTCATTTTCTTTTCTTGTGAAAAATCTATTTTTAAGTATGTAAGGCTTTTTAGCAAGCAAAGCGCGAGATAGCTGTTAATTAAAAGCTGGATTTTTTGAGAGTATTGGCATAAATGATATGTGCATAAAGGATGCGTGAGGGGAATGTTATTGAAGTAACCGCAAAAGTTCTCACGCTGACGATTAAAATAAACTGAAAAATATTTCTCAAATAATTTAAGAGAATATGAAAGAACAACAAAACAACGCGTTTAACAAAGTGGTTTATCATTTATGACAAATACCGAAACAAAGAAACAGATGGCCAATGCTATCCGTTTTCTTGCGATTGATGCGATTGAAAAAGCAAATTCTGGTCATCCCGGGTTACCAATGGGGGCAGCCGATATTGCCACCGTCCTTTATACAAAATTCCTTGCCCATGATCCCAAAAATCCTCATTGGCCTAACCGTGATCGTTTTGTGTTGTCCGCTGGTCATGGCTCTATGTTGCTTTATGCCCTCTTGTATCTTTCTGGTTATGAAGATATTTCCCTTGAAGATCTCAAAAACTTCCGCCAAATAGGCTCTAAGGTTGCCGGGCATCCAGAATATGGGCATGCTGCTGGAATCGAAACAACCACTGGACCACTCGGACAGGGGATAGCTAATGCTGTGGGAATGGCTCTGGGGGAGCGCCTGCTCAATGCACGCTTTGGTGATCTCATCAACCATTATACTTACGCGCTGGTTGGGGATGGGTGCCTCATGGAAGGGATTTCACAAGAAGCTCTTTCCCTTGCTGGACATTTAAAACTCAATAAGCTTATCGTATTGTGGGACGATAATAACATTTCCATCGATGGAGAAATTTCCCTTGCTGATAGTACTGACCAAATAGCCCGTTTTAAAGCGTCTGGTTGGAATACACACAAAGTTGATGGACATGATCAAGCAGCAATCGCACGGGCTATTGAGGCTGCAAGAAATTCCGATAAACCAACTTTGATCGCTTGTAAAACAACCATTGGTTTTGGAGCTCCCAATAAAGCTGGGACCAATAAAATTCATGGGGCACCTTTAGGTGCATCCGAAATTGCTGAAACCCGTATCGCTTTGGGATGGGAGGCAGAGCCTTTCGTTATTCCAGCCGATATCCTCGATAATTGGCGCTTGGCTGGTCTTAATGCCGCTAAAAAACGACAAAAATGGAAAGAAAAATTTGCCGCTCTTCCACTCTCAGAACGGATAGAGTTTGAAAGATTGATGCGTGGCGATCTCGTGGGCGGATTTGATGGTGCTATCGATGTTTATAAAAAGAAATTGGTTGAGGATTGTCCGTGTGTTGCCACCCGTAAAGCTTCGGAAATGGCTCTTGAAGTGATCAATGAAGTCGTTCTTGAAACCATTGGTGGTTCTGCTGACTTAACCGGATCAAATAATACCAAAAGCAGTCAGATGAAAACTATCTCTGCTGAGGATTTTTCAGGGCGTTATTTGCATTATGGAGTTCGTGAACATGCTATGGGAGCCGTGATGAATGGTCTTGCCCTTTATGGAGGTTTTATTCCTTATGGCGGAACCTTTTTATGTTTTTCCGACTATATGCGTCCCGCAATGCGTTTGTCTTCTCTCATGGGGTTGCGGGTCATTTATGTCATGACCCATGATTCCATTGGTCTTGGTGAGGATGGACCTACTCATCAGCCGGTGGAGCATTTGGCTTCTTTGCGTACACTTCCTAATCATCTTGTTTTCCGTCCTGCTGACGCTATGGAGACTGTCGAGTGTTGGCAATTGGCTTTGAAAACGCGAGGGACACCTTCTACTTTGGCTTTGAGTAGACAAAATTTACCACTTTTGCGTCGGGAATATGAAGAAGAAAATCTTTGTATGCTCGGTGCTTATGAATTACTCACCGCCAGTGATGATGCGCAAGTGACCCTGTTTGCTTCCGGTTCAGAATTGCAGATTGCCGTACATGCACATGCAGTCTTAGAAGAAAAGGGAATCCCAACGCGTGTGGTTTCTGTACCTTGTTTTGAACTCTTTACACAGCAATCTCCCTCCTATCAGAGGGCTCTCATTGGTGATGCACCGATTAAAATTGCCATTGAAGCTGCACTCCGGCAAGGTTGGGACTATTTTATCGGCACTAATGGGGTGTTTATTGGCATGCAAGGATTTGGTGCCAGTGGGACCATCGATGCGCTTTATGCGCACTTTGGCATCACTTGTGAAAATGTGGTCGCTGCCGTTGAAAAAAAACTTGAAGACATCCATAAGGAAAATGTGAAATAAATGCTCATGGTGCTATGAACCATTTTGATCATCGTGGGTGCGATCGTTTTTATGCCATCGTAGAAAGTTAATAAGTGATTCTTTATGATTTGGAAATCATTGAAATGAATACTCAGATGTTGTGCTATGAAAAGATCAATGAGGTGAATAAAAATGACTGCTCCTCTTGCAATACATAGATAAATCTGGACCTATTGCTTGCAAGAGTTTGTCTGTTATCGTGGAATGTGGATGACAGGATCTTAAGGTTATAGAAGTGAATGATTTTTAGATGCTTGAAACCAATACCCATGTGTTGTGCTATGAAAAATTGATAAGGAAAATATGAAATGAGTGTTCGCGTTGCAATTAATGGGTTTGGGCGTATCGGACGCAATATTTTGCGTGCCATTATCGAAAGTGGACGACAAGATATTGAAGTTGTGGCCCTTAATGATTTAGGATCGGTGGAAACCAATGCCCATTTGTTGCGCTATGATTCTGTTCATGGATGTTTCCCTGGCACTGTTCAAGTTGTTGGTGATGCCATTGATATCGGTTCTAGTTTGATAAAAGTGTTTGCAGAGCGTGATCCAGCACAATTGCCTTGGAAGGCTTTGGATATTGATATTGCTTTGGAGTGTACAGGTATTTTTACCGCTCGTGACAAAGCAAGTGCCCACTTGGATGCGGGGGCAAAGCGTGTTCTTGTTTCTGCACCCTCAGAAGGCGCAGATCTTACTGTGGTTTATGGAGTAAATCATCAGTTTTTGAGCAAAGAACACCATGTTATTTCGAATGCTTCTTGCACAACCAACTGTTTGGCGCCTGTTGCACAAGTTTTGCACAACACTGTTGGCATTGAAAAGGGCTTTATGACAACAATCCATTCTTATACGGGCGATCAACCTGTGTTGGATACAATGCATCGTGACCTTTATCGTGCACGTGCGGCGGCTCTTTCTATGATCCCTACCTCAACAGGGGCAGCGAAAGCTGTGGGATTGGTTTTGCCAGAATTAAAAGGATTGCTTGATGGGGTGTCGATTCGCGTTCCAACGCCGAATGTTTCCGTTGTTGATTTGACGTTTACTGCTAAGCGTTCCACAACGATTGAAGAAATTAATACTGCTATTCGTACTGCTGCACAGGGGTCACTCAAGGGAATTTTAGACTATACTGACGAAAAGCTCGTGAGTTGTGATTTTAACCATAATCCACATTCTGCTATTTTTCATAATGATCAAACCAAGGTCATTGATGGTCAACTTTGTCGTGTTCTGGTTTGGTATGATAATGAATGGGGTTTCTCAAACCGCATGTGTGATACGGCTGTGGCTTTTGCTAAAACAATATAAAATGAGAGGTCCTTCAGGTCCTCTTTTTATAAAAAAAAGTCAAGTGTATGATAAAATGAAAGTGCATTCTTTTTTAAAAAAACGAATCAAGACTTCTTTTGGTGTACAGAAAAGATATTGCTTCAGTCATTGAGGAACTCCTCTTTTTGAGTACAATCTCCGTGGTTTTTAAAACTGCATGAAAGGAAAGAAATCAAAAAATACCCTTTTGAATGAGACAAAGTTTTAGAAAATTCAGGCGCGGATCTTTTTGTGTAAAAGCAAAAATAGGCTCAAAAGGGGAGAAAATTAAGTGGGTGCATTTTTGTTTGAAACAATAGTAAAGTGAAGGGGGAGCAGTGATGGGTTTTCGTATAGTTGCTGATGTCGACTGAGAAATCTTTTGTTGTGCGGAGGGTGAGAAAATAAAGGTGGCTTTTTTTGATGGAAGACGACGAGAAAATTGCGTAAGAAAAAAGTGAGCGGGTAGGTTACTTGAAACAACAGAGAGTGAAAAGGGAGCAGTGATGGGTTTTCGTACACTTGATGATGTTGATGTCACAGGAAAACGTGTTCTTGTGCGGGTGGATTTTAATGTACCAATGGCGCAAGGAAAAGTTTGTGATGATACGCGTCTTAAACGACATAAAGAAACGCTCCTTGAATTGCAAAAGCGTGGTGCTAAGCTTATTCTTCTTTCCCATTGTGGGCGCCCTAAAGGACAAGTGGAGCCAGAATTTTCACTCCATCCTGTTGTGCAAGTGCTGGAAAAAATAATCAACCAACCCGTGAATTTTGCATCAGATTGTATTGGTGTAGCTGTACAGACAGCGGTTGAAGCATTGCAAAATGGTGGTATTTTACTGCTTGAAAATGTTCGTTTTCATTCAGGTGAAGAAAAGAATGCGGGCTCTTTTGCTGAGGCTCTAGCCCATAATGGAGATCTCTATGTCAATGATGCTTTTTCAGTCTCTCATCGTGCCCATGCTTCGGTAGAGGGGATAACACATTTTTTGCCTTCCTATGCGGGGCGTTCTTTACAATGTGAGTTGCAAGCATTGGAAAAAGGGCTTGGTAAGCCAGAGCGTCCGGTGATCGCAATTGTTGGAGGGGCGAAGGTTTCCAGTAAGCTTTTTGTGCTCAATCATTTGGTTAAAAAGGTCGATTATTTGGTCATTGGTGGTGGCATGGCCAATAGTTTTTTAGCAGCGCAAGGTGTGTGTGTTGGAAAGTCATTGTGTGAACATGCGCTGATCGAAACGGTAAAAAAAGTTATTGAAAAAGCACGGGAGTGCCAATGTACGCTTCTGCTCCCTGTGGATGCAATCGTTGGATTTCGCTTTGAAAAAGATGCGCCACATCGTCTCTATGATATTGGAGATATTCCTGAGGATGGGATGATTTTGGATGTTGGTACGCGCTCCATTGCGCATATCAATGCCGTGATCGATAAAGCCGCTACCCTTGTGTGGAATGGACCTCTTGGTGTTTTTGAGATGTCTCCTTTTGATCAAGGAACGATTGCAGTGGCACGCCATGCAGCAGAACTTAGTTTGACAGGGAAATTGGTTTCAATTGCTGGAGGGGGAGATACGGTGTTTGCACTTAATCATGCTGGTGTTGCTGATGATTTTACTTATCTTTCAACCGCGGGTGGAGCCTTTTTGGAATGGATGGAAGGCAAGATGCTGCCTGGTATTCTAGCCCTCACGCAGGCTTGAAGGGATTCATTTGAACAAACAGTTAAAAAAAAGCTGTATGATTATGGAGGGTGTGCTGGTGCATTGCACGCTTTTGGAAATTAAGACAGGATAAAGAGGAATTTTTTATGAATGAACGTCTGGAAGATATAGCACTTACTCTGGTAGGTGCGGGTAAAGGTATTTTGGCAGCAGATGAAAGTACTGCAACGATTGGAAAGCGTTTTGAAAGCATTGGGGTGGAATGCACCGAAGATAATCGTCGCGCCTATCGTGAAATGCTGTTTACTGCAAAAGAAGCCATGGAAAGCGCTATCTCTGGTGTCATCTTATTTGATGAAACACTGCGTCAAAAAGCATCTACAGGGCAGATGTTGACAGATCTTATTCGTGATGCAGGTGCTGTGCCGGGGATCAAAGTCGATACCGGTGCCAAACCATTGGCGGCTTTTCCTCAAGAAACGATTACAGAAGGCTTGGATGGTCTTCGTGAGCGTTTAAAGGATTATTATACTTTGGGAGCCCGTTTTGCTAAATGGCGCGCGGTCATTGCCATTGATGCACAGACTCTCCCAACAAGAGGGGCAATCAGTCAGAATGCACAAGCTCTCGCGCGTTATGCTGCTTTATGTCAGGAAGCTGGTCTTGTACCGATTGTTGAACCGGAAGTGCTGATGGATGGACCATCACGCCAGCATTCTATTACGCGTTGCTTTGAGGTGACAAAAGTTGTTTTACACACTGTGTTTAAAGAATTATTTGAGGCACGTGTTCTTTTCGAGGGCATGATTTTAAAACCCAATATGGTGATTGATGGAAAAGATGCGCGCATTGCTTCTGTGGAAGAAGTAGCTGAAAAGACAGTTCATGTTCTTAAACAGACTGTTCCTGCTGCTGTTCCAGGAATTGCTTTTCTTTCTGGAGGACAAACTGATGAAGAAGCTACGGCACATTTGTCGGCTATGAATGCTTTGGGAGCATTGCCTTGGAAATTGACCTTTTCTTATGGGCGGGCATTGCAAGCAGCTGCCTTAAAGGCATGGGCTGGAAAAAATGAAAATATTGTTGTTGCGCAAAAGGCTTTTTGTCATCGTGCTCGAATGAACCACCTTGCTGCTTTGGGACAATGGACAAAAGATCAGGAAAAATCTTGTGCTTAAAAAACAATAAAATGTTGCTTCAATATAGTTAAGATTTTGGTTTTTAAGTGTGAAATGTAAATCTTATGCTGTATCAAACTGTTGAAGGGCGCAATATTCTTCTGTGTGAGCGTTTGAAGGATTATTATGCTTTGGGAGCCCGTTTTGCTAAATGGCGTGCGGTTATTGCCATTGATGCACAGACTCTCCCAACAAGAGGGGCAATCAACCAGAATGTACAAGCTTTCGCGCGTTATGCTGCTTTATGTCAGGAAGCTGGTCTTGTGCTGATTTGTTGAGCTGGGTGCTGATGGATGGATCATTGCGCCAACATTCTATTACACGCTGCTTTGAGGTGACAAAAGCTGTTTTACATACTGTGTTTAAAGAATTATTTGAAGCACGTGTTCTTTTTAAGGGCATGATTTTAAAGCCCAATTAGGGTGATTGATGGAAAAGATGTGCGCATTGCTTTTGTTGAAGAAGTAGCTGAAAAGACGGTTCATGTTCGAAAAACGATCCCCGTTCTTCATAAACTGTCGGTGAAGAGGCTAAAGGCTCGAAGGATAGGGAGGTTGAATATACCGTCTTACAAACTCATGTGTGTGCCAAGGATCGTTCGTATTCTTTAAAAATGGTGGAGAAAGTTCTCAAAGTAAGAGAACTTGGTGGGGTTTGACTATCGTTAGATAAGTATAAAAATAGCTTTATTCCGTGGATTTTTTCCAACATTCATTCATCATTATTGATGCTGCAAAATGAGATTTGAGAACCTGTAAGGAGATGCTTCTTGAAAAATCTTACTTAATTTTTTTGAAAATGTTTTTCTGAAAATTCAGTGATTATGTGGTTTTCATCCGATGCGTAGGAATTACTTTGTATATGGAAATAAGATCTTAATTTATAAGGATAATTCATCATTTGCACCTTGAAAGAGCCCCTGAATATCGTAGGATTCTCTCATTTCAAATCCTTTTATACTGAATCAAACAAAATTATTCGCTTGCATGTTACAAGTGAGGTCGGTTGTGGATAAAAACATTTTGAGAAAGGAGTAAAAGTGCCTCTTATGAACCGTCTCAAGAACCAAGGGCTGCAACATCGTGATCTGGTAAAGAGAATGATGGGGTTGGTTTGCTTCTTCATGAGCGTAAAGATGGCTTTGTCCGTGGATGTAAGACATTCATAGAGATGTAAGAAGCAGTACTTTTCTGTATGTGGGAATTTTATGTCCTGAAAGTACCTTAAAAAAAATTTTCTAACCTTGCGCTGGTTTTGGCATTAATATGCTTTTGACGCTGGCAATTGGTGAATGATTTTAGCCTCGATAAGGGGAGCATATAATGGATTTCAACGGGTATCGTTTGACAGTAGGTTTTGTATTAAGTAGGAAGAGGTGGGATTAGGTAAGAATATGTGGTAATTTATTGTTTTTATGGTTCATTTTTACCATTAAATGTGCACTTTGATAAAATGGATTTTGACACCTAAAATCGCAAAAATCGGAATTTGAGTGTAAAAATGGGCAAAAGCTTTGAAGGGTCTTTGAAGATCCTTGAAAGCCCCTTTCAAAACCCTTTGAAAAAAATAAATTGCTACAAAACTTGATGACAAGCTACAACGGGACAAACTATCTGTTAAGTCAGAGGAGACAGTTTTGTGCAGAAAGCGATACAATGCTGAAAGAGAGCGCAAGTTCGTTCTAGAATGGCGCAGTGAGTTGCCTTGTTTCCACTTTATGGGAGGTTGAGCGTTCGCATTTTACCTTTATGAAGGCATAAAAAGCAGACCTCTTGTGATATTTACCATCACTTGTTGTGTATCTGCTCTTGCATGTAACGGCTTATGACTTATCCATTTTATCCGTTCTAAAACTGCTTTTCAAATTATACGTCAAATCCTCTATTGGCTAAAATCTCTTTTTTATGGACATGTCTATTATGAAAGAATTCGCTTTGTAGAGTCGTATTCTCGACGGTGTGTTTTTATTTCTTATTCTATCATTTTTAATGATTCCCTTTGATAGGTAATTGCGTCATGCCGTGATAGTTAAACCGCCAATATTGGCTTTTCAGCTAGCCGTTTTTTTGATTTCATCAGTAAGAATGTTTGAAATAACAAAATATAACAGTCTCAAGGAGGCTGATGTAAGAGTGGTAAAAATGGATTATATTCTTAAAATCACTTTGTTGTTCTTTATCAGCAGGGCTGGATTTAATTTAAAAGAGCAAAAATTGTTCAGACGATGAGAGAGGTTTTATGTGCTCAAAAGATTTTTGTGAAATGCACATAGCCAAGAGCAATCCAGATTGATGATTCAGTGTGCGTTATGAATGGAGCACGATATTGAACAATCGCAGTGGTGAAGAGAAAATTTGCCTCTTTTGCGGATGTATAAAGCAGAACTTTACAAACTTATTCAAGATTTTATCATAAAATAGCTTACAATGATAATCCTTAAAATGTCTATTTGGGTAGTTTTAAGGGTTCCCATCATCACTAAAAAGAGACTTTTAATTCATGCTTTATAAGAACAAATTTGTCAATTTTTATCCATGTATTATTTTTGCGAACAGTGTTGCGCGATAGCTATTGCTAGAGCAGAAAAAACGCTTCTGATTTCGCAGAGAATTTTCTGGATAAAATTATATTTTTTATTGCTTGGAAGATTATAGCTTATAGTGCTTTCGTTTTTAGCATATTTTCCTAAAGTCTAAAACAGATTATCTGTTTGCACCGCGCAATTTTCTTGCCAGAATTTTCATCATTTTGCTCGTAGCTTTTTTGCCCGTCACACTCAGAAAAAAATTTCATGCCGAGATTAGCAAAACAATTTTTAAATTGAGAAATGTGATCACCTTTATCCACCAATATTTGAAATTTGTTCACTTTGTTATTTGTCTAGGTTGGATGTTATTCTTGGATCAATATCGAGATTAAGGATAGTTTCTTCTTTTCTTTCTTTATAATCCCTGTTTAAAAGCATAATCGCTGCGTATTTTCATTGTGGTACATAAAAAACCCCGCTTTAATTTAAAGCGGGGCACTCATTTTTATACTCTTTTTTTACTAACAATCTCAATTGTAAAAGCTTTATCGTAAAAGCTCTGGGTAGAACTTTTCTGAAGGTTGAAAAAAGATCAACTACTTTCACTCTGAAACACACTCATCAGAAATGGCGTATCATTCTATTGGCAATCATTTCATTTTTCACGATCAAAAATAAGCTTTTACATGCCCAAATTACCAAAACGATTTTTAAATTTAGAAATACGACCACCATGGTCAACCAATGTTTGAGATCCACCTGTCCAAGCTGGATGCGTTCTTGGATCAATGTCCAAATTAAGAACATCCCCTTCTTTTCCCCAGGTAGAACGTGTCGTATATTGGGAGCCATCCGTCATAACAACGGTAATCTTGTGATAGTCGGGATGAATATTGGCTTTCATGTGGCAAACTTTCTACTTTTATAAAACAAAATGACACTTGCTCACTTTTTTAAGTGCGCTTGCTTCGTCTTTTTGATAAATTGGTTGAAGTATCCTCTATATAACTGAGCACGTATCAAAAAACAAGTGTTCAAAGTGCATTATCGCATCAAGAGTTATAAACAATCTTATAAGTGAGAGAAACCCTATGAATTTTTTCAATCATTCAGAAAAAGCTAAAAAATTTTTCCATACAAAGCCTTCATTCTCTTCGCTTACAACTTTTAGTCCTTATCTTGTGCGCTATCGCTGGTTGTTTGTCTTTGCCTTTATTGCTTTATCTGTTGCTGCTCTCGTGACTCTTACTTTGCCTGTTGCTATCCGTCAAATGCTTGATCATGGCTTTTCTACTTCAAGTCATGGCCATATTAATTTTTACTTCGCTCTTTTGTTTGTTTTAGCTTTGCTGCTTGCACTTGCTTCAGCCTGCCGTTATTACTGTGTCATCACTTTAGGAGAACGGATTGTTGCCGATTTACGGCGTGATGTTTTTGTGCATATTATGAAACTTTCTCCTGCTTTTTTTGATCGTTCCCATTCTGGTGAACTTGTTTCACGGCTTTTAACAGATACCACTCAAATAAAATTGGCTGTTGGTTCAACCGCTTCTACGGCTTTGCGTCATCTGATTGTGGTGATTGGAGCGATTGTTATGATGGTTATCACCAATGCCAAATTGTCTTCGCTTGTTTTGCTTGCTATCCCTTTTGTTGCTATTCCGTTAGTTGTCTTTGGGCGCAAGGTTCGTACACGTACACGCGCTGCGCAAGATCGTATTGCAGATGCCAACGCTTTAGCAACTGAACAGGTCAGCGCCATTCGCACTGTGCAGGCCTTTACCGCTGAAAAGCTTGTTTCTAAACGTTTTTCTCAGTTGGTAGAACGTGCTTTTCAGACAGCACGCTCTTCCGTCATTCTGCGTTCCTTTTTTACTGGCTTTGCAATCTTTCTGGTTTTCGGCAGTGTGGTTGCTGTTTTATGGATTGGATCCCGGGATGTTTTGAATGGCACTATGACGGGTGGGGCATTAGGTCAATTCGTGCTCTATGCGGTTTTTGGAGCTTCTACCTTTGCGCAATTATCAGAATTGGGTGCAGAATTAATCCAAGCAGCAGGCGCTGCTGAACGGCTTGCTGAATTGTTGCAAGAACAGCCTACTATTTTAGCTCCAAAAGCTCCTGCACCTTTGGCAAAACCTGTTCAAGGTGCCCTTGTTTTTGATCAGGTTGATTTTACTTATTCTTCCAGACCACAAGAGAAGATTTTGCGCTCTCTTTCCTTTTCTGTCAAACCAGGGGAAACAGTTGCTTTTGTTGGCGCTTCAGGTGCAGGAAAAAGCACACTTTTTTCTTTGATCCTTCGTTTTTATGATCCAATAAGTGGGCAAATTCGCTTTGATGGCGTGGAAATCAAGCGCCTTTCTCTGCAAGATTTACGCAGTTCGATCTCGTATGTTCCACAGGATGTCGCCATTTTTGACGGTACACTGCGCGATAATATTGTTTTTGGAACCGAAAATATGACTGAAGAGCAAATCATTGCCGCTGCTAAAGCAGCAAACGCACTTGAGTTTATTGAAGCTTTACCAAATGGTTTGGATACAGAAGTGGGAGAACGCGGTATTATGCTTTCTGGTGGACAAAAACAACGCATTGGTATTGCTCGGGCAATTTTAAGAAATGCTCCCCTGTTGCTGCTGGACGAAGCAACATCAGCTTTAGATGCAAACAGTGAAAAATTGGTGCAAGAAGCCTTAGAAGAACTGATGCAAAATCGGACAACATTGGTGATCGCTCATCGTTTGGCAACAATTTTAAAAGCTGATCGTATTCTCGTGATGGAGAAAGGTGCTCTTGTTGAAGAAGGAACACATGCAGAACTCGTCGCACAAAACGGGGTTTATGCGTATTTAGCCAAATTGCAATTTTCGCCTGAGTAAACTCTTGAATAAACTGTTATCATAGAGTTGTAAGTTGCTTTTATCAACATTGGCATCATCATTGGTTTATCAGCGTTTTGAAGAGTTCTTTCATGAGAATATAAAAGTGATACATTATTGGTTTTTATTGTCTCTCACTCTTTAGCAGAATACGCATTCTTATGGATGATTCTCATGACTCATTTTTTAGTAATACATTAATTTATAAGGATAAATCATCGTTTTTTAACTTAAGTTAGAACTTCGAATACAGTAAGATTCTCTCATTACAAGCCCTCTCATATTGAACCAATTAAAACCGCTTATTTGCTTGTCATAAGCGGGGTTGGTATGGGGGTAGAAATTGCTAAAGACAAGGAGTAAAATGCTTCTTATAAATCGTCTCAAGTGCCAAGAGCTGCCTATTTTGGGTTGGCAAAGAGAATGAGGATGCTGGCTTGCACGCTTCATAAGTGTAAAGAGAGTGGTGCTCAAGAGCTTTATCATTACCTATTCACGGGCGCTGTCATGAAATAGGTGTGCGAACATTGAGAAATGTTTCTTTAAAGAAAGCGCGTGAATTAGTGATGACATAGATGTGTAAGGGGGTAAAACGTTTTTTGGAGTAACCTTGTTTAAGAGGCATGTTTAGTTGTTGAATATGAAGCATAAAATAGTAACATTGATTGTTATAAGGTAAGATTCTCAAATAGCGTAAAGACTTTCGTATCTAATATACAAAAGAGTACATTTTTTAGCGTGTGATCGTTTTTTTAAGGTTCTAAGGGCTTTTTTAAAAGTGTATGGTTTTTTTTAAGACTATAGGGTTTAAATGCCTTTTTTGAGGGCTCTTTCTAACTTGATGC
Organism: Bartonella henselae str. Houston-1; assembly: GCF_000046705.1. Classification (NCBI taxonomy): domain Bacteria; kingdom Pseudomonadati; phylum Pseudomonadota; class Alphaproteobacteria; order Hyphomicrobiales; family Bartonellaceae; genus Bartonella; species Bartonella henselae. Next base: position 1,720,694 of record NC_005956.1, on the reverse strand, counting down.
GAATGTGTTCATTGCCAGCAATGATATTTTTTTTGCGAAAGATATCATTGCCGCCTTCCTTATCCGTGACAAAACCACCTGCTTCACGAACCATCAATATTCCAGCAGCCATATCCCAAATTTGCAGGTTATCTTCCCAAAAGCCATCAGTTCTTCCAGCTGCGACATAAGCCAAATCAAGGGCAGCAGTTCCAAATCGGCGAATGCCGGAAACTTCCGCCATCACATTGCGCAATTCAATAAGATAGGTTCCATGACCTGGACGTCCCAAATGGGGCATGCCTGTGGCAATCACACAATCTTCTAATCTTCGCCGTGCAGAAACACGACAACGCCGGTCATTAAAAAAAGCACCACTCCCGCGTTCAGCGGTAAAAAGTTCATCATTGATAGGATTATAAATGACACCAGCAACGATTTTTCCTTGACTTTCTAAGGCGATGGAAACAGCAAAAAAAGGAATGCCATGAAGAAAATTTGTCGTGCCATCTAAAGGATCAACAATAAAACGATGTTGGGAATCTTCACCAATAATTTCTTCAGATTCTTCCATCAGAAAACCAAATTTTGGTCGTGCTTTGCTTAATTCATTGAAAATAATTTTTTCTGCTTTACGATCCGCTTGGCTTACATAATCTGCCGGCCCTTTCAAGGATACCTGCAAATTTTGCACTTCACCATAATCGCGCACTAAAGAACGCCCTGCTTTCATGGCGGCTTGCACCATGACATTCATGACTGCAGATTGCGGCATCTTTTATCCCTTATTTATCTTTTTCATTTGCACGACGCACATAAATCAATTCATTGGTGTCAACAATGATACGTTCGCCGGCGTTAATAAAAGGTGGTACAAGAATACGAATACCATTTTCAAGAATGGCAGGCTTATAAGAGGCTGTGACCGTTTGCCCTTTGAGGGCAGGGTCAGCTTCAACAATCGTTACACTCACCTGATCGGGAAGCGATATACCAATCGGTTTTTCTTGATAAAGTTCAACAGTTACAGTCATCCCATCTTGGAGAAAAGCAGCACGTTCACCAACAAAATCTTTTTGTAATTCAAGTTGTTCATAGGATTGCGAATCCATAAAAATTAAAGCATCACCTTGTTGATAAAGAAAAGTAAAATCCTTTTGTTCAAGACGTACTCTTTCAACCGTTTCGGCTGCACGAAAACGTTCATTGAGTTTTGTACCATCTATCAGATTTTTCATTTCAACTTGATTAAATGCGCCACCTTTTCCTGGTTTTACAGCATTGCATTTCACAGCGACCCATAAGCTTCCTTGATGCTCAATCACATTACCAGGTCGAATTTCATTGCCATTAATTTTCATCGTCTCTATCCAATTCCATTCTTGCAAAAAGTGCTCTCTTTTTACCCTTGAGAGAGATCACTTATCGTCTTTGCAGAGGAAAAAGCCTAAAAACTGCTTCCAAAAAACTTTTGTGTATTTTCGCTTTCAACCTTTGCAAGACCATAAAAAGCACTCAGACGCAAGGCTTTTAAAAATTTGCACAAAGATTTTTGTGAAAATTTATAGATTTGAAGCAAAAAACATCATTTTTCTGAAGCCTGTGTTAAAAAATAGGTAGAAGCTTTATGATTTCTTTGCGTGCTTCCTCTAGCTGTGCATGGTCCATACCTTCAAGCATCATTTCAAGATCAGGGGCTTGTATTTTTGCATGCTTTGCAAGCATATACCACGCTGCTGCTCTTACTATATCGCCTTTTGTTCCTATTCCATCGCGATAAAGCCTTGCAAGAGCAACCTGTGCCGGAGCGATCATTTTGGTGGCGTTGCTTAGAAGCAGATGAAAAGCACGTTGAAAATCAGTTTCTCCCCCACGACCTTGTACAAGCCATTGTGCCAAAAGAATTTGGGCTTCAAGATGTTTATTTTGCGCAGCAACTTCCATAAGTTTGCGGGCATTACGATCATCCTTTGGCCGTGTTAAAGTCCCTAAAGAAAGAATTTTTGCTGCAGCGAAGGCAGCTGCAGCATCACCAAGGGCTGCACCTTTTAAGAACCATTTTAGTGCCTGATCTATTGCTTCGTTTTCTTGGCTTTGGGAAAAAACACCTGCAAGAGCTTGCTTCTCGCGTGAGGCTTTATAAAGAAGCAATTGTCCATAATAATAATAGGCCTCTTTTACTCCAGCATCTACAGCTTTTCGAATAAATTCTTCACCAATTTCTTGGTTTTGTGCAATAAAATTACCATCAAATAACATAAGTCCATAGCGCAACTGCGCTTGGGGTTCACCTTGTTTTGCTGCACGTCCAAACCATAAAGCAGCGCGTGCGCCATCTATGGGAACAGCACATCCTTCCATGTAAATCCGAGCAACCAGGGTTTGTGCAAAGGGATCATTTTGTTCAGCACGCCTGAGTGCTTCACGAAAAGCTTTCAGATAATAACCTTGGATATAATAATCATAGGCTTGATCATATTCTCCAGCTTGTAAGGGCTGGAAAGGTTTGTCAATGTTCTCGGGATCTTGAATGGTATTGAGATAGCGTTCAAGATCTGACGATTTTTCAGCCCTTCCAGTAGAGTTTGCAACAGAAATTGCAAACCAAATGATTCCCATGGTAAGCAGTCTGATGCTTCTTTTGAGCATGGATGTTTCCTCCTCATCACAGCGAAGAAGTTTCACATTTTTCTTTTCTCATTTCAAGCAGAATCAAAGGGTTATCCCTGTAAAAAAAGACCATAAATGTACATCTGGCTTTATCATCTCTATTTGCTGCTTGTGTTCATTGAATAAGGCGGAAGAAGGGCGTGTGGTTTTATATGAGTACCTTGATGTTTTTGCTAGCTGCTCTTTGATAAAATCTCCCCAAAAAGGTGGATTGCTTTCGTATGAAATTTTACTTTGTAGAAAAAGAAAATATTTTTAACAGAGTAAAAAGAGCATTTTTGACATTCTATTCTTTAGGATTGTTATGTCGTGAGAGTACAACATATTTTTCATTGAAAACAAAATTTGGATTAATGAAGTACCAACTTTTACGAATATATTTGGCAGTTATCTTGGCTTCTTCCAGCTCTACCAAGCCATGCGAAAATGTTGATGATGATATGGACAATGGGCGCACCTTTGAGAGGGAGCGTATTTTATTGTTGAGAAAATCTTGCAAACAAAACTGTCTAAAGGTACGGGATTTTTATCGATACCCTAAAAATGCTACACGAGATATAGCAAGCTATTCAGCTACTTCAGTTACAGATAAACCAAATTTTGCGATTACACTTCCACGCAATAGTTCACTGAAGTGTAGAGCATTTTTCATTGTTTTTAAAGTCATAACTCTCGTATCGTTATGAATACAGAAAGGATTTATCCATTCTGGCTAAAAATGAGGTTTTTTGTTGAGGTACAAATCTCTTTGTCTTTCGCAAGAACTTTTCAGCCTTTATGTCTGATAGAGAGCGTTCACATTAAATAGTGGGTTCATCTAGGACGAGAATGTATATGAACACGTGGCTCTCCAGCTACATTATACTGAAGAACATACACTATAGTTCTATTATTTAATTGTATTCTATAATTCAAATTCACACCTATGTTTTGCTGCTTTTGGGGTTGATCTGTATAAATCACATTATATCCAGTCCGTTGCAACAGATTGATAAATAAAGGAGTAAAGTTGTCTGCTGTATCATTTTTCTTTATAAGAATTGTCGTTGTAGCTGGTGGTAAAGGTCTTTTGATATTGCTAATAAAATCGTTAGCGACTAATTTTGCCTCATTCTCCGTAATATTTTGATCAACATAATTTGATGAATAACTACCCACAGATGCGCAACCAGCTGCCAACACAAGCGATGACAGAAATAAATATTTTAACATCTTAATTCCCCCCTATTCATTTTTACTTTCTCTTGGGAAGTTCCTACACAAGAAAGAAAAGCAACTTTTCGATAACTATGCTAATCACATATCGGTATTTAATCAAGCGTTAATTCATCAATTTTTACTCGTTTTTTAAAAAACTGCCATCATCTCCCATAGCATTTAAAGCTTATGCTTAACATCCAAAATAAAATGATGTGTTAGGCGCTATTCTAGATTGACCAAATAAATTTTTAAGAATTGCTTTTGGGGGCTGCCTTTAAGAATGCGCATGATTGCTGATGCACAGAGCCTTTGGGGTGCGCATGGTTTTTATGCTCTGACGAAATAAGAGCACTATCGTCATGGTAAGTGATTTTTAAAAATATGCATGCATGTTTATGAGCAGAGAGTGAAACACTCTAAGCATATTTTAAAAACTTTCATTTTGATCAGAGATCAACCATAAAATTGCCTTCTGTTTTTTCGGTTTGAGTTCTCTAAAACTTTTCAAAAGGAAGTATTCCTCTCTGTTTGAGGCGATTTCATCATGCTGGGTGGGGGTGTCTTGTTTTGTAAAGAGATCAGCGTAAAAAAAGGCAATAGGAACACTTAAGATATCAGCAATTTCCTTTAAACGCCCTGCACTCACACGATTTAATCCTGTTTCATATTTTTGAATTTGTTGGGAACTTACCTTCAAATGATCAGCCAATGTTTTTTGAGACATTTTCAGCATTTTTCGCCGAAAACGAATTTTTTTGCCCACGAAAATGTCATTATGAAGATTTTTTGCTTGATGAAGATTTCTCGCTTGCATCTTCCCCCCGCCGGTTGCGAGCGCCCTCGCATTGGTATTCCGGGAGTCTAAAAATACTGAATCCGAGTCAGCTTTTTGCTTTTAGTGCTTGTAGCACCTGGACATAGCAAAATCTCCCGGAATTCCGGGATACCCACATCAGTGGGTTCATTTTTACGCTCGGATTTAGGGTTTTTAGATCCCTATTGGTCGTTGCGTATGCGACCAAAACATCTTTTAAGTCATAAAGGAATTTCAGAGGATTTACAATAACAATTAGAACAGTTTGTGAAGTTACAATTTTTGAATGAGGGAGTGATCGCTGGAGAATGAGGGGTGGAGGATGAGAGGTGGAGGATGAGAGATGAAGAGTGAGGGATGGAGAATGAGGGGTGGAGGATGAGAGGTGGAGGATGAGAGATGAAGAGTGAGGGATGGAGAATGAGGGGTGGAGAATGAAGGTGGAAAGCCCTTCATTCAATCAAAAATTAATGAGAAAAGGAGAGCCTTCGGAATTTTCAGGATAGCCGTCATAGCTCTTTATATTCATTGGTTTTTGCTTGCTAAAGCAAATTATCGAGAAACGGAGTGTGCTTTAAAAACTAAAGGTGAGGGCGTTATTCAAATTTAACTTGATGCATAAGCAAGTTTCTCTGGATCTATAGTAAAACCAGCTTCGCCTAATCGTTTGGAAAGTTTTGGCATTATTTCTTTTACGTATTCATTAAAAGAAAGGTAGTAAACTCCATGAATATCTGAAGGGATTTCAACGCCTTTTTTTTGTAAAATAGCAATCCTCTCAAGAGGAAAAACGGCGGCTAACATGCCCATTTCGAAAATAACATTTTGTCGAGCACGGGGTTGTGCCGCTTCTTCACCGTCAGATTTAGCATAGCCCATGTCATCAGGAGTCAGCAGTACAATACCAAATCCTATAGAATCGTTACAAATTTCTTTTTTTAAAGTTTCAATGATGGGTAAACCGTTACCGCCAGTATTTTGTAAAATGTATGGTTCGAACCCAAGTCTGCGAAGAGAAAGTTCAAGGTCTTTTAAGGAGACATGATCATGACCGTGAACGATAAAGATTTTTTTATTTGAGGTATTGGAAGAAGTTTTTGGGGAAGGAGTCTTTGATTTTTGTTCTATATATGGAGTTAAATCTTCTTTTAGCTTTTTCGCCGCGGGGTCTTTACCTTGAAAGCTGAGTGTTCCTGTTTTTTCAAACCAAATAATGACTCCTCCACAGAAGGTTTTGATCTGATATGTTCCAGGGGATTGATGTGGTAGAAGTTTAGCTTCTAGAATGCAATACCCAGCCTCGCAAATTGTCTTTTGAAAATCTTCAAACGTTCCTCTGTATTTGTATTCCATTTTTATGTCCCCTTCATATCTCTATCATTCGTTGTTGGTATTTATGACCAATCTTAACAATGATGAGTTTCCCCAATCATAATGGTTTCTTTTTATAAGACATTGAACGAGAAAGTTTTTATGATGTTTTTCTCTATATATTATGTAAGAAAAAGATGCTAGCTTTTTCATCTCATTTTATTGAATTTTGAGGCAATTTGATTGAGTGATGAGGCAAGCGGAATACATTTTTATCCCCTTTATTTGTAATTGTGGGCGCTACTTGGAAATTGAGGGATGATGCGGTGGGCTTTTTAATTAACGTTTTTATTTTCTTATAAGAGTAAATTTTACAAAGGTGAATTTTTACATTTTTCTTGCATCATTTTAAGCAGCATTAAAGGGTTGTCATGGGCAAAAATGACTTCTTCGATGGCTATAAATTCACATGCGGTTTTTATCACTTCATCAAAGGTTGCAAAATCGCTTCCAGCTTGAACAATGGCAGGGGTTTCCATAATCTCTGCCCACCACCGTGCTAACTGGAGATTGCGAGGATGGGCATGCGGTTTTTTATCCGCACCTAATTTGCCAAATAACAGATAGTCAACACCTGCTTCTCCAGCAACCATTGCACAATGGCGATTACGAATATTGCCAAAACCGATGATTTTTTGTTCCTTTTTCTGATAATCACAATATTCGAGAGCCTTAAGATCACCTTCTATATGCAAACCATCTGCCTTTATTCGTTCAGAAACTCTCCGCTCACCAGAGATGAGAAAAGCCGCACCGTTACTTTGAATATCCTCTGCGTAGATTTGCGCTTGTTTTTGTAAAAAAACCGCATCATCCTGCACCCCTTGAGAATCATAGAGGATAACGCACGCAAAAGACCTCGTTTGTAAAATTTGTCGTAAAAAAGTGGGTGTGAAAGAACGACGAACGTCTAATGTTAAAACCAATTGCGGAAAAGGATGGTACTCAACGGGTTTACTCTTTTGTTTTGTCATACAAAATCCTTGACTCTGAAAAAAAAATTTGACACTTAAAAATGAAAGATTCATCTTAGCATTTTTGCTGAAAGAGGCCGCTACTTTATGTAACTTTTTGGGGGGCCATTATGGCATACCAGAGTGTTTTAAAGCATAATATACATCCTCTTCATCGTGATACACGCATTGATGTTTTTCGTTCTTTAGCGTTGTTGACAATTTTCATCAACCATATTCCCGGAACTCTCTATGAGTCTCTAACACATAGAAACTTCGGTTTTTCTGATTCAGCAGAAGTCTTTGTTTTGCTTTCGGGGGTTGCTCTTGGACTCAGCTTTCATAATCGCTTACAGCAGAAGCCTTTTACCTTCATTGTGCGTAAACTTTGGCGCAGAGCTTTGCAGCTTTATGCGGCATATCTTTTCACTACCTTTGTAACGTTAAGCCTTTTTTTAGGAGCCTTTTGCTTATGGCAAACAGAGAAACTTTTATCGATGAATAATGTGGGTTTATTTTTTACACAACCCTTCATCGCTTTTTTTAGTGTTTTAAGCTTTGGACATCAATTGGGGTATAATAATATTCTTCCTCTTTATATTGTGCTCATGCTTTTTGCGCCTTTTGCGCTTTATTTGAGTTGTAAACAAAAAGGATTGTTGCTTTTAGGTTCGTTCATGCTCTACCTCCTCAGTGGATTTTATGAAATTGCTCCTCCTTCTTATCCATTAAAGGGAAAGTGGTTTTTGAATCCTTTATCCTGGCAATTCCTGTTTGTTATAGGATTGGTCAGCAGTTTATCTCTTCAGCAAGGAAAAAATATTGCCTGTCAGACTTTTTTTCTCGTTTTTGCTGCCGCGTATCTTTTGTTTTCACTGTTATGGGTTCGCTTAGAATGGTGGGGCGTTTTGGGGTGGCTTGGCTGGTCTTCTCCGTTGATTAATTTTAATAAAACATTTTTAAGTTTGCCGCGTCTGCTCCATGTTGTTGCGTTATCATTCTTTATTCTTTGTTTGCCTCGCTTTCATACGTGGTTTCATGTTGCAGAAAAGCATCCCTTAGCAATTTTAGGGAAACACAGTCTCCCCGTCTTTGTAACAGGGACTGTTTTTGCCATGGTAGGGCAAATTTTAAAAACAGTGATGACAGGAACGTTTTTTTCCGATAGCCTCTTGATTATAAGTGGTATTGCTCTGCAATTTGGGGTCGCCTATTATTATGAAAAACGCCCATCTCTTCATCGGTTTTTCGCAAGAAAACCTCTCTGTTTGTAATGGCGTTCTATGACGCGTTAACCTTAGCATAAGAAGCACATTGCGCAAAAGTTTGAAAAGGGGTACTCATTAAAAAAAGCATTCTGTTCAGTAGGAAAGGAAACTTTTTATCCCTCATTTCGTTGAGTGTCGTGATTTTTGTGCTGATATTTGGAGTATAAAAGTGTGAGTGCATATAAACGTCCCTATGATGAACCTATTATTATGGTTGAGCATAATGCTTTTGACAATGCTTTTAACCGCCTCTACGAAGAAACAATGGCGCTGATTGAACAAACAGCAACTTATATTGATACGGAAGGCAAATTAGCAGCACGTTCTCTCTCTGCAGAAGTTTCTGCTCTTTATGCCAAAGAGGCGATGTATTTAAGTACACGGCTTATGCAAATCGCTTCTCAACTTCTCCTTCTTCGTGCAGAGCGCGAAGGAGAGATGTCACCAGAACAAATACAAAAAGAGCTCGCGAAAGTCTCGCTTCATACACCGACGCTGAAACTAGAAAGCGCTCATTGGCAAGAATTTCCAGAAGTTTTCCGCAACTTTGTTGCTCGTTCTCTTCGTTTAGAAGCACGCATGCAATATTTGCGCACTGGCAGAGAAGGTATCTCTTCCCCTGTTTTGGAGGACGAAAATCCGGTGGGCAAACAAATCGAATTGCTTAAAACGGCTTTTCGGCGCTCTTAGAAAATTTTGTATCTGTTGCTTTTTTCTTCTTCATTCTGTTTAGGATGCTCTTTGTTTGTGAAAGCTAATTTCGGTAGAATCCCTCCCTTTCCTCTGTACCATTGTTTTGTACTGTTATTCCTTGGTTCTTTTTTGCTGCCTCGCCATTTTACTCAAGTGTTCGAAAAGCCTAGAGGTTTTTTATGGGAGGGGTGTTTGCTGTTGAAAGGGCGGTCGCTTTTGAAGAGGCGGGCGGTTGGCATTGAGGGAATGGTTCCCTTTTTTGTTTAGAAGCACGTATGCAATATGTGCGCACTGGTAGAGAAGGTATCTCTTACTCTGTTCTCAAAGATGATACTGTCTTGAAGACGACAATCCGATAAGCAAACAAATCGAATTCTATCTTTCTTTCGTGTTCTTTGCTTTCGTGCATCTATTCAAATACGGAAAAAGTGTATAAACTTGGCTTTATGGCAGAGACGATTCGTATTATAGGCATTGATCCAGGATTACGGCGAACAGGATGGGGGGTTATCGATTTCTCTGGCAATCGTCTTCAATTTGTTGCAGCGGGTACGCTTACTTCTGATGCACGTTGTGATCTTGCTTCTAGGCTCTGCCAGCTTTACAAAGGGCTTACAGATATTTTGCATCAGTTTATGCCTCAGGAAGCCGCCGTAGAACATGTGTTCGTCAACAAGGATGCTACGGCAACTTTAAAACTTGGTCAAGCACGGGCCATTGCACTTCTTGCTCCAGCGCAGGCAAATTTGCCTGTTTTTGAATATGCTCCAAACAAAGTGAAAAAATCAGTTATTGGAGTTGGTCATGGCGATAAGGAACAAATTCACATGATGGTGAAAGTTCTTCTTCCACGTGCTGAATTTGATAGCAGTGATGCCGCTGATGCACTTGCACTTGCTCTTTGTCACAGTACTCACCGTATCGGCGCTTCTTATCATGCAAGGATTATGGCATGATTGGCAAATTAAAAGGTATCCTTGAACACATCTTTGATGATCATATCATTGTGAATGTTCAGGGTGTGGGCTATGTAGTTTTTATTTCAAATCGCCTGCGTCCTTCTTTACCAGCTTTGGGGGAGAGTTTAAGTTTGTTTATTGAAACGCATGTTCGTGAAGAAGCCATCCGCCTTTTTGGTTTTATTGCGAAAGCGGAACAAGAATGGTTTTGCTTATTACAAAATGTGCCTGGTGTAGGAGCAAAAGTTGCTTTGGCAATTTTGGGAACTTTATCGCCAGATGAACTGGCACAGGCGATTGCCTTAAACGATATTGCAATGATAAGTCGTGCTCCAGGCGTTGGTAAAAAAGTCAGTGAAAGAATTGTGAGCGAACTGAAAAGCAAAGCTCTCCCTTTTAGTGAAAAGGTGATCCATAGCGCTCCACTCCCTCATTTGGAGGTGACCAATCAACCTACAAATGATGCACTTTCCGCTTTGATTAAGCTTGGTTTTGAACGTGATCAAGCAGCTAGAGCTCTTGCTTTAGCGGTGAACGCTCTTGAAGGGGAGACTGTTTCCTCTGCATTGCTTATTCGCCATAGCCTCAAATTGCTTTCTCCTCCTACTTAGCGCAAGGTCACAATGCATAAAGATGAAGATCAACGCCTTTTGGGTGCCGTCCCCCTTCCTAATGATCCAGATCGTTCCTTAAGACCACAAGTGCTTGATGACTTTATTGGTCAAGAGGCAGCACGGGCCAATTTAAAAATATTTATTGAAGCGGCAAAAGCGCGTCAAGAGGCCCTCGATCATGTTTTGTTTGTAGGACCACCTGGTTTAGGCAAAACAACGCTTTCACAAATTATGGCTAAGGAACTAGGGGTTAATTTTCGCTCTACCTCAGGTCCTGTTATTGCTAAGGCGGGAGATTTGGCAGCTCTCTTAACCAATCTAGAAGAGCGCGATGTTTTGTTTATTGATGAAATTCATCGTTTAAGTCCGGCTATTGAAGAAATTCTTTATCCCGCCATGGAAGATTATCAGCTTGATCTTATTATTGGTGAGGGACCGGCAGCACGTTCGGTTAAAATTGATCTTGCTAAATTTACTTTGGTTGCGGCAACCACGCGTTTAGGGCTTTTGACCACACCATTACGAGACCGTTTCGGTATCCCCATTCGATTGAATTTCTATACCATAGAAGAATTGGAATATATCGTTCAGCGTAATGCACGGCTTTTTTCGGTACAGATCAGTGAGGATGGTGCTCATGAAATTGCTCGTCGAGCACGCGGTACTCCACGGATTGCCGGGCGACTTTTACGGCGGGTTTGTGATTTTGCTCTTGTCAAAAGGGCAAAAAAAATTGATCGAAAAATTGCTGATGAAGCACTGTCTCGTCTAGAAGTTGATCATCTAGGGCTCGATCCACTTGACCGTCGTTATTTGTTGCTGATTGCTCAGACTTTTTTAGGTGGTCCAGTGGGTATTGAAACCATTGCTGCTGCTCTTTCAGAACCGCGGGATGCTATTGAAGATATTATTGAACCCTATCTTCTCCAACAAGGTTTTATTCAGCGAACTGCCCGCGGGCGCATTTTGCACCAAAAAGCTTGGAGTCATTTGGGGCTTTGTGCCCCGGCTTCCACACAAAAACATCCTCAATTGTTCGATATGCCAGACAATGCATCCCGCCAGACGGTTTTATGGGATGAGGCTGATGATTGATTTCCTTTTTCAAGAGATGCTATGCAGATGTTTTGCATGGATGATATATCATGAATTATAAGCCTATTTGCCCGTAGGGGAATTCTTCCCCAAAAAGCTTGGAGCCATTGAGAGCTTTGTGCTCTGGCCTTCACGGTTTTAACACAAAAGCATGTTCAATTGCGCAAGACGCTCAATAATTCATTATGATAGACGATTTTATGGGATGAAGCTGATGCTGGAAAAAAAAACTTTCAAAAGTAGCCATACAAATGCTTTTCATGATTTTCAGGCTCGGGTTTATGTTGCTGATACAGATTTTTCTGGTGTGGTTTACCATGCGCGCTATCTAGAATTTTTTGAAAGGGGACGCTCAGAGTTTTTACGGGATACAGGTTTTAATAACACGCTTTTAGCATCAGGTGTTGAGGGTGAAAAACTCTTTTTTGTTGTACGTCATATGGAAATCAATTTTTCTAGGCCAGCACAAATCGACAATCTTTTAACCATTAAAACACGCATCAGTCGTCTTCAAGGCGCACGCTTTTTTATGGAGCAATATATTCTACATGGTGAGAGCATGTTGGTCACAGCAAAAGTTGAAATTGCCCTCATTAATGAAGAGGGAAAACCACGACGTTTACCTAAAGAGCTTTTTTCAACAATTGTTGTTTAAAAGTGACCTTTGTTAAAAAAGTGCTATGATAGTGGTTCTCTCTAAAGACAAAGTGCAGTTTGTTTTGTTAAATTTAGAAACTATAAAACAATCTGTTTTATTGAATTTTAAGAAATGAAAGGTTCATTTAGAGGGACAAAAATTATGCCGCATATAGAACTAACAAATCCAGAAACAATAGGCATAGTGCACTTGTTTATGCAAGCGGGTTTCGTTGTGAAAGCTGTTATGATTGGGTTGCTGCTGGCTTCCATATGGAGTTGGGCAATTATTTTTGATAAAATCTTGACCTATCGGAGAATACGGCGTGAAATAAAACAATTTGAACGTATATTTTGGTCAGGGAAACCTCTTGAAGACCTTTATGCAACCTGTAAAAGTCAGCGCACCAGTAGCATATCAGCGGTTTTTATGGCAGCAATGGTGGAATGGAAAAAATCTCTTGAAAAAGGAATCCATACATCAATAAGTTTGCAGAGCAGGATTGATAAGGCTATGGATCTTATTTTAGGGCGTGAAAGCGCAAAAATAGAAGCAAAATTAAGCTTTCTTGCTACACTTGGATCGGCTGGTCCTTTTATCGGCCTTTTTGGAACGGTTATTGGGATTATGGGGTCGTTTCTTTCTATCTCTGCCTCTCAAAATACCTCATTGGCCATTGTTGCACCAGGTATTGCAGAGGCGCTTTTAGCAACTGCCATTGGTTTGTTTGCTGCAATCCCAGCCGTTATTGCTTATAACAAATTTGTTAATGAAAGTGCACAAATTATTGCACAGATAGAAAACTTCGCCGATGAATTTTCGACAATTATCTCACGGCGTATTGATGAGACACTCACATCTCATTCACCATTATAAAGAGGAGTTGTCTATGGGGATTTCTGTTGCTTCTTCTGCTCACAAAAACACACGCAGACGGCGTCGTTCACATAGCCAACTGATGAGTGAAATCAATGTCACACCTTTTGTTGATGTTATGCTGGTGCTGTTGATCATTTTCATGGTTTCTGCTCCACTTTTGGTGAATGGTGTTCCGCTTGATTTGCCGCGTAGTCAAGCCGGACCGGTGCAAATGGAGAAAACGCCATTGACAGTTTCACTCGATGGGCAAGGGCGCTTGGCTCTCAATCAAGACTATTATGAAACATTTGAAGCTTTGATTGCACAACTTAAGACTCTGCTTAAAACGGATGTTGAACAAAAAAAACAACGTATTTTTGTACGTGCTGCTAAAACTATTGAATATCAAAAAGTGTTACAATTGCTTGCTGAACTTCAAAAAGCAGGTTTTTCACAGGTTGCTTTAGCAAGTCTAGCACAATAAAATTTTTTAGAAACTATCGCTTGTTATTTGTAAAAACAACAAACAGTGATTAAAAGTGAAAAACGCAAGGCCATGGAGATGAACAGAGACTCTTATCATAGCATGAAACGAGGCTTGGCTTTATCTCTGGTTGTCCATGTGATTTTTCTCAGTTGGGGAAGTATTTATTTTACCAATCCCGTTTCTTTGCCACAGCAATTGGAAGCAGTTCCCATCATTCTTGCTCCTGTGACTGAAGAATTTGCCTCTCAACAGGGTGCCTTGAATGCTCCTGTGCGTGCAATTCCTGCAGTAAAGCCTACTACCAAACCACAAGAAAAAGAAGACGCTCGTCATTTTGGGGAGGGACAGATAGATAGTCTTGCGCCTTTTAAACCAAAAGAAAAACCACGCTCCGTTGAAACAACCCCTTCATCATCCGGAGAAGAGAAGGCGTCGGAAAAATCTTTACCAGTAATTAGGGAACAAGAATTACGAGAAACAAAAGCAGAAAAAGTTTCAGAAAAACCTTTAGAGGTTGCCGAGAAGATTGCGCCAGCATCTCCTGAAGAGGTGCATCCAGAGGTTGCCGAGAAGGTTGCATCTGAGACAGTCCAACAAACGCATAAAAATCAAGGCGGGATATTGCCACAAGACTTGGCTTCAACGGAAAAAAAAGTTCCTGGAGATCAAGCAACAAGATATCAACAGCTTCCCAAAATTGCGCTGCCAGAAAAGTTTCCTTTTCCACAGTTTAAACCAAAACCCGTCAAAGAATCTGCTGTGCAAAATGCGCAAGCAGTGAAAAAGCAAAATCAGCGCATGAAAGAAAAGACCATCGAAGATGTTTTGGCAATGGAAGAAAATAATCTTCTCAATCATGCACGTAGCCAAGGAGGGGGGGCAAAGCGCTCCAGCGAACTAGAATCTTTGGGGGCAAGAAAAAATATCAATGATACCACAAAAATGGCGCAAACATTAGTCAGTATCGCTGGGGGATGTATTCAAAAAAAGCTTAAACTCGTTGCTCTTGGCGGAGATTTAAAAAACCGTCCGGTTGTCCGTTTGCGGTTTTACTTAAATCGTGAAGGAATGATTATGGGAGATCCCATCATTGACCCCTTAAGTGGAGAACAGAGTCAGCAAGCTATTATGATAAGGCAGGTCTATGCAGCTGTTTTTTCATGCCAACCTTATACAGACCTTCCACGTGATCAATATGATTTATGGGGACAGGGTTTTGATTTTAATGTTGATCCCCTTCAAGAGATAATACGATGATATATACTTCATTTTTCGCTCTTCAGTAAAAGGATACACATCCATGATGATTATGACGACACGCACATTTTTTTCTTGGTTTATTGTCATTTGTGCTTTTTGGCTTACAAGTTTTTCATCTGTTCCTGTTCATGCACAACTGAAAGGCACTATTTCAACGGCTGATTTTAATCCCATTCCCATTGCGGTTACAGACTTTTTTTCCAACGATTCCATTGGACTGAAGATTGCAGCGGTGGTGGCAGCAGATCTTGAACGGTCAGGACTTTTTTTACCGCTTGATAAGGCCTCTTTTTTAGAAAAAATCTCCAACCCTAACCGTCAACCCCATTTTCCTTATTGGCAAGAAATAAAAGCCCAAGGTTTAGTCATTGGGCAAGTGATAAGAGAAAATGACGGACGCTTGAGAGTCGATTTTCGTTTATGGGATGTCTTTGGACAGCGACAACTGAAAGGACGACGCTTTTATACAGCGACAGAACGTTGGCGGCGTGTCGCGCATATGATTGCAGATGAGATCTATAGTGAGATGACCGGAGAAAGTGGTTATTTTGATACACGGATTGTTTTTATCGATGAAACAGGTCCACAAAATGCACGTATCAAACGCTTAGCAATTATGGATCAAGATGGAGCAAATTTGATCTACATTTCTGATGGGAGTGAATTGGTGCTTACACCGCGTTTTTCACCCAAACGGCAAGAAATTACTTATATGGCTTACGAACATAATCAAGTGCCTCATGTTTATCTTCAACAAATTGAAATGGGACAAAGGGAGTTGATAGGAACTTTTAACAATATGACAATTGCTCCGCGTTTTTCTTCTGATGGACAAAAAGTGATCATGAGTTTGTTGCAAAATGATGGGAGCGCAAATCTTTACACTATGGATTTACGTACACGCATGATGACGCGTCTTACCACAACTTCTGCCATTGATACTTCTGCTTCTTATTCGCCAGATGGGACAAAAATCGTCTTTTCATCGGATCGCAGTGGAAAGCCACAAATCTATACGATGAATGCCGATGGGAGCAATCTCCAGCGTATTTCTTCAAACGAGGGCAGTTATTCTACACCCATTTGGTCTCCACGTGGTGATTATATTGCTTTTACAAAACAATTGGAGGGACAATTTTCTATTGGCGTTATGCATCCTGATGGACAAGGAGAACGAATTTTAACCACCGGTTTTCACAATGAAGGACCAACTTGGGCTCCTAATGGCCGCGTGTTGATGTTCTTTCGCAAAAATCCGGGTATGGGGCCTAAAATCTACACAATTGACATTACTGGACGCAATGAACGTCAATTGCCCACACCTAATGATGCTTCTGATCCAGCATGGTCCCCATTGCTCAATATACAATAAAGGCAACTCTTTCATAAAAAAACAGCAGATAAGCAATGCGCTCAGAAAGCGTAACTGTAGCTATAACTTAAAAAAAGGGGGATATTGCTTTCGATAATTGGTTTATCTGAATAGGTGATAAGTTTTATAACACTTTTATTACAGTTCTTCATGTGGAGGGTTTTCTTAAGGGGATTTCTATCGAGAATATTTCCTTTAGAAAAACCCTCTAGGGAGAAAACTTCTTTAGAAAAAATCCTTTCAGGAATTCTTTTAGGATTTTTGCACTTAGGTTTTTTGATGAAAACCCTTTGTGCTTATGTGCCTTTAGTTAAGGTTTGAAAGACACGGTGGCGTGGTGGAAAGGTTGCCTTTATAAAGAATACCAACGTATTGTAGGCTTCTTCAATTAACATGAGTATTTTAGACGTATTCCTCGTGATTGGATAAAAGCTTCTTTTTTAAGGAATTGCTGCCTTGAGCTTCAATCATTCTCGTTTCAATTTTCCTCTAGGGCTGAGAGCATCGGGTTTACGGAGTCTAGAATACCAATGGGGTGTTCTGCTTTAAGGAGATTTTTGTCTGTGTATTATGAGGTAAAACTACAGCCGATGACATCTATGAAGACAGGGGTGAGTGTTTAAGAGGGGAAGCGCACAACCAAAATTGTATGGAAAAGGTCATAGAGGAGGAAGAAGGTTTTCTTAAGGGGATTTCTATCGAGAATATTTCCTTTAGAAAAACCCTCTAGGGAGAAAACTTCTTTAGAAAAAATTCTTTCAGGAATTCTTTTAGGGCTTTTGCACTTAGGTTTTTTGATGAAAACCCTTTGTGCTTATGTGCCTTTAAGTTAATGTTTGAAAGACAAGGTGGTGTGGTGGAAAGGTTGCTTTTATAAAGGATAGGAATATTACGAGGTGAGAAAATATAATATCAGCTAAGAATTGACAAAGGTATTATCGTCGATTTGAGGATAAGTTTCTATGATGCCCGTTGAGATTTCAATATTCTGGCGTTATGTTGGCCAATAGTTCACTTCCAAAACCTTTAAAATTCGGCTTTTTATCTCGTTGGCTCCAATCAGACCTTCTCCAGCTAATTGAAAAAGCAAAAACACAACGTTATAACGTTATAATGACGTGGTATAAAAAACTTGTCATGTAAGGACATGACAAAGATTCTCTAAAATAGTCATCGAATAATAGCAAAATCCATCCTGTGACGCAACGTTATAGGATGAGGAAAATGTGCTCTTTTACAAATGCTCAAGGCATGACAAATGCGTGCTTGGTGTTTGCTATGGGGCTTATGGTCTTGTCCGTTGCTCTGCTGCCTATGATGATAGGCTGTCTAGCTGATTGTTTTCCTATGCATGGAATGCGCATCTTTTACTTTGTTGTTATGCTGGCTGTTCTTTTAGAGAGATCATACAAGCTCTCATAAGAATAGGTTTATTGGGGTAACAAGTATTTTAGGATAAGGCTTATTGTCAATAGGCTCTCTTTCTCAAAACGGTTCTGTTCTGATCTCAAAAAGGCAAAACAGTAGGCTTATAAAGCAGAAAAGATTTGGCAATAAAGCCAACCGATAAAAGATACCTTAGCAAAGGTTTATTTACGCATGCGGGGTATTACTTGTGAATTGCCTCCCCATTTACGTTTTCATGATAAGTGTTTTTATGCCTTGGGAATAATTTTGCCCGCGTTGGTTGCTCTTGTTAAGGAGTGAACATCTTACCCATTGTTTTATTGAAGGCATTTATTTTAAAATTGGGGGGCATTATTTTTTTAAATGGAAGTTCATTTAAAAAGAGAGGCTTAAAGGCATTGGAAAATTTATTTTTCAATGTGCAGGAAAAGATATAGCTAGGGTAATTAGGAAAAGTGGTTGATCGATTTTTGGACCTTGAGAAAGGTGCATTTTTAGGGAATTTACACTTAAGGTTTTCGTTGAACGTGTTTTGGCGTATGTAATATGCATACGAAGCTTCGCTTTGAGGCGGTTTTTGTCTCTGTGTTGAGAAGTACAACTACAGCCGATAACATCTATGCAGACAGGGGTGCGTGGTGACTTTGAAGAGGGCAAGTGTACAACCAAAATTGTATGGAGAAGGTCAGAAAGGTTCCTATAGAGAGATGCAAGCCGGCATCATCATACTCTTTGCTCACTTCCAATGGTGTAGCCTGCTTTTGCTTTGAGAAGGTTTATGAGAGGCTGACTCTTTTCTGAAATGGTTTTTATCCATAGGGTGATCTCTTTTGTGGGGTGTAGGTGTATGGTTTTTTCTGATTTTGAATGTACGGGGGTGAAAGGAGAAAATCTTACTGTATTCGAGGGGGATGCACTTTGTAGAATGTTTATTATCTTTATAAATCAATATGGTATTGCAGTAGACATCCGCAGACGATGATGGAGAAATGATTGCATGGGGAAAAAATTTGACAAAAAGCTTTTGGATCCTTCAAATTTGAGATTTTTATTGAAAGTTTTTTAAATATACATTGCGGCCCCGCTGTAATGCGGGGCTTTTTATGGGTTGGGAAAAATAAGGGATATTTATGCTTGGTCAAAAGCGGTTAAGAGGCTCTCAGGGAGAAGGGGAGAGCACGCTTAAGAAGAAAACAGTACAGGGGAGGATCGATAGAGTAAAAATTGCCTCTCCACTTAAGCAGATAGTTTCGCCAAAATCTCATCGCTGACATCAAAATTGGCATAAACATTTTGCACGTCATCATCTTCTTCTAATGTCGAAATAAGCCGTAAAATTGACAAAGCTTTTTCTTCATCTACGGGTGTAAGGGTGGTGGCTTTCCAAACAGTTTTGATTGATTCTGCTTCGCCAAGTTTTGCTTCAAGCATTTTAGAAACTTCACCAATATCTTCAAATGTACAGATAATATGATGCCCAGTTTCTTCCGATTGCACATCTTCAGCCCCTGCCTCTATCGCTGCGTCCATGATGTTGTCAGTTGTTCCTGCTTCCGGCTTATAGATGATTTCACCAATCCGGTTAAACATGAAGCTTACAGAACCTGTTTCTCCTAGTGCGCCACCTGATTTGGTGAAAGCGGCGCGTATGTTTGAAGCAGTGCGGTTGCGATTATCCGTTAAAGCTTCAACAATAACTGCAACACCACCTGGACCATATCCTTCGTAGCGCACTTCATCATAATTTTCGACATCACTCCCTGAAGCTTTCTTAATTGCACGTTCAATATTGTCTTTCGGCATCGATTGTGCTTTCGCATTTTGCACTGCAAGCCTTAAACGCGGATTCATAGCCGGATCAGGAGAGCCTTGTTTGGCTGCAACGGTAATTTCACGTGCAAGCTTTGAAAATATTTTCGAGCGCATTGCATCTTGACGCCCTTTACGGTGCATAATATTCTTAAATTGTGAATGGCCTGCCATGGCTTCCCTTTCAGTTTTTTGAGGTTTCCCTTTCAGTTTTCAAAGACCCCTCCCTTTAGGCGTCAACTACCTATCTCGATTGAATAAATGGGCCCCAAATCTGCCAACAAATTCATTGTACCATAAGGTGAAGTGACTGAATAAGCCCTTTCATAAAAAAATTCCCCTTAAAGGTAAAGAGGCTTTCTTGAAGGACATCATTAGGCTGGTGTCTTGTCGTCAATCAAAAATCACGCTATAACAGAGCGTGATTTCTTGGAAAAAGTAGTTTATTCCATGTCTCGCTTTATCGGAGTGGGTGAAAAGAGCCTGACAATATAGGAAAAATACTCTAGATAGGAGAAAATACTCCAAAGCTCCAAAGGGGGCGATAACGTGCCTATTAAAAGGCGAATAAGAGGATATTATAAAAATGGCAACGCAACTTTTGATGCCCAAAGCTACAGCTGTTTGGCTGGTTGATAATACAGCGCTTACTTTTGATCAGATTGCAGAATTTTGTAAATTGCATGTGTTGGAAGTAAAAGCTATTGCTGATGGTGAAGCTGCTTATGGTATTAAAGGCCTCGATCCCATTAGTTCTGGTCAGTTGACACGCAGTGAAATTGCACGTGTGGAAGCAGACAAAAATGCGCGCTTGAAAATTTCTCAGTCAAAAGTCCATATTCCAGAAAAAAAACGTAAAGGGGCTCGCTATATCCCTCTTTCGCGACGTCAAGATCGCCCAAATGGTATCTTATGGCTGGTGACCAATCATCCTGAGTTAAAGGATGCACAAATTGCACGGTTGATTGGAACAACAAAAGGAACTATTGAGCAAATTCGCAATAGAACCCATTGGAATAGTGCTAATTTGGTCGCTCTTGATCCGGTAGGGCTTGGCTTGTGTTTGCAAATCGATTTGGATATCGAACTCAAGCGTGCTGCAAAAAATCGTCCTCTCTCTAATGAGGAAGACAAATCTTTACTTCCCGCATCGGTTACAGAAAATGTTGCCATCCATGAAAAGGAACATGAACAAGATTTCAACAAGAATTTCGATGCTGATAAAGTTTTTGCTAAACTCAATGCATTGCAGAAAAATCGTGAGAATGACGCATCAACAGAATGACACAAAGTAAAAGGTATCCCGGTTGTACATTGATGCTCAAAGGCTGTCAATGAGAAGGCTATGGGAGACTAAAAAGAATGGTCAGGGAAAAAATAAAAAATATTTTTTCTTCATTAGGGATTAAAAGTTATCCCTGAGGCGCTCTTTAAAGAATATATCCACTTCAATAGTGATGTTTACTAACTAAGGAAAATCAGTACATGCGCTTTCTCAAAAATATTATCTTTCAGCCCCTAACAGTGGTCCTTTTCTTCTCACTGTCTCTTGTGGGGTGCGGCGACAAAAAAAATGTTGGTGCACTTAGCGGTATAAATGGCGCTTTTTTGAATAATGCGGGTTTTAATCAGGCAACTTTAGGTTCAAGTCAGGATTTTACTGTTAATGTTGGAGATCGTGTTTTCTTTAGTCTTGATTCTTCTTCTATTGAGCCTGACGCCGAAGCTATTTTAATGCGTCAAGCAGAATGGTTATTGCGTTATCCCTTCTATTCTATTGTCATTGAAGGCCATGCTGATGAACGTGGTACGCGTGAATATAATTTGGCTCTTGGTCAGCGCCGAGCCGTTGCTGTACGCAATTATTTAATTTCTCTTGGTGTTTCTGCACAACGGATTCAAACAATTTCTTATGGAAAAGAAAGACCTGTAGCAGTGTGTGACGATATTTCTTGTTGGAACCAGAATAGACGTGCTGTTACTACGATAAATAATATAAACCGTAATTAAAAAAATGGTTTGCTTAAACTATTGGACTGATTCTTAAGAGGAGAAAAGCATGTGGATGTATTGTAGAAAAAAATTGAAAATTGTCTTTTATATGGCGATATTTATAGCTTGCTCTGCTTCGTTTGCTCAAAGTGCAGCACATTGGGTTTCCAAATATTTTACACATGACTCGGAGTCTAGTGCTACGGATAAGCCTTCTGATGCAGTGGATGAGACTGCTCCTGGGGCTACGGATAAGCCTTCTGATGCAGTGGATGAGACTGCTCCTGGGGCTACGGATAAGCCTTCTGATGCGATGGATGAGGCTGCTCCTGATGCTGCAGATAAGCCTTCTGATGCGATGGATGAGGCTGCTCCTGATGCTGCAGATAAGCCTTCTGATGCGATGGATGAGGCTGCTCCTGATGCTGCAGATAAACCTTCTGATGCGGTGGATGAGGCTGCTCCTGATGCTGCAGATAAGCCTTCTGATGCGATGGATGAGGCTGCTCCTGATGCTGCAGATAAACCTTCTGATGCGGTGGATGAGGCTGCTCCTGATGCTGCAGATAAATCTTCTGATGCGGTGGATGAGGCTGCTCCTGATGCTGCAGATAAATCTTCTGATGCGGTGGATGAGGCTGCTCCTGATGCTGCAGATAAACCTTCTGATGCGGTGGATGAGGCTGCTCCTGATGCTGCAGATAAATCTTCTGATGCGGTGGATGAGGCTGCTCCTGATGCTGCAGATAAATCTTCTGATGCGATGGATGAGGCTGCTCCTGATGCTGCAGATAAGGCTTCCGATGTAGGTGAATAAGAATACTACGGATCTCTTTTTTCAGGAGATGTTGCAAAGACAAGAGTTTATTTTAGAAAATCAGAAGACTCTTTTTAAAGATTATGATTTGGATAAACTCTTGCATAATATACCGATGGTGCTTGAGCATACTGGTTTGAAAAATGTGCAAAAGCAATTCCATCGGTTTTTTGATAAAAAGACTCTTCTTTTTATTCTTGTGTTTTTGAGAGTGTTGATTTGGATGAAAACGTGCAGGTTATAAAGAAAGGTTGGAAAGCGCATAATACAAAAATGGTGAGAAAAATGTTGCTGTTGTGAAAAGCCATAATCATAAAAGCTGTTTGCAAGAAATGCATGGTTATTTGAACGAGACCGGTGAACATCTGAAGGAAATGCATAAAGATGCAAAAGAAACAGAGGGGTGTCTGAAGGGAGCGTATAACCTGTTAGAGAAAAGGCATGAAGAAAGAGATCATGTCGAACTACATTATGGTGAAAATTTTTCTCTTCTCAAGCTTCTCTTCTCAAGCATTGTATAAAAAGGGTATAATTTTATTCTTTCTGTCAATTATGTTGATGCTGAAAAAGCCTTTTGCACTTTTCAACAGTGTTATAAAAAAGCCCCTTTGTGTGATGATGCTTTGTTTTGGTTGGCAGAAGCGTTGTTGAGATAAAAACGTTATCACAAAGCAGCACAAATTTATCTTAACGTATGGTATACAGACAAAAAGAAACTTTACACTTCTGAAATTTTGCTGAAATTAGCAAGGAATATGATTGCTCTTGAACAGAATAAAGAGTTTTGTTCACTTTTTGTAGAAAGATCAAAGCATCAGAAAATGTTGGAGTCTGTTTTTTGTAAACCTCTAAAAAGGAAAGGAGTCGTTTACGGTGTGCGTTAGACTAGCAGGAAATCTCTTTAAAACATCAGATTTTATTCAGTGTCAGAAGTTGATACTTGCAGTCTCAGGCGGAAGTGATTCTCTTGCTTTGCTATTTCTGGTCAAGGACCATTTAAAAACGCTCTCTGTTCCTCCGGAAATAATTGTCGTGACCGTTGATCATCAATTGCGTCAAGAATCAGCGCGTGAAGCTTCAATTGTTGCGGAAATTTGTCGTGCTCATCATATTCAACATCGCATTGTGCGCTGGGAGGGTAAAAAGCCAAAGACCCATATCGCTTCAAGCGCTCGTGTTGCACGCTATGATCTGCTCTTTCAAGAAGCGCAAAAACAAGGCGCAACACTTATTATGACAGGGCATACGCTTAATGATCAGGTTGAAACTTATCAAATGCGGTATCAACGTCTCCAAAAGAGCGCGGATGTTTTGCAGCAGGAAGCTTTTGCAGAAATGGGTGGGGGAGTTCATGCGGATGTTTTGCAGCAGGAAGCCTTTGCAGAGAGGTGCGAGAGGATGGGTGTTGGAGGTCATGGAGGAGATATTGCCGAAAAAAGTGATGGGCTGATCTATGAGCGCGGTTTATCTTGTATTCCGCGTGAAGCACTGTTGCGTGGAACAGTGCGTTTAATTCGTCCGCTCCTTGGTGTAAAGCGTGAAACATTGCGGACGTATCTACGTTTAAAAGAAAAAACATGGATTGAAGATCCAACCAATGAAGATTGCAATTTTGAACGTGTGCGTGTGCGTCAATCCCTTCAACCCAAAAAGTTTACCTGCATCGCGCGAAAAGTTCATGAAGCGGCGCTTCAACGTCGTCAACAGGCAAAAAATATTGCGGATCTGATTTTGGCTCTGGATATCACTGTTGAATATGGGCGTTGTTTTATTGCAAAGCCTGCGTTATTCTTACAGAAACATCCAGGTTTTCCTTTTGTCGTGGGGCTTTTCGCTGTTTTGATGGGAGGCGGCTTTTACTTGCTCCCTCATAAAAAATTAAGCACTCTCGTTCAAAAATTATCTCTCCATTCTTCAGAAAAACGCCGCTTTACTTATGCTGGATCTGTCATTGAATATAACAGAAGCGGAATCGCTTTTTGGCGTGAAGCGCGAAATATCAAAGAAGCTATTGTTGAAAAAGGACAAACTTTTTTATGGGATGGGCGCTATCAGATCACAAATCATAGCCATGAGCCCATAAAAGTTGGAGCAGCGGGTTTGCAACAGTTGAAATCTCTCTTCAAAAACAACAATTTCAATCTTGAAAACACCCATTTCCCTTC
The DNA here is from genome assembly GCF_000046705.1 of Bartonella henselae str. Houston-1. Classification (NCBI taxonomy): domain Bacteria; kingdom Pseudomonadati; phylum Pseudomonadota; class Alphaproteobacteria; order Hyphomicrobiales; family Bartonellaceae; genus Bartonella; species Bartonella henselae. The sequence continues at coordinate 1,696,274 of NC_005956.1, read as the reverse complement.
TCTAAAATCCCTGTTGATGATCTCAAATGATAAGGGGTACGATATTCCAGAATTGGCTTATCACGCTGCTATGCAACACACTATCACCATAAGACGCATTATGGCTCCCTTCGATTGGCTTTTGTCTTCTCAAGATGCTGCTTTTGTGAATGTTGTGCAGCCTTTTTTTGATATTAAGGTGAAAGGATAAAGAAAAATCACTCTAAAAGAGAATAAACATCCTCTCATATCTTGGCAAGGAGCTGACAAGGTTATATGTTAGGGGTAACTATTTAGGATCTGTATTTTATTAAGTGGACTTGATATGAATTCCAATTACCGCTCTCTCCTCATTTGGGGAGTTATTGCCTTGATTTTGATTGTATCCTTTTCTCTCTTTAATGGAGATAGCCAGCGTTCTGGAGGTGGAGAGCTCTCTTATTCCGAATTCTTGCAGAAAGTCGAGAATAATGAGCTTCAGGCTGTTACCATTCAAGGACAAAAGTTAACAGGAAAAACCGTTGAGAACAGAGTTATTTCAACCTATGCTCCACGGGATCCAGGCTTGATACAAAAATTGGAAAGCAAAAATGTGAACGTTAAAGCTGTTCCTGAAAGTTCTGGCAATAGTATCTTCCTCAATCTTCTCTTTTCCTTGTTGCCTGTTATTATTATCGTTGGAGCTTGGATCTTCTTTATGCGACAAATGCAAAGTGGATCGCGTGGGGCAATGGGGTTTGGCAAATCAAAAGCAAAATTGCTCAATGAAGCGCAGGGGCGCGTTACCTTTCAGGATGTTGCTGGTGTTGAAGAAGCAAAACAAGATCTACAGGAAATTGTCGAATTTTTACGTGAGCCACAAAAATTTCAACGCTTAGGTGGACGTATTCCACGCGGCGTTTTGCTTGTTGGTCCTCCTGGAACTGGTAAAACCTTGCTGGCTCGCTCCGTCGCTGGTGAAGCCAATGTACCGTTCTTTACTATTTCAGGGTCCGATTTTGTCGAAATGTTCGTCGGTGTTGGGGCAAGTCGCGTGCGGGATATGTTCGAACAGGCTAAAAAAAATGCTCCCTGTATTATCTTTATCGATGAAATCGACGCTGTCGGGCGCCATCGGGGCGCCGGATTAGGAGGCGGGAACGATGAACGGGAGCAGACCTTAAACCAGTTGCTTGTCGAAATGGATGGCTTTGAACCCAATGAAAGTATTATTCTCATTGCTGCAACAAACCGTCCCGATGTGCTCGATCCTGCTTTGTTAAGACCAGGACGTTTTGATCGGCAAGTTGTTGTGCCAAACCCTGATGTCTCTGGGCGTGAACAAATCTTGAAAGTCCATGTGCGCAATGTGCCTCTAGCTCCTAACGTGGATCTGAAAGTTTTGGCAAGAGGAACGCCAGGATTTTCTGGTGCTGATCTGATGAACCTTGTCAATGAAGCCGCTCTCATGGCTGCGAGCCGTAATAAAAGAGTCGTCACTATGCAAGAGTTCGAAGATGCAAAAGATAAAGTCATGATGGGGGCTGAACGCCGTTCAACCGCTATGACACAAGAAGAAAAAGAACTTACTGCTTATCACGAAGCAGGTCATGCTATCGTCGCTCTCAATGTGCCTGTGGCTGACCCTGTCCATAAAGCAACAATCGTGCCAAGAGGAAGGGCTTTGGGAATGGTTATGCAATTGCCTGAGGGTGATCGCTATTCCATGAGTTATCGGTGGATGATTTCTCGTCTGGCTATTATGATGGGGGGACGTGTGGCTGAGGAATTGAAATTCGGAAAAGAAAATATCACTTCTGGTGCTTCTTCCGATATCGAACAAGCAACAAAATTAGCACGTGCAATGATTACGAGATGGGGCTTTTCTGATCTACTTGGAAATGTCGCTTATGGCGATAACCAAGATGAAGTCTTTTTAGGACATTCCGTTGCACGAACACAAAATGTCTCTGAAGAAACAGCGCGTATGATCGATGCTGAAGTGCGTAAGCTTATTGATGATGCTTATACAAATGCTACCAAAATTTTGAAAGCAAAAAAGAAAGAATGGTTCGCTCTTGCCCAAGGCTTGTTGGAATATGAGACTTTAACTGGCGCTGAAATTCAAGAAGTCATCGCAGGAAAACCTCCTTCACGAACCCAAAAAAATGAAAATGCTTCTCCACGGACTTCTTCTGTCCCTAAGGCTGGAGCAAGTAAAGCTGAATTCGATCAAGAAACACTGGATAAAAAAGATGCGCATAAAGCAGATAAAGAAAAGGAAAAACTAAAAGCTGGAATGGAAAAAGTAAAATCTAATCATGCTAAATCCAATGATAGCGTGTCTAAAAGAAAAAAATCTCCTGGGGCTGAGAAAAAAACACAAAGCACAAAAAAAACTCCCCAAGCAGCCAACTTCTCTGGAAGCAAAGAAAACACTGAAAAAGACCTAAATGCTGCTGAACGTAAAGGCAAACAGGAACCCAAAGCTTGAGGGACTCTGTCTTGGAAAAATCCTACGCCAAATTCTTTAAGACAAGGTGCTAATTTGCCTTAAGGTTTTGAAATACTCTTTCGAAGAGGATATAAAAGGTAATGTATTACTTTCGGGTTTGCCAAGGGGCATGAAAACAGGTGGTGCACTGCTTTAGGTTTAGGAGACTTTGAAAAGGGGCTGTGATGCGTGTCTTGATTGAGAAAAATGTCAGAGAGAATCAGTGTGGTTTTTGGCAAAGGTATGCGTGCGTGGTGTAGGAGGGTATTTCGTTATCTTTGAGGTGTTCAAAGCGAGCGTAGGGACAAATGCGTCATAGAAAAACAGTGTGTAGTGCTGTGCTCTCAGTTTGCAAAAGGATGTAAAAGAGGTGATGTATTGCTTTCCGATTTGCCAAGGGGCATGAAAACAGGTATTGCACCGCTTTGGGTTTAGGAGACTTTGAAAAAGGGCTGTGATGCGTGTCTTGATTGAGAAAAATGTCAGAGAGAGCCGGTGTGGTTTTTGGCAAAGGTATGCGTGTGTGGTGTGAGAGCTTGTGGGTTTATCTTTTAGGTGTTTAAAGTAAGTGTTCAAAGCGAGCGTAGGGACAAAATGCGTCATAGAAAAACACTGTTGAATGTGGAGGGCATAAAACTATGTTCAATGGTCCAGGGGCTTTAGAAAATCAGAGATTTGTGCAGGAGGAAGACGTGAGGCGGGTATCTTGATTGTCTGAAAAAATGGTAAGACTCTAATGATCTCTTGGGAGATTTTGCACTACTAGAGCGCTGTTTGGTTAAGACTGCAAGAAAAGAAATGCATATAAAGGAAAGAGGAATGCCACAAAAATATTTTGGTACAGATGGAATTCGCGGCAAAGCCAATGTTTTTCCCATGACACCAGATTTTGCTATGAAAGTGGGGATGGCTGTGGGAATTTTGTTTCGGTCACAAAATCAGTCGCGTCGTGTGGTAATTGGTAAAGATACCCGTTTGTCTGGTTATATGCTCGAAAATGCTTTGGTTTCAGGATTTACCGCTGCTGGAATGGAGGCGTTCTTATTAGGACCGGTGCCAACACCTGCTGTTGCTATGCTTTGTCGCTCATTGCGTGCTGATCTGGGGGTGATGATTTCGGCCTCTCATAATCCCTTCTATGATAATGGTATTAAACTTTTTGGTCCTGATGGCTTTAAGCTTTCAGATGAGATAGAAGAAAAAATTGAACAATTGATCGATACAGATCTTTCAAAATCTTTAGCCAGTTGTGCCGAAATTGGCTATGCAAAACGGGTCGAGGGTGATATTTACCGCTATATCGAATATGCCAAAAGAACTTTGCCGCGCGATGTTCGTTTGGATAATTTGCGTATCGTTGTCGATTGCGCTAATGGTGCTGCTTATAAGGCGGCTCCGCGTGCTTTATGGGAATTGGGAGCTGAGGTCTTTGCGATTAATGATACACCAAATGGTACCAATATTAATCACAAATGCGGTTCAACCGATTTGGCCTCTTTAAAACAAAAAGTTCATGAAGTGCGCGCTGATGTGGGTATTGCTCTCGATGGGGATGGAGATCGTGTTCTTCTTGTGGATGAAAAAGCTCAAACCGTTGATGGGGATCAGTTGATCGCTGTTATTGCTGAACATTGGCATAAAAACGGACGTTTGCAGTCTAAGGGTGTTGTTACAACTATTATGTCAAATCTTGGACTCGAGCGCTTCTTAAACAGCAAAGGGTTAGATCTTGTTCGGACAAAGGTAGGGGATCGCTATGTGGTCGATGCGATGCGCAAGAAGGGATATAATGTTGGGGGTGAAGCTTCTGGGCATATTGTGCTGAGTGATTTTGGTACAACGGGTGATGGTTTAGTAGCTGCTTTGCAGATTTTAGCTTGTATGCAAGAAATCCAAATTCCTATGAGTCACTTGTGTCAGCGCTTTGAACCTGTGCCACAAATTTTCAAAAACGTAATGATTAAAAACAAAAATGTGCTGAAAAAAAATCCGGTCAAAACAGCAATAGAGCAAGCAACACAGCGTTTAGGAAAAAAAGCAAGACTGGTGATTCGTGCTTCTGGAACCGAGCCCGTAATTCGTATTATGGGGGAAGGCGATGAGAGAGAAATGCTTGATGCTGTTGTGACAGAGATGGTAGATATTATTACACATCATGATACCCTTTCAAAAGCGTGTGCTTCTCTGGAAAGATCGTGAAGATTTTGAGAGAATTGATCGAATAATTACGTAACATTCTTAGGAAAGAGCTTCGACAGGTAATCTGTGCTTCTGAAACCGATCTTGGCTCGAGCGCTTCTTAAACAGCAAAGGGTTAGATCTTGTTCGGACAAAGGTAGGGGATCGCTATGTGGTCGATGCGATGCGCAAGAAGGGATATAATGTTGGGGGTGAAGCTTCTGGGCATATTGTGCTGAGTGATTTTGGTACAACGGGTGATGGTTTAGTAGCTGCTTTGCAGATTTTAGCTTGTATGCAAGAAATCCAAATTCCTATGAGTCACTTGTGTCAGCGCTTTGAACCTGTGCCACAAATTTTCAAAAACGTAATGATTAAAAACAAAAATGTGCTGAAAAAAAATCCGGTCAAAACAGCAATAGAGCAAGCAACACAGCGTTTAGGAAAAAAAGCAAGACTGGTGATTCGTGCTTCTGGAACCGAGCCCGTAGTCCGTATTATGATTGAATGTATAAATGCAAAGTTTTACGCAGTATGTTGAGGAAAAGTTTTCTTGAAAATGGCGTGTTTTTGAGGGAGAAGAGGATTGTGCAAATTTGCTGGTTGAGGAGAAGAGTGGCAAGCAAAACCACTGATCAATGCTGTTTTATGTTTGGTAAAAAAAGCTCTGTTGGTGATCTAGTTTTCTACAAATAAGCTGGTTATCCGCATGAGGGCTGGAGGCGATGAGAGGGAAGTGCTGGATGCTGTTGTGATACGAGATGGTGGATGTTATCGCGTATCATGATATGCTTTTTCAAAAGCGCATGCTTCCCTTGAAGGATCGTGAAGGCTTTTTTTTTAAACAAGAGATCATCATTGCTTTTCTCTTATAAAACTTTGCGGCTGAGAATTTCATCATCTTTTTAGAATAGTCAAATGAGGCAGAATAGTTAGATACATCTGGAAACAATGCTCATTCGCTGGAGTTTCCGTAGGAGAGCCTTTTGTAGAACATCCTCTTTATTTTATCACCCATAACATGAAGGGTATCGGTGAACATCTGAAAGAAATGCGTAAAGATGCAAAGGAAACAGAGGGGTGTCTAAAGGGAGCATATAACCTGTTAGAGAAAAGGCATGTTATGATACAGGGGATGGTAGATGCGTGGGATGTAAAAGCTTATCGGTTCTTATTGTTTCTCTTCACTCGCAAGGATGAAGGTTTCTAAAACATTGCTGGATGAGAAGCAAAAGAGGCGCTTTCTCTCGCATGGAGAAAGTACCTCGGAAGAGATGAATTGTACAATACAGACTTTGATCTTAAAAACGGTCTTTTTTCTCTTTTTTCCACAAAAAATAAGTTGCAAGTCCAAGGATCGGAATACCTAATTTTGCAAAAGGTAGATGTTTGCTAAGCAATGCAACACTTTCTAGAGTTGCTTCTGTCATAAGTTTATGGCGTTGTTCTTCTGATTTCTTTTGTTGATCATAGTGCTGATAGGCTTTGAGAAAGCGGCTGATTAAAATACCTAAGGTTGCAAGAAAAAGCCAAATGAAAAATAGCACACTGGCTGCTGTAAGAGGTTTTATTACTGAAGATAATGCAATAAAACCAATGACAGATAAAAAGATCAAAGACATAAACAAGGAAATGCCAATAATTCCAAAGCAAATTGCTTGGAGACGGACTTGCTTGACAGTGCTTTTCAGCTCCCCACCGACAAGATGGTTTAAAAGAGGCGCGATAAACATAAGCATGCCTTAACGACGCAATAAGTGTGCTAGAATAAAACCAATCCCTGCTGCAAACAGAACACTTTTGCCAGGATTGTCTCGAACGCATTGGTTCATAGTGTGTTCAAGGTCACCAATTTTGTCTTTTGCTTGAGACAGAATGTCTTCACTATTTTCCTTGGCAGAATTATACAGTTTTCCTGCCTTATTTTTGACGCTATTCAATTTGCTCGAACCAAGATCTGTCAATGTCGAGGTTATACCAGAAATTTCAGTGCGTAGATTTTCTAATTGTGTTTGAAGATCTTTTTCTGCTGCTGTTTTATTATGCTCTGTTGTTTTGTTATTTGCCATGATGCTTTTTCCCTCTCTTGACTCATTTTTACGCATTATCATTATCATTCTTGTGTGTTCGTAGTGATCATTTGCTTTGGAGTAAAAATTTTCACTGCTTGGATAACGTTAAACAATTTTCTTAGTTCCATCCCTTTGTGCGATTTTAAACTGTTTTTGATAAACTCAATCTTGCTTGTTTGATCCATGTTGCATGGGAAAGGTATTTTTCTGCTTTAATCCTTTAAAAAATGGATTTTCTGTTTTTAAAATAAAATGATTATTACTGTGTATAGAAAAAAATTCTTTAATAGCCCCTCTTGAAAGAGGCTTTTCTTGAAATAAAACTATACTTGATTTATCAAGTTTTATTTTTTAGACTCAGCGTAGGGTGACATGAAAAGGAAAATGGTATTGTGGCAAAGTGATGCTACGCCGGGTGATGGTACAGCTGTAAGATCAAAAAGTGAAAACCACAATGAAAACCACAATAATGTGAGACAAAAATGGAATCTGAAACAATACCTTTAGACACTCCACCTGCTGTATTTGCAGCGCATGATCTTTCTCCTTTTTCTATGTTTATGGCCGCTGATTTTGTGGTGAAAGCCGTTATTGTGTTGTTGTTGCTGGCTTCTCTGGCATCTTGGACAATTGCTTTTGTAAAGATCATTGAAATTACCTTGGCAAAACGAAAAGCACGTCATGAACTGCGCTTGGTTCTTAGCGCTCAAACTCTGACACGTTTGGCTGCTAGCTTGAAAGACAGCAAAGGACCTGGTGTGTTTTTTTTTAAAGAAATGCTTAAAGAGGTGTATCTTTCCACGCAAAAGGTCAACTTTATTGCAACGGAGGATTCCAGTGAAAGACAAGGGGAACAAACGGTTGTCTGTGAAGATGCTATCCCCTATGCAGAGATTGCGCGATATGGAGAGACTGCTCGTGGTGTTAATGAGGGCTTGAAGGAGCGTGTGCATTCACTTTTGTCGCGTTGCTTACTGGCTGCTACACGCCGTGTTGCATGTGGGAGCGCTGTTCTTGCAACTATTGGTGCTATTGCTCCCTTCGTTGGTCTTTTTGCAACCGTTTGGGGGATCATGAATTCTTTCATCGGAATTGCTCAATCGCAAACAACACGGCTTGATGTCGTCGCTCCTGGAATTGCCGAAGCCTTGCTTGCAACGGCTATCGGCCTTTTTGTGGCTATTCCCGCTGTTGTTATGTATAATAGCCTGATGCGTGCTTTGAGCGGTTATCGCAATGATTTGGGTGATATCGCTGCTGCACTTGAGAGACTCTTGAGCCGTGAACTCGATCGATATAGACAACAGAAAAGTCATAAACAATGAAAGCAAACTTTAATGAAGATTGGGATCTCGATGAGAGTGGGTTGCACAACGAGATCAATGTTACCCCTTTCATTGATGTCGTTTTAGTGTTGCTTATTGTTTTTATGGTTGCTGCACCTTTGGCCACCTCTGTTATTCCTGTTCAATTACCTTCCATTACTCAGGCACCTTCTGTGATTCAGCCTGACGAACCTCTTTATGTGACCTTGCAAAAAGATCATTCTCTTTATGTTGGTGATCATCTTGTCAGCAAAACAACCTTTGTAGAAGCCTTGTTGAAGGAAACAAATCAGAATCTAGAAACAAAGGTTTTGATCAAAGCCGATAGCGAAATCGATTATGGGACTGTGGTGGATTTGCTTAATCAAATACGTACTGCTGGATATACCAAAGTCGGTCTTATAGGATTGCAAAAATCTACCAATATTTCTGCACGAGGTGTAAAAAATAATAAAACGGCAGGTGCGGTAGAAGCTACGGAGATAAATGTTACAGGCGATGCTGGCGTGGTAGCGAAAAGCGGTGAGGTGGTAAACGCCAATACTGCTACGATGGAAATTGTTTCTCCTGGAGAATAAATAGACTGTTAAGGGTGTGCTTTGCCATTTATTGGCTGCTTACGTGTGTTCTGTTGTGCTAAATTCCCATAGCATTTAGTTTTTGGCGCCTCGATAGTGGCACTTCGATTTCCCGTATAGCTTTTATGCTCTCGTTTTGCTGTGGTTCAAGGGCGCACACATTGACTTGAAGAACTGGTGCGATAACCGTTTGTGCAATGCGCATGCCACGTTTTATGGCAAAGTCTTCCTGGCCACAATTGATAAGCAGAACTTTGACTTCACTACCGGCTAATCGCACTCAATGGTTCCAGGTGTGTTTAGACAGGTGATGCCGTGCGCTAAGTGAGAGCGTGGACGTATTTGCGCTTCAAACTCAAGGAGACAAGTGAAAGATTAGACCCGTTAGAATGAGTGCGCGTTGCCCAGGGGCAAGGATAACCGTTTCTTCTTGCGCAATGGGGTGCTTAATCGTGTCCTGTTGAGCCAAAGCCTCCTGCTCCTCGGTTTCCCACAGTGTTTTTTGTGCTCTCGTTTTGCTGTGGTTCAAGGGCGCACACATTGACTTGAAGAACTGGTGCGATAACCGTTTGTGCAATGCGCATGCCACGTTTTATGGCAAAGTCTTCCTGGCCACAATTGATAAGCAGAACTTTGACTTCACTACCGGCTAATCGCACTCAATGGTTCCAGGTGTGTTTAGACAGGTGATGCCGTGCGCTAAGTGAGAGCGTGGACGTATTTGCGCTTCAAACTCAAGGAGACAAGTGAAAGATTAGACCCGTTAGAATGAGTGCGCGTTGCCCAGGGGCAAGGATAACCGTTTCTTCTTGCGCAATGGGGTGCTTAATCGTGTCCTGTTGAGCCAAAGCCTCCTGCTCCTCGGTTTCCCACAGTGTTTTTTGTGCTCTCGTTTTGCTGTGGTTCAAGGGCGCACACATTGACTTGAAGAACTGGTGCGATAACCGTTTGTGCAATGCGCATGCCACGTTTTATGGCAAAGTCTTCCTGGCCACAATTGATAAGCAGAACTTTGACTTCACCGCGGTAATCGCTATCAATGGTTCCAGGTGTGTTTAGACAGGTGATGCCGTGTTTTAAGGCTAAGCCAGAGCGTGGACGTATTTGCGCTTCAAACCCAGGAGACAAGTGAAAGATTAGACCCGTTGGAATGAGTGCGCGCTGTCCGGGGGCAAGGATAACCGTTTCTTCTTCACTAAGTGCTGCTCTTAGATCAAGTCCAGCAGAACCAGCTGTGGCATAGTGAGGAAGTTCTAAACCTTGTCCATGGTCAAGACGCTGGATTGATAATGTCATTGGCTGTGAAGGGCGAGAAGAAATAAGAGATGAAGAAAAATTCTCTTGATTGTTTTGGTGTGCGTCAGTTTGAGTGTGAGGCATGATCAAAGCATTTCTAAACTATAAAATAGATCTCAAAGAACAAAACAGTTGCTAGTCTAACAAAAGTCGCGCATAAAACAAGTTGATAAAGCACTACGCATGGAGATTGTCCCCAATGCTTGTTTGTTTCAGTGCTGGTTATTTTGTCGATAAAAAGCGTTGGAGTAAAAATAAAAAATCCTCCCAATGATAATCTGTTAAGATGCATGCTAAAAAGGGAGAGGGTTCTCCATTCAAAAAAGTTTGATGCGTATCATCCGTTGCAAGAGTTGCTGTACAATTGTGGCAAGCGTGGAGATAGAGCTATCCATTCAGTTTGCAAATACCCGCTGAATCCACGTTAAAAGTGTTTGTTTTTGTGCTTTTGATGGCTTTTTTTGGGAAAACTCAATGATGGAAACTTATGGGTGAGAGGTGTTTTAGTATTCATATCAGATACTACCAATAAAAATACCCGTGGCAAAAACCAGAGCACCACCAATCAGCACCTGTAAAGATGCTCGCCAAAATGGAGTCGCCATAAATTTATTTTGAATCCACACGATGGCCCATAGTTCGAAGAAAACAATAATAAAGGCAATAATTGTGGCAATATAAAAAGAGCTGATCAAATAAGGAAGTGCGTGACCTAATCCTCCTATCGTTGTCATAATGCCGCTGGCAAGGCCTCTTTTAAATGGAGAACCTCGGCCTGATAATTTGCCGTCATCGTGGGCTGCCTCTGTAAAACCCATCGAAAGACCTGCTCCAATCGAAGCCGAGAGCCCTATCAAAAAGGTTTGATGCGTGTCACCCGTTGCAAAAGCTGCCGCAAAAATCGGGGCAAGCGTGGAGACAGAACCATCCATTAAGCCTGCAAGGCCAGGCTGAATCCACGTTAAAAGTGTTTGTTTTTGCGCTTTCGATGGCTTTTTGGTGGTTTGCGTTGTCGTTTTGGTTCGAGAGTATGTATGGGGTTGCTTTCTTGCTACAAAAGAAGATCGACCACACGCTGAATCCATAGTTCCAGCACGATTGCTACAAGAAAGACACAGAAGCTGCTTATAATTTTCAAGCTCTTGTATGCCCATTGCTGTAAAAACCGCTGCTTGCTTGGGAGAATAAGGCTTTAAAGCTCTTGCATATCCCAAATAAAGAGCTGCATGCTGTTTTTTTGTCTTGAGTGCTCGAAATATTACTCTTTGTGCTGAACGAAAGGATAAAGCTTTACGTTGTACAAATGAAAAAAACGATCTCAACATTTTTTGTTCCTTTGCACTTTAGAATAATTCTAAAGATATAAGAGAAAAAGAACGAAAGTCAATCCAAAATTAAAAAATCTGAAAAAACACTGATGAAAAAGAAGAGCGTTGGTGTGTGAAGAAAGTAAAAGACTGGCTAAAAAACAACATAAACTGGCCAAAAAACTGTATGCGAAAAAATGAGAAAAATGCCGGAGATTCTACTAAGAAAGCGTTTCAGTGGATAAGACGGTGAGGATGAAGGGTATGGGGTGTGGCGTGTTGGCGGTGTGCATGGCAAGGGTGCATGGCAAGGGTGCATGGCAAGGCTTCCAGGTATGTTGGGGAGTGCTGTGAGAGGTTTGTACTGGTGCTGGGTATGGGAAGAGGGGCGGTATGTTGGAGAGTATGGGAACATGCGGGTTTGCTCTTGTTTTGCAGTTATCGTTTTTATAGTCTGAAAGGAGCCCTTTTGAAGCAATATATAAGCTCGTAAGCATAGAAAAGAGGCTGACAACGACATTCCAACCAGCAAATGAGAGAAAAAGAAAGCGTATGGATGCTTCAAAACAAGAGGGAGGACGGATGTTGTTCAATTGTCTGGAGAAAAGAAAATTGGGAGGGGTAAATACGAGTATTGGGGGTGGGTATGCTTGGGAAAGGGTGCCGGTGTTAGGAGCGATGATGGTATTGGGGGCAGGGTACTGGTGCTTTGAGAGGGCTTATGTGTGTGCTTTGCAAGGTGCGTGCGTGCTTTGGCTGGAAAGCGGGGACTGGAGAGCAAGGGGTACAGAGTTTGGTTTTCGTGATGCGGTTAAAGTTTTTTATAACTTGCTAAGAGCCCTTTTGAAGCAATATATAAGCTCGTAAGCATAGAAAAGAGGCTGGCAACGACATTCCAACCAGCAAATGAGAGAAAAAGAAAGCGTATGGATGCTTCAGAACAAGAGGGAGGATGGATGTTGTTTAATTGATTGAAAAGCTGGTTGACATCTGGTGTTCTTCTTATCATGTTTACACCACAACTGAGAGGCGCTGGCCAAAAGCCATATTCAACACCCGCATGATATACTGCTAAAACAAGGCTGATGGTCATTAAGACAAAAACACACCAAAATGACAGTTGCACCCAAAAAGATGTGCGAAAAAACCATGCTCCAACACCTGCTAAAAGCAAAAATGGTAGAGAACCGTAATAGGGAAAACGTTCAATGAAGCATAAATCGCAAGGAATATATCCCCCAATATGTTCAAAACCAAGTGCTAAACCTATTATGCTTAAGAAGAAAAAAGAAAGAGAAAAAGCCCACAAAATCTGCTCTTTTCTGCTTGATTCATTCTGAAGATGCTTATGCAGAATATATCGAAAAGATAAAATATGTGCCATCGAGCATGTTCCTTAAAATAAAAGGTACTTGTTCACAAAAGTTATGAAAATTCCATAAACCAAAAATAGAGTAACACAACCAATCAGAACAATCCATTTGAAATGGCGGGCAAGAAAATGCATTGCTTGACGTCCAAAATGCTTAATCAACCACGCCAGAAGGTAAAAACGAGCTCCCCGTGCAAAAATACAGGTGAGAATAAAAAGTCCAAGATGCACACCCATAACACCTGCTAAAAGTGTAGTAATCTTGAGAGGCGGAAGATGTAAAAAACCTGAAGTGATCAGTAAAATTACAAGAAATTTCAGTGTCGCACTGTTTTTTAGCGTTTGAAAACTTTCAACTTTACCGTAAAATTCTAAAATCGGTTTGGCAAGTGTGTCATAAGCAAAATGACCAATAAACCAACCGGAAACTCCTCCCAAAACAGAACATACAGTAGCAATAAAGGCATAGCGATAAGCCTTCTTAGGGTGAACAAGGGCCATCGGAAGATACAAAACATCTACAGGAATCGGAAAAAAAGAACTCTCAATAAAAGCAATGAACCCAAGCCAATATGATGCTGTGCGTCGATTCGCTAAAGAAATCGTCCAAAGCTTTAGTTTGTTCAATATCATGAGATCTTTCATAAGCTGAAGAAGTAAAGACTTTACAAATTGTAATCCATAAACCAGTTTGGGAAACAGAACGAGCAATCTTTGCGGGAAGTACTTCATTAATCAGATAGGGCAAAGACTCATTAAATCCAATAAGAAAATTCTCCTATAAACGAGATAGCACAAAGATCCATCAAATTACTATGGAACAAAAATAATACGATTTTTTAAAAAACAAGAAGTCTACTGTTGACGAATCTGTTCTTCTTCCTATAGTGCAAAAAGACAATGGATAACCTTGTCCTTTATGAGAGTGTGCGGGTGTGGTGGAACTGGTAGACGCGCCAGACTCAAAATCTGGTTCCGAGAGGAGTGTCGGTTCGAGTCCGACCACCCGCACCACTTTTCTTTCCCCTTAGAATTTTCTACAATATCATCCGAGAGCGTTTTCTATCACTTTTTCCTTTTAATTAATTGTTTTTATTAGATTTTTATTTCTGGTATATGTAGTTTTGATCTCAGATGAGAGTGTTCCAAACACAACGCAAAAGGTGGTCCAAAAGGTGGTTTTAGAGATGGTTCGAAGAACAAGAATGCGTAACATTCTTTCCGTCTTATCCGTAAAAGTCTTCCCAAAGAAAATATGCTGATGGAGCAGGTTTAGGGCACTAATATGGTCTGTAAAATTTTACAAGGTGTTTCATTGCTGGATCTATTGATGAAGAATATTAATTGGGGCGTCCATACAGCTCCTAGCAAAGGAGGATGGAAACCAAAGGTTCTTGCTCCCAGCACAAGTGAAAAGGTCGTTTTAAAGAGAAAGGGTTGCTTTAAAGCTGATGCAAAGAGCAAGACGGTTTCGTCTTCGAACCATCGGTTTTATCTTGAGATGATTGAATAAGAAGCTTCTTCTTTATCTTATTTATGCCGTAAAACACCGTCGTTTAGGCGGTAATATAAAGTCTGTAAAACTTTATGTATCAGGTGTTTTGTTGTTGGATCTATCGATGAAGAGTGTTAACTGGTGCACCACAGATCTTAGAAAAGAAGGATGGAGACCAAAGGTTCTTGTTTCATAGTTTTTTGGGTGATAAACAATTTTTCTGTTTTAGCATTCTGCTAGAAACACCTTTTAAGCTGTTAATGAGTATAGATCTTGCTACTTTAGGTGGATAATTGAGAAGGCAACGCATTGATTTATAAAGCGCATTTAGCAGCTATTCAACTTGAATGAGAACTCCGAAAAAGCGTAAGATTTTCTCATTGCAAATACTCTCGTAATGAATTACTCAAAACTCTTCACTTGCATATCACAAGCAGGGTTGGCGTGTGGATAAAAACTCTTCAAAAAAGAAGTGAAAATGCTCCTTATGAATTGTCCAAGTGCCAAGGATTTCGTGATATTTTGCGCTGGCAAAGAAAATGATGATGCCAGCTTGCGCTTTCATAAGTGTAAAAAGAATGGTGCATAATGGTTTTACCATTATGTCCTTTACGGGCATCGTCGTGAAATGGGCTTTTGTGCCTTAAGAGATGTTTCATGAATACACCATACGAGCACAATTCATAAAATTGTCTAATCTTACAGATTTTCTCACTATAAAGTACATGAATTGGAAATACAATGGCGTTTTTTTGTGTGGGCGTTTTTGTTTTGTATGAGAGACGTGCCCCTATTAAACAAGTAAACATGATCAGCTTCACTATCAAATTTGGCACATTCAGCTGCAAAAGTTAAACAAATATTTTTAAAAATAAAATGTAAATTTTCTCCTATTACTTTCGTAAAAATTTTTCTACGCTACTTTGTTATAAAGACTAAGTGGATATGTTGATTAAAAACACAATCCTTTTGCGTCTTAATTTAGTTTTTGTCATGAATGAAGTATAAGAGAGTAGAGTAAAGTAATAACAAAGACTCTTTTAACAGATCTTCTGCAATGACGCTAAGCCTTTGAATTTCAAATTTTGCCGAATGGTGAGAAAGCCTGCAAGATTAGACAATTTTGTGAATGTGCTCGTATAGTGTATTCATGAAACATCTTTCAAGGCACAAAAGCCCATTTCACGACGATGCTTTTGAAGGGATACCGTAAAAGCTATTCGAGCAGATATAAAATGATAAGAAGAGTACAATAGAGCTTTGTGGATTTTCTTAAACAAGGGTTTTTTTACTCTCTCTTGCAACACAAAGAGAGAGAATAATTTTGTTCTTTACTTCTTTGAGATGACCCACTGCTTTAAATGTGCAAAGATATTCTCTATTGCGTCTATGAGGCGAGCAAAATCAAGGATCAATAAAAAGAGAAAAAATGCAATCCATTTCATAAAACGAGACATCATTTTCACACTTTGATAGGTCAGGATTATTTCTTGAAGCATTTCTTTTTCTGCTTCCGTGAGTTCTTTCATTTTTTCAGTTTTTTTTCTAGCCATGTTTCCACCCACACAAGTACTCACCCTGTTTGTTATGTTTTAAGATCTCTCTTGCTAAGTTTGCACTGATGACATTGAGATCTTTCCTCTCTAAGTAAATGGGCAACCATCCTTCACAGGAAGAACGCTTATTTATCGCGCAGCCAACTAGAGAGCTCAGCACGCACATCAGCATCACTTTTTTTGTTAACTTCATTTTCTATCTCAAGCCTTGTTGTTGCTGACTTTAGAGTCTTTTCTGTTTGCTTTTGCTGCTCAATCTTTTTGCCGAGCGTAAAAGCTTTTGCTAAAGCCATAAAAAAAGCGGCCAAAACCGCACTTGTTACTATCAAGTTTCTTTTCATCCACCAGATCATAGACGATGCTCCTGAAAGCGTTTCGCAACGAAGAAAATTCCAGCACAGGCAGCTATAATCATCACCGTTGCCAATGCCCATTGGACCGGACCATTGACTGTTAACAAGCCTCCAAGCCCTGAAGCGGAGCCTATAATTGGTGCAAGCGCTTCTAATTTGAAAAGACCTGTTGCATCTTTCATTTCTACTTTTTGAGTGTTGGAAGAAACATAAGAGCGCTTCGCCCATAACCCTGTTTCTGCTGCACGTCTATTGACGAGACCTTGAAGACGTTTGCCTCCTGCTTTGGTCCATTTCTGTAATTCGGTTGGGATTGCTTCATAATCACCATTATTGAGTTTCTTTAAGAGTGTCGAGTTGCAAAAAGCTGTTGTTCCTACATTATAACAAAACGAAACTAACGCTGCGAATTGTTCATCTGTTAAAGAAACAGTGACAGCTTGCTCAACAGCGTTTTCAAATTGTTGCAAGTCTCGACAAAGAAGTTCTTCGGCTTGCTTTTCAGTGATTGTCATGCCTTTGCGCACAAAGGGTTTTCCAGCACTCTTTGTATGGCCATAACCGATTGTCCATACACCAATAGAATCTTGATAGGCGCTCAAACGTAATCCTTCCCATTGTTTAATCAGCGCAAGTCCTTCTTTTGATATTTTTCGCATAAACTTCTCCATAAAAAAACTCTGCATAAAGCAGAGCAGTATGACCATGACATATTCTCAAATTGCATTTTTCTCGCTTTTCAAAAACAGAAGAGACATGAGATTTGACAAAGATTAAAACATCAGGTTGTCTTTTTGTCTTTTGTGGTTGATTGCTGATAGTGCGGTTTTCGCTAGGGGTGGGCGGATAAGGTGAGATCAGGTTAGGCAATGGCTTGGAGAGCGGGGCAAAGGGGGTGCTAACGAGGCGGAAGAGTTTGCCAGTGAGGTGGGTGGCTTGTGAGAGGAGTGTTACTGCGGTTTCCTTTTTACAGCGGTGTTGTTGGTTTTCTCTGTCGTGAAGAGTAAGAGGAACAGTGGCTTGGAGAGCGGGGCAAAGGGGGTGCTCAAGAGGCGGAAGAGTTTGCCAGTGAGGTGGTTGGCTTATGAGAGGAGTGTTACTGCGGTTTCCTTTTTACAGCGGTGTTGTTGGTTTTCTCTGTCGTGAAGAGTAAGAGGAACAGTGGCTTGGAGAGCGGGGCAAAGGGGGTGCTAACGAGGCGGAAGAGTTTGCCGGTGAGATGGATGGCTTGTGAGAGGAGTGTTACTGCGGTTTCCTTTTTACAGCGGTGTTGTTGGTTTTCTCTGTCGTGAAGAGTAAGAGGAACAGTGGCTTGGAGAGCGGGGCAAAGGGGGTGCTCAAGAGGCGGAAGAGTTTGCCAGTGAGATGGATGGCTTGTGAGAGGAGTGTTACTGCGGTTTCCTTTTTACAGCGGTGTTGTTGGTTTTCTCTGTCGTGAAGAGTAAGAGGAACAGTGGCTTGGAGAGCGGGGCAAAGGGGGTGCTCAAGAGGTGGAAGAGTTTGCCAGTGAGATGGATGGCTTATGAGAGGAGTGTTACTGCGGTTTCCTTTTTACAGCGGTGTTGTTGGTTTTCTCTGTCGTGAAGAGTAAGAGGAACAGTGGCTTGGAGAGCGGGGCGAAGAGTGTGCTAAAGAGGTGGGAGGTTGGTGAGACGCTTTTTGATTATTGCTTTTGTGGGGGGAGGGATTGTGGAGAGATTTCTGGAGAGGATGGGTTCTACTGGGAGGGACGTACATAAAAAATGCTCAGCGTAAATTAAAGCTGAAGAACATTCTCTCATATTAAACTTTTCCTGTTTTCTAAAAACAGAAATAAAACTTTACAAAGATAATGATGAAGGCACTGCTGGAAGTAACGGTGAAATTTAGTCACAAAAAAACTTATACCGCACGTGTCATTAAATACGATTTTCTCTTCATTGTCAACAGAAAAACTAAGATCTTGTGTTTTTTATTTTAAACAACTCCGCTGGTTTTGTAATAGAGTGTGCCGTTTTATTCGGAAGTTATTTCGAATACGAATAAGAAGCACTTTTTCATCTTTCTTCAGTTTATAGTGTGGCTTTTGGGTGATTTTGGAGGCTAGTGAAGCGCTTTTCGATTATTACTTGTGTGAGTGCGGGGTGCCGGTGGAGAGATTTTCGAGGAGTTGGCTTCTGGTGTTGTTGGTTGGTTTTCTTTGTGGACAGAGTGAGAGGGACAATGGGTTTGGAGAGTGGGGGTAACGAGTGTGTTAAAGAGGGGTTAAGGATGATGAGGCTGGATGCCCATTCCCGTTTGCTGCTTTTGTCGTGCTTGGTGCTGATAGAGAGATTTCTGAGGAAATGGTTTCTGGTGTTGTTGGTTTATAAAAAATGCTTTGCATAAGGCAGGGCAGCATGACGTACTCTTAAATTGCATTTTTTGTGCTTTTCAAAAACAAAAGAGATATGAGATTTTGTAAAGTTTAAAATCAGGTTGTTTTTTGTAGTTGATTGCTGATGGTGTGGTTTACTTTTGGTGGTGGTTTTCATCAAGGGTGTGCTGGTGAGATCAGATTAGGTTGGGGAATAACTTGGAAAGTGGGCTGAAGAGGCTGTGAAAGAGGTGGGAAGCCTTTCCAGTGAGGTGGGAGGGGTGGTGAATGGGGTGTTAATAAGACTTGATGCTGGTGAGACGCTTTTTAATTATTGCTTTTGTAGGGATTTTTGATGGGGTAAGAATTTGTCTGTCACCATATTGATTTACAAAGATAATGCATCTTTTTTCAATTTGAATGAGAGTCTCGCATATCGTAAGATCCTTCCATCTCAAATGCTCCATTCATCATCAGAAAAACCATTCCTTTGTGTGTCACAAGTGCGGTTGTCGTGGGGGTAAAAACTCTTTAAAGAAATCCCTTATGAATCATTTCAAGGGCCAAGGGTTATGGCAACATTGAAAGCTGGCAAAGGAATAATGGTGCCGGTTTGTGAGAATAAGGGTCCTGGCTTATACGCTTCATAAGCGTAAAGAGGGGGGTGCACGTAAAAAGGGGGTGCACAATGGCTTTATCGTTAATATTATTTGGATTTATCATATACTATTTATGAGCGTCGTTGTGAAATGGGCTTGGAGTGCGTGCTTTTGTGCGCTAAGAAATGTTTCTTTAAAACAAGCGTGTAACTGTACAACACAGTGGCGTTTTTGTTTTGCGTGAAGGGCGTGATTCTTCTTAAAAAACGTCAGAAACAAAAGTGTGAGGTAATGCGCACTCCCCATTATTTATAAAAATATTGCCCTAAATCGTTTTGGAAAATATAAAGCCGAATGAAAGGTGATGGTAAAGATGAGCGCTTTTTTGTCTTTAAAGTTTTATATCTTCCCAAATTAAGCTGTCTTCCCGTTTCAAAGATTATGCAAACAGATAGAGGCAATAGTCTTATTCTAATTTGGTATATTCAAAGTTCTCATGTAGCGGTTTGTAATAAATTTTTAGCCTCTCATTTTACGACAGTGCTTCCATTCTCAAACAATAATATTATGATGTTCCAATATAAATGCATGAATGCTTAAATATTTACAGATTGTTGGGTTGTCGGGCGCAGACACGCGCTTCTCAGCGAATGATCATTTTTTGTTTAACCGTCAAAATGTTTGTGAAGTGCGTCAAGAATAAGACGGAGAGAACAAACGAGAGAGGGAAGCGATTGATCTTCTACAACAAGATATTGTAAAGCCCCATGAAAGTTATGTTGACGATGCAACTGTTGTGCTTCTTTGATTGCTTCTTGCATCTCTTCATAGTGATCGGTTGCTCTGCGAACCCATTGTTTTTTTGCCTTTTCATCAGATAATGCATGCGTAAAGTTATCATAATAGCCACTCGGCAAACCTTTTGCGCATAGATAGTCGTTTCTGATTTGAAGATACCTTTGCGCAGTATCATATTGCTCTTTATTGATGCCTGAACCATTTTGTTTAGTGCCAAGCATATAAAGTCGCCCAATATAAGAACTCGAAAGCGGGTTTTTCGCTTCTTCTATGCTTAAACCAAAATGTTTCGCACGCATTTCAATCGTAACTTGTGGAACAGCCTTGTTTGGTCTTTTTGCACGTGAAATACGGCCATTGGGTTCTCTTGGTTTGCCTGTTATTCTAGGTCTACCGCGTTTTTTAACTGTTTTCATGAATTTACCGTTTGAAGTAAAAAAGAACTCTCTCGCTAACGATGACAGCATGGGGAAAATTCTCTCAGTCATGCTTTTATGGGGAGGCGCCTATCGGTGGGAGGGCGATGAAAAGCAACGCGTTTAAAATGATCTTCCTTCTTTCTCAAAAAAGGACAATACTTCTTGAAAGTATAGAAAAATACTCTTCCTTCCACATTGTTCCCCTCTTCTTTAACCTGCCATTTCTAGCTGATCATTTGCTTGCTTTTGTCATCTTTAAACCTGTGCTTCGTTTGGAAGAAAAATTTTTACCAGGTCTGGTGTGCCTATGGGGTACCAAATCTGGTATGCCAAATCCGAGTGTTATAGATGTGCATGAAAAGCCACAAGAAAATGCCCTTTTGTTTCCTGACTGGTTGTTTTATGGGCTTGTGTGTGAAAAAAAGCTTTGCACCAGCCTTTAAACTTTATTCTAGAAGCCATTGCTCTGTTTCTTGGGATTTCTTTTGGAGTTTTGCCGTTGGTGGTTGCCAAAAAATACCTCAGAGAGAGCACTTTTTTGAGTATCTCTCCTGTTTAGCAAATCTCTCTATCCTCTTTCGAAGAAATTTTAGACTCTGTTTAACAGACAAAATCTGCGGATATTTACAAAAAATAAACCTCCCCCTTTCTTATAATACTACAAAATGGCTTATCTTTTCAAATAAAATATCCATAAGATAGCGGGAATACAACATGAATGATAAAATGACCCGTTTTCGTTGATTTCTTTTTGCTTTATTCTTTATAGAGGATATTTTTAGGTTTTTGTCTTCATTTTTGCTGTTTTCTAACGCAATTTGGTAATTTTTGATCATGGTACTGTTATAAAGTATGGAGAGGGAAAAAATGGTCATCTGCTTTTGAAAAAGCGGTTTTTGTTATGCCTTCATCTTTCTTTATGAACTGCTGTTCATCCCTGTTTGCGAGATGCTCCGCTACTTTTACCTTTTGATTGAAATCTTTATCGCTTTTTAAAAGAGAGGGTTGAAAATTTTTGTTGGATTTGTTACACGAATCCCTAATGTATGAACATTGAAAATTGTATAGCTATGTGCGTTGTGGTGAAGGGCCTTTTGCTTTTTGAAAGATCAAATGCTGCAGAAAGTCCAGGGGCGGTTTTCATTATGTGTTTTGATTGAGAAAACAACCTACAGCTTTACGTCAGTATCTGCAGTTTTCCTTCTCATATTTATGACATAGGGGAAGATCAGTCAGAAGCTCTTTATAGACTTTATAGAGAAAGTGCTGGTTGCTACTGCGGTGAAATGTTAAAGTGCTGTGCAGTTTTAAAAAGCGGGGAAATGTCAGTATGATAACAAACAAATCACCATCATACCAATTTTTTCAAGAGCATGTTGATATACTCTCTGTATCACATTCAACATGTGACACAGAATCTAAACTTCTTTCAAAAAATCAATGGTGCTTTCTTCGAAAGATTACGCCATAATATTTTGCATCTCTCTTGTCCTATTGGTTTTAATGGCTTTTATTCGGACTGAATTTTTGCTTCATTTTATGGATGGTGTTTGAGTGGATGGCTTTATTCCCTCTATGTTTCTTCTGTCGATTGCTGGGGATGTCTTATCATCTTCTTGCCAATTATTCTGCTGCTCCATATCGTACTGAATTATAAATTGAAAAAAAGGATTCAAAAAATGGAAAATCAACAAAGCAGTGCTATAAATCACTCACTCTACAGAGCGTGATGGGGAAAAAATGACTTTTTTTACAACATTATTGGTTGGTCTTGCTATTTTAGGACTCATCATCCTGGTTATTTTAAACAATATGATGATTGTTGGAATTTATTACTTTTGTATCAAACGTGCGAGATTATACTTTCGTATGAATAAAGAACTGAAAAACAATCATTGAATAGCGTATGTGGTAATTGTGTGAAAAAAGAAGTAAAAAACATAAAGAAGAAGAATTCAATCTTTAAGAAAAATATATTCCTTTTCTTGGAAAGGTTATACCTAGAAAGATTATAAAAGAATAGTCTTTATCTTTCTCGTAATGGTAATGGTGGTTTTTCCAATTGCTCTTTTCTTTTATGCTAGGTAATATCTTTCATTCCAGTCAATGGGCGAGGGGAGAAAGCTTTTCCTTTATTCTATTTCGGCTCCTCGCATGGATTGTTGTGTCTGCTCTTTTTGCTGCCAAGCTTTTTGCTTCTTCGTGTAAGAGTGATAGGTCAGTTAAGAAAATGATTTAGAAATTGAAAGAAAAGATGGAGCCGTAAGATACTGATGACATCACGGAATGCAGGAGAAGGGAACAATGAAGAGTTTTTTATATCCTTTGTTTGTGTTGTTTGCAGAGCTATGATTTTTGCTCTTTCGTTAAGAAGGTGCATTCATGAGTCAAAGGTAGCATTTTGTTGCAGTGACGGTGGTGTTATTATTGCAGTGTATAACACTATTATAACATGTTCGAAATTCTATAGCAAAATGGTAAGGGAATTGAAAAAAGTGATAAAACCATGCCTCAGAGCGCTTGAGAGATTCTTAAAAATGGAGCAGTTATGAGATCTAGGAAAAGAAGCCTCGTTTGAACGATCTTTAAGAGGTAAACAGACAAGGATAAGTTGGCCTATGGGGGTAAGTTTGTTACGGAGAGATAAGTCTGTGAAGGGTAAATTCGTCATGACGGAGGAAGCTTTCATAGGACTAAATATGCGGATTGATGGAGGCGCAGTTATGAGGTTCGTTATGGAAGAAGTAAGAGGAAAATAAAGGGGAAAGTTCAGTTTCTGCTCGGGATTTATATTTTCTTTCGTTTAAAAAACAAGGGTGTTTTCGTTGAAAAATTATACATTGAAAAATAATAAAAAAGCGTCTCTCAAGTTTCTTATCACGCTCTCTATATTCCTCATTATAATGGTTGTAGGGTCTCCTGTTTTGGCAATGTCTCTCATGCATATATTGAGTGAAACACAGATGTTGGGTGGAGTCAGATGGAATGGTATTGGTTATCTGATATTTTCCCTCCCGGTTTTTCTCTGGGCCTGTATTTTTGTACCCCTCCCTATCTTGTGGGGGATAAACCGTTTGCGAGATCGTAAATTGAAAAAAAATATTCAGAAGCTGGAAGAAGCAATCTGTACAGGAGCTAAAATAAGCCGTTTACAGAACGAACCGTTATTGGGGGAAACAAAGAGCTGTTTTATACGAGACCAAGAACAGCTCAAAAATTTTAAAGAAAGTGAAGAATAAAAGAAGTGAAGCACAGGAATTAAAGGAGGAATTAGGGGGGTGATCAAAAACTGCGCTCTTTTTTATTTGAAGAAGCATTTCTTTCAGAAAGAAATTATAAACGCAGCTTTTACATCTCTGTTATGATTGTCGTATGAATTATGGTTTTTTATAATATTAAGACTTATTAGCTTAAAAGCTAACAGAGTGCTAAAAGAGTATTCTTGCCATTAGCTTTGTATGGATGATAGCCATAATAATATGTGCGCTTTTCTTTATATCAGTTATAGGGGGGTATCTTTTGAAAAAACATTCAGAAGCTGGAAGAAGCAATGTGAAATGATCTTCCCTCTATCTAATTCTGGAAGACTGGGAATAAACCATGTAGAAGGAGAGCAGCTTTTTTGTTGTTTTTGTGTTGCTAAAAGTTATCACGGTATGTGTGTTAGTGCTTTTATATCGGTTATGTTGGGACTCTCCATGCTTTTTACGTATCTTTTGAAAAAAATATCCTAAAACTGGAAAAAGCAATTCGGCAAAAAGGTAAAACAACCTGTTATCAAAATGAGCCGGATAAATAAGGTAATAGGGAGAAAATGAATAATCATCTTATAAGATTATTTATTCTAGGAATTTTTTTCGTGATACTTTTTGTTTCTGAGAGTGTCTCCTTTATCATTTCGGGGTTTTATTATTCTGTCTTCAAGTGGGCGAAAATGTATTTCTAAGTAAAAAAAGAACTAAAAAGAGTGCTGAAAGAATATGATACAGCGTTTGAAAAGCTATGAGAGGGAAAGAGACAATGATAAAGGAAACGAGGATGAAGGAGACGGGGATGAAGGAAATGTGTGAGAAAGAAGAGTAAGAAAAAGTTTATGACGATGATGAAATCTTCACTATGGAAAGCGTGCTGCGTTTTTGAAAAGTCTGGGGTGGCCGGTGAAAATCGAGGGAAAAGGCGACTATTTGATGATCTATTATTTACCAGATTGCGAAGTGTAATTTCTCTATAATGATGAAATCAGCAAAGATTACCTACAATTTGATTACGGGCTTTTAATAATAAACGGCGTTTTTATTGTTACTTTACTGCTACTTGTCAGACCATTAATCCTTGCAATTCTTATGTTTTGCCAACGGTAGCTTTGAATTTTAGGGTTAAGGGACTGGAAATTTTTGAAGTAAGAGTCACACAAGAGCGTTTAGAAAAGGCGCTTGATAAAACTTTATAATGGGCAGTGGGTGATTTTGTTCTGCATAAAATGCTGCGCTTTCAATTCAGTATTCCACCTTGGAAAAAAGACTTTTTATCTTGGTCAACAGGCAAAACAAAGGTGATATCTTATGCTCTAACCTATCTTGGGGTTCTTACTTTGCTTGGTGATGTAGAAGTTTTACAGTTTTACAGCAAAAGCTTTGCAGTAGTTGATCAGCTTGGCTTTGATGAAAATAGAGAAGATTTTTATCGTGAAGAAATCCATCTTAAACATGCTTTGCTGATTGATTGCAGACGAGATGGCTAAAACAGAGCACCTCAGTTACGATTTTTTTGAACAGGTTGCAGAGAAACTGTCTATAAAAGTGGAGAAGTATCAGTGTTTTAGAGCCAGAGATCCGAATTTTTGTCATAAAAATAGAGCCTAACATAGAAAACTTGTCAAGCAGAAGAAACAGGAATTAACGGAATAAGATATTCGATGATATAAGTCATGAAGCGCTCATATTTGAAGTTAGTGGAAGGGTTTGAAGTTAGTGGAAGGAAATATTGTCTCTATAAAAATGGTGAGTGCGCGTTTATCGATATACAAATTGATGCGTTGAAAGAAACCCATTGTTGGGGAACATAAAAAGCTTTTTTATGTGCTCAAGAATTTCTTAAAAATTTTAAAGAAAATGAAAAATTAAAAGTTTCAAAGAAAGTCGACTGAAAATGATTTGCTCTACACAGTGAAAGAGAATTGTTGAAACAGAGGAAGAAAACTGTTGTGATCAAATTCACTGTTATCTTGTCTTTCAAGAAAAGACCTTTGCTGTGTTTTGGTGGAAAAAGAATATAGCAATTAAAGCTGTGCTAAAGATCAATACAAGAGAATCCATAAGCAGAAGAAAATCTTTGATAAAAAGAAAAGTCCCTTTAAAAAAGGCTCCGTCTTTTCTGGAGCCTTTTCAATATTTATTTTTGTAATAGATCACTGCCGCTTGGTAATACATTACACTATATAAGTACCTCTTTGTTTTTTATTTATTCTCAATTAATGCAATCTTAAAATTGTATATATTAAAAATAAGAGCACAAAATGCAAAAATGCAGCTGGCGTATAAAATAGTTTTTTTCTGTTTGGATAGAGAAGATTTATATTCATTTTTTCTTTGTTGTTAATAGTTTTTTAAAATATTTTATTTATTTAATTCAATATTTATAAGCTCAATGAACTGTAAATCGCTGCCAGGAATAGTATAAGGATTAATAATATTGGCTTGTTGGGTATTAATAATATAATCATTTTCTTGCATAGCAAGAGCTAAACTACTTGTAATTGCTCCTGCTATAAAAATATATCTAATGTTCATCATTTTCTCCTACTATTTTTTAATATAAATAAATATCAAAATGTATAATACGTAAATTAATTTTAGATTACCATAGTAAAAATACAACACTCATAAAAAAGAATAAATTTAAACTCTATTTAACTAAATTTTGTTCTTTTTATATTTCATAATTTATTTCAAATATTGTTTTATTGATTGTGTAAAGGAGAAGAAATTCTGCCGGACACTCATACGAAAAAGGATGTCACAAAAAAGTATTAACCAACATTTTCTTGCTCCCGTGGTGAAGGGGCGCATTAAAGAGCGCAATATCCATAAAAACTCGGTAAAACCTCAGGATTTCGGCTGTGATCTGTGCCAATTAGGTCTCTGCAGTGAAGGCTCTATATCTCTTGTTGTGTATATGTATTGCCTGTGGTGCGCCTATTTCCTATAGGGTGTATCTCTCTTGTGGGGTGGGGAGATTTTATGGAGGTTGGAGGGGGACATTCTGTGTGAGGCTGGATATTCCGCGAAGCTGTGGATATCCTGTGGAAATGTGGTCAATTCTTTTAGAAAAGTTGAAAAAATAAGGAGCGTTGGTTCTTTCTGTCTCTCATACCAAAGGCTTATCTTTCTCTTTTGGCTGTTTCTTTGATGTCTTGCATATGGGGTGATTCTATGATGAGGATTGAACAGAGTAAGCCAGGAGAGTAAGACGCGGAAAAAGCTATAGCAATTGGTGAATCTCAATGCTGTGTCTAATCATTTTTTGATTGTGTTTTGATACGCTTTATGAAGTGCGCTTCATCTTAGATGCTAGTGTTGTAGAGTATAAATGTAATAAAAAATTCTATAGAGAGCAATTTATTATAATGATTGTTGTTTTATTTATTCTTTCTTAAGTTATTTATTTCTTCGATATATTATTATCTTATAAAAGAAGAACTTAGAGTGCTAAAGGTACGAGAGTATAGTATTCTTATAAAAAGGTTTTTTTATTTGTCGAAACGGAATTTTGACAAGAAAAATAAGCCTGCAAAAATTTACTTATGTCTGCAAAATAATGAGAGTGGTTTCTTATACTGGAGGAATGAAGAGCTGAAAAAATAAAGGACCATTGATCAAAATCTGAAAGAAATGAACCAATGGTTGTAAAAGGACAGCCTTGCAAGAAAGCTGAGGATTGTTGGATTGCTCCTCTGGCGGCTTTATGGGAGAGGGTTGTCTCTGGATGTCATTTGAAGTCCCTTTTATCCTCATTGGGAAAAGGGGGAATGAGAAAGGAAGAGGTGATCCTCCTTTGTTTTATGTCTGTTTTTACCCTTCACGCTGTTTATCAAATTGGATTTTGAGAGCCAAAAAGCAAAAAAAGAGCGAACACTTTCAAAAATCAACATTTGATGGCAAAAAGAAGAGAAAGTTATGAAGAGTCTTTAAATCTACGGCCTTTAAAATTCTTGTAAAGATTTTTAAAAAGTTTTCGAAAGATGAGAAAACTGTTTTTGAAAAACCTTTGAAAAAATCAAATAAAAAATAAAACTGCTTTGCAATCGGCTTAAAATAACAAAAAAGCAAAAAAGATTTTCCTCTTAATTTTTTATTGGATAAAAGATTGATTTATAATGATAATTTAGCGTTGTGCATATTCAATGAAAACCCTAAATACCGTGGATTTTCTCATTGAAAATCTGTGTATGTTGAATAATTACAACCACTCGCTTGCACGTTACAAGTGGGATTAATGTGTGGATAAAAACTTTTAAAGATAAGGAGTAAAGATACCTCTTATGAATTGTCTTAAGTGTCAAGAGTTGCTGTAACATTTTGAGCTGGCAAAGAGTATGATGGTATCGGTTTGCACGCTCAATAAGTGTAAGGATGGGGGTGCTCAATGGATTTACCATTATAGTATTCACGTTCTGAATTGTCTTAAGTGTCAAGAGTTACTGTAACATTTTGAGCTGGCAAAGAGTAGGATGGTATCGGTTTGTATGCTCAATAAGTGTAAGGATAGGGGTGCTCAATGAATTTACCATTATAGCATTCACGTTCTGAATTGTCTTAAGTGTCAAGAGTTGCTGTAACATTTTGAGCTGGCAAAGAGTAGGATGGTATCGGTTTGTATGCTCAATAAGTGTAAGGATGGGGGTGCTCAATGGATTTACCATTATAGCATTCACGTTCTGAATTGTCTTAAGAGATGTTTCTTTAAAACTAGCGCGTGAATTGGTAACGCAATGGCGTTCTATTTTGCGTTGAGGGGAGTCCCCCCATTAAAGAACGCGAGAAACAAAAGCGTGAGGCGATGTGCAATTTTCATTAAAGAAATACATAGGTTGAATCTTCTATCATCGCTCGATATGCTGTTGCAGCTTCAATTTGATGCTTTAGATACATAGCCTCCACAGCAAAGACCTAATCGGCACAGATCATAGCCGAAATCTCCAAGATCTGCCGAGTTTTTTGGGTATTGCGCTCTTTGATGGGTCCCCTTCATCATGGATCCAAAAAGCGGTTAATACTTTTTTGTGACATCCATAAGTACAATAAATTTTTAAAAGAGGAGAAGGAATTTTAATAAGGAGAACAGCCCGCTTGAACTTATTCGCTGTCATTGATGTGATGAATAAGTTGTTGCTACTTTCCAGAAAGCTATGTCGCGAATTCTGTTCTCTCTTCAGAGGAGATTTCATTTTTGCATCACGATAGGGTGTGTAGGAGAGATATGTCAAAGCTTTTGC
The DNA here is from genome assembly GCF_000046705.1 of Bartonella henselae str. Houston-1. NCBI lineage: Bacteria > Pseudomonadati > Pseudomonadota > Alphaproteobacteria > Hyphomicrobiales > Bartonellaceae > Bartonella > Bartonella henselae. The sequence continues at coordinate 1,667,645 of NC_005956.1, read as the reverse complement.
ATAGGTTTAGCAGGAATGGTCGGTGCGTTAAAACCTGCTGTTTGTGTTTTTGTTATGCCCATAAATGTTTCATCCTTTACTTATCACGAGCCAATAAGGATGAAGGCTATAGGGTCTATGATAGGACTTTATTCCTGAGTATGGTGGCTTCTTTGTTGTAATTTTATCATTGGCCAGGGTATCTCGTTGTCAATTAAGACCTTATATAATGAAGGCAGTGCACAAAAATATCATATTTTGTCATTCACTTTATTGCACGCACCCGTTTTGTCCGTTCTCTTTTTGTTTTCTTTTTTCGGTTTTATTAGGGGGAAGTAAAAATTACTCTCATATAAAATATTTTGTCAGCAAAATATTTGCTCTAAAGCTTTTCTTATGTCCGTTAAAAGAGGGTGCTATGATATACATTCTTCTAAATAAAACAGATGTTTTTACACCCGTTTAAGCAGAAGAAAAATTATGACAATCATAAAAATAAGGGGATCTCTCTCGTATTTTAGCGGCATAACTCGGTAAAATATGGCTTAAGTGCATAAAATTTACCAAGTAGCGTTTTTCAGGAGCAAGAATTTAGAGAAGGTTTCGTGAAAAGTTAAACGTGTCATGGCCGATTTTATCGGTTTGCCTATCAAGCAGGTTTATGTCGACCGTTTTCTAAAAGCTGTAGTCGCTTTTTCAAAGCAGCAAAACAGTCTATTCTGTTTTTTCTTTTTTACTCTGTATTGCATAACAATCTTGTTTGAAATGTTGTTGCCAAGATGTTTACACGCATTTCTCATAATTTTTAAATTTCATAAGATAAAGATTTATCAATGTCTTAAAATCAAGACAAAGGAGCAAGAAAATTACGTACGGTTGTGTCATTGCGCAGTCGTTTGCAGTGGATTGAAATTAGCTGTTGGTAGGTTGGCTGCTGTGGAGGAGAAGATGTTGGAAGAGCGGGTTGAAAGGTTTCACTAAGGGATAAGGTGAGGCGAAAAGTGGCGTACTGATTGAATAAGGAGTAGGTGCGCTAAGGGTGGGTATCTTCTGGCTATTGGATAACCTGTGGTTGTTAAAAGAGGTGGTGGCTGCTGGGCTGTTTGCTTGTTTTTAGTTTATAAAAAGTTCTGAACAAAACAGAGCAAAATGGACATTCAAATGAGCGTTTTTACTATTAACGAACAAAAATGGTTTTTTTGCAACGGTTAAACCAAAAGGCTTGTTTCCAGTGGGGTGATGGTCGGTAGAGTGGCTTCAAGGTTGGTTGTCGGTGAGGGATAAGGTGAGACGAAAAGTGGTCTAGTGATTGGGTTGAATGGATGGAGGAAGGATGGGTTGGTTGCCGGTAGAGGTTGCTGTTTAGGAGGGCTTCCCGTGGATTGGCTGCTGGTGCATTGATTGCCGGTGGGGGAAAAGGGACAGGTGAACAGGGTGAATGGATGGAGAAAGATGGGTTGGTTGCTGGGGAAAAGGGATTGGTGAGCAGAGTGAAAGGGTGGGGAGAAGGGTGAGCTAGCTCTTATTGAAGGATTTTGGGAAACAGCTGTTTGTGGGGTGATTGCCGGTAGAGGGGAAGGGGCTGGAGAGTAAAGTGAAGGGTTGCATGAAGGGATAAAGTAAGACGAAAACTAGCGTGGTAATTGGGGTAAGGAGTATAGTGCATTAGAGGTGTGTATCTTTCTTGGTTTTTAGATAGCTGACGGTTGTTTTTGAGGTAGTGGTTGTTGGTGAGGGTGCTTGTTGTGATTGGTTGCTTGTGGGCAGGCTTCCGATGGAAAAGAAGGGGCTAGAGAGTAGGGAGAAGAGTGGTGGCTGCTCATGGGGAGGTTGCTCGATGGAGGGGAGGATGAGAAGGGTACTGGAAGGGTTGACTTAGAGGTTTGTGAGGTGGTTTTGAGTGTTTGTTGCTTGTGTGCTGGTTGCTGGTAGAGGGGCTTGGGTGATTGGCTTCCCGTGGATTGGCTGTCGGTGTATTGATTACCAGTGGGGGAAAAAGGACAGGCGAGCAAGTGAAAGGGGTGGAGAAAAATTGTGTGGATCAGTGGAACTGATTTTAAAAGCGTTTTATTCGATTCAAGGAGCCCTCGAATATGTTGCTCTGGTCTTTTGATTGGGGTTTTTTATCAGAAGTTTATTGCCTGCTTTCTGTAAATTTGTAAAAACGCAAAAACGATAAAGCGTGAATACGCAAAAGCGGAAAGCATAAGGATTGCGCAAGGTACGTGCCCTTATCAATACCGTGTAAAGAATGAAAGAATGGGTTGAGGGCTTTTGAAAGAGTGAAGGAAAAAGTAGTGTGGTGATTGGGTTGAATGGATGGAGGAAGGATGGGTTGGTTGCCGGTAGAGGTTGCTGTTTAGGAGGGCTTCCCGTGGATTGGCTGTCGGTGTATTGATTGCCGGTGGGGGAAAAAGGACAGGTGAACAGGGTGAATGGATGGAGGAAGATGGGTTGGTTGCTGGGAAAAGGGAGTGGTGAGCAAGGTAAAAGGGTGGGGAGAAGGGTGAGCTAGCTCTTATTGAAGGATTTTGGGAAACAGCTGTTTGTGGGGTGATTGCCGGTAGAGGGGAAGGGGCTGGACGAGCCAGTGAAAGGGTGTGATGAGGCGAAAAGTGGCGTGGTAATTGGGGTAAGGAGTAGAGTGCATTAGAGGTGTGTATCTCCTGCTTGTTGGATAACTATTGGTCGCCTGGGATGTATTGGCTACTGGGCTGTTTGCTTGTTTTTAGTTTATAAAAAGTCCTGAACAAAACAGAGCAAAATGGACATTCAAATGAGCGTTTTTACCTTTAATGAAGAAAAAAGATTACATCACGAGGATTATTTCCAGTGAGGTGATGGTTGGTGGAGTAGCTTTTGGTGGGATGGCTTTCGGTGTGTGCAGTGCCTAATAAGGTTAGCTGCCGTGGGGGAAGAGACTGGAGAGAAGATGAGGTGGGTATTGGGGAGAAGGGATTGGTAATTGGAAGCTCGTAGGTTGAGCTATTGGTGGGAGAGAAGGATTGGTGAGCAAGGTAAAAGGGTGGGGAGAAGGGTGAGCTAGCTCTTATTGAAGGATTTTGGGAAACAGCTGTTTGTGGGGTGATTGCCGGTAGAAGAGAAGGGGCTGGAGAGTAAAGTGAAGGGTTGCATGAAGGGATAAAGTAAGACGAAAACTAGCGTGGTAATTGGGGTAAGGAGTAGAGTGCATTAGAGGTGTGTATCTCTCTTGGTTTTTAGATAGCTGACGGTTGTCTTTGAGGTAGTGGCTGTTGATGAGGTGGCTTGGGATGGTTGGTTGCTTGTGGGCAGGCTTCCGATGGAAGAGAAGGGGCTAGAGAGTAGGGAGAAGAGTGGTGGCTGCTCATGGGGAGGTTGGCTCGATGGAGGGGAGGGTGAGAAGGTGCTGGAAGGGTGACTTGGAGGTTTGTGAGGCGGTTTTGAGTGTTTGTTGCTTGTGTGCTGGTTGCCAGTGCATTGATTGCCGGTGGGGGAAAAGAGGCTGGCAAGCGGGTTGAAAGGTTTCACTAAAGGATAAGGGGAAGCAAAAAGTGGTGCGCTGATTGAGGTAAGGAGTAGGTGCGCTAAGGGTGGATATCTCCTGGTCTTTGTATAACTGGTGGTTGTCTTTGAGATATTTGTCGGTAGAGGGGCTTAGATGATTGGAAGCTCATTTGGTTGAGGTATCGGTGGGAGAGAAGAGGCTGGAGAGTAGGAAAAAGAGTGGGAAATGAGAGGTGGCAGGGGAAACGTGTAGAAAGTTGCGTGGAGAAAGATGGAGAGAAAAAGGCGTAGGGAGGGATGGGAAAAAAAGGCACAGAGATTATTTAGAGTCTTAACCGCTTGTATATCCCCAATGGCACGCAAGTAGCTCTAAGCAATCTCGTAAATGATCTGCAAGGGAGTTTTGTTTGCGTTTTGAAGGATTTAAGTCTTTGATCGCTTGACCATAACCAACAACTTGTTCAATAAGCGAATAGCCAAGAATACCAAGCAAAACTTTGACCTTTTGTAAATGATTGGATGCTTCTATTTGTCGTTCAATGGGGTGTGTGTAACTCTGTCCGCACGCAATTTTTGGGCGTGTGTAATCAGGACTCATATGCAAGTCAGATTGACTTTGACGCCAATAAACATAAAAACGTTCTGCTGCTCTATATTGCGCTTTGCTGATATGCCCTTTCGCATATAAAAGCGCAATGGGACGGCTCCCGGCATTGACAATGGCTTTGATGGTGCGCGGGTTGTTAGAGCTTTCTAAATGCGTTGGTTGAAAATAAGGGTTGCTTGTTTCAATCACCACTTCTTGCGTCTTTAAATGGCCAAGATGCGGTTGCTCTTTATCACAGTGGGAGCGAGCAGAAGGTGGTGTCGTGTTTTTTCTTTTATCTTGATGTTTCATGTCATCTCCTCAAAAGTTATAAGTTTTGCTTTAAAGAAATTGGATGCTGTTCAATGTATGCCTGTTGAGAGAAAGTTTTTATGCGTGCTCTTTTGCATAGAGGGAGTCTTTGAAAAGTTGAAGTTGCCTTTATTGTTGCGAGTTCTATGGGGCTTTGCTCATGAGAGAATCTGTTAATATTGCGTAGATTGCTGTTTTTAATTGGTTAGTGTTTTGTTGCATTGTGAGCGCTGTCTTTGCTTTTACTTCTATGGGAGCAAAGCATTTTGGTTTTAGCTGACTTTGGTTCTTGAGTGAGTGGGGGTTCTTGAGTGAGTGGGGGTTCTTGAGTGAGTGGGGGTTCTTGGGTGAGTGGGGGTTCTTGGGTGAGTGGATCTTGATCTGTATTGTTGGAAGTGTCCTTAGGGGTGCCTATGAAGGGAGTTTTGCTAATGAGGTGGCGAAAGGTGTTAGTATGACATGGCTTTGGTTTTCGAAAGGGAAGGGTTTTGCTGTACAGTGAGAGTTGTTGTTGATTTTTTTCTCATGAGATGGCGCATTGATGGTGTGTGAATTTGGTTCTTGAAAAGGTGGGCATTTTTCTGCATTGCCAGTATTATCCTTTGGTTTGGTGCATATGGGAGAAAAGCATCTTGGATTTGAGAGCGCTTTGCTTCTCGAGGAAGTTGCGCGTTTATTTGCATATTTGGGTTTTTCTTTCCTTTTATTTATGATTTTGTTCATGAGGGCATAAGGTGTTGTGGTATTATGGGGGGTGGTTTTTCAAGAAAGTGTGGGCGCGTTCTGGATAGTGCTGTAAGATGTAAGGGGTATTCAGAGGAACAGCGATAGTGATAGGTTTGCTGGTCAAACCACAGTTTCTGTTTTGTCTTTAAAATCACCGGAACGTTGTTTGGAAATATTCATAATCACGCTTGGGCGTTTTACTGTATTGTGGGCGTTGTCCTTGGGTTTGTTTCTGTGGGAGCCGGGAGTAAAGCTGTTACGTGGGAATTATTCTTGCAGGCGGTGGGATTTTGCTGCTTTTTCGCTATTGCTCTTGCGTTTTCTTATGCGGAAGCAAGGCGATTCGATATTGCAGAGGTCATTGTGGCTTTTGAATTTTGTGGTGTCTTGCTGCATTTTTTGACTTATCTTTTGTTTTGTTTATGAGGAAGCAAAGCATCTTGGGTTTGCTTATATAGAGATGCAAAGCGTTTTGATATGATTTGGCTTTGGCTCTCAAGAGGAGAGTCTTTTTCGTCATAATTGGATTTGTTTCTTCTTTTATTCATGGGGGGTGCTCGTGTGATGGGAGAGGCACTCTTGAAAAGGATTGGTGTCTTGCTTCATTGCCGGCGTTATCTTTAGTTTTACTTTTCTAAGAGGTGGGGGATGTTGATGTCGCATGGTTCGTAGTTTTTACCGTTGTTGGTGTTTTTCTGCCTTTTTACTCTCGCTTTGGTTTTTATTTATATCGGCGCGAAGTGTCTCAGTCTTACAGGGTGGATTTTTGGAAGTGGGTGGTGTTCTATTGCTTTATTGGCGTTTTTTATTTTGGGTTATATAGGTGCAAAGCGTTCTGGTTTGACTTGGCTTTGGTTCTTCAATAAGTTGGTGTTTTGGATCGGGTGTTCCAGATAACGCCGTGGGGTTAGGGGGTGTTCAGAGGAACAACGATAGCGGTAGGTTTGCCGGTCAAACCAAAGACCTATTTTACCTTCAAAGTCACCAGAACGTTGTTTGGCGATATTCATAATAACGCTTGGACGTTTTGCTAAATCTGCTTTTTCTTGCTCGAGAGAGGCAGCAAAAATTTTGTCTTCTAAGGATCGATTGCGCCAAATTGTGATAATATTAAAGGCATTGGCTCCAATCTCTGAGGCGCCTTTAATGTCTTCAGTGCCTGGGATATCCTTATCCAAACCGCTTTTGCGTGCATGGGCAACAAGGTGAATGTGTACATTGTTTAAAATAGCCCAATCAACCATTTTATAAACTGCTTGTTCTTGACCGGTATAATCATCTGAGGCAATGCCAAGCCGCATGAGACTGTCGATGATAAATTGGTCGCAGCCATAGCGCGCACGGCAATAGTCAAAAACATCCAGCAATGTGTCGACGCTCGACTTGCCAACATGCTCATAGAGAATAAGTCCGTCATCTAAAAACTGTAAAATTCGTTCAATCATCTCTCTGGTGGGGTGTTCTAAACCTCCCGTTTGTTTCGTTAAACGACGTAAAGATTGTGCTCCTTTCATTTCCAGTGAGGCTAAGCAAAGACGACTCTTTTGCGAAATCCAATGGGGAATACAGTCTGATAACAATTGGCTTTTTCCAGCACCACTGGCACCACTCCATAGCGTTAATTCCGCTGGACGAAAATACAGCTTGCCGTTGAGTTTAGGATAGGGAACCGTATAGCCAAGATGCTGCTTAGGCTCTGGCCAAAAGAGCCCTATAACTTGATCTTTATAATCTGAGGCGCGTCGTAACCCTTTTGGTGCAAAGCTTTTTGCTGAGGAAAAGGCAGCTTTTATGGTGGCTGCATCAATACCAGCGGTTAAACAGTCATTGGCATCCTTGCAGGGGAGTTGTACACGGTAGCAGCGATGACGACCAAGCCTATTGGCAATCTCATGGGCTGCTTCTTCACCAGGTTTGTCCATATCGGTGGCTAAAAAAATGATTTCAAAAGATTCTAAATGATCAAATTCATTTTCAATCCAATTCTGTTTACCTCCAACACCTCCTCCAAATGGAACTGAAACCGCTGGATAACCATAGGCAGCGAGCGAAAGGGCATCAATTTCTCCTTCAGTGATGACAAGTGTACGATTCGTGAAGCAAAAAGCCTGATCTGTGGGGGTGGGAGCGTGGTCTGTTGAAGCAGACGCGTGGTGTGTGGAGGAAGCTGTGCGATCTGAGAAAGAGGATGCGTTTTTTGTATTTATCTGCAAGCTTGTGGGATTCTTGGTGTTTGTCTGTGAATGGTTAGAACTTTCTTCATTTGTCGGTGTGGCAGGGAGGCTTTGGGTTTTGCTGTTCGTTTCGAGGATGCAGTTCATGGAAGAGAGCGTGTGGTCTGTGGGGGTGGGAGCGTGGTGTGTTGAAGCAGACGCGTGGTGTGTGGAGGAAGCTGTGCGATCTGAGAAAGAGGGTGCGTTTTTTGTATTTATCTGCAAGCTTGTGGGATTCTTGGTGTTTGTCTGTGAATGGTTAGAACTTTCTTCATTTGTCGGTGTGGCAGGGAGGCTTTGGGTTTTGCTGTTCGTTTCGGGGGTGCAGTTCATGGAAGAGAGCGTGTGGTCTGTGGGGGTGGGAGCGTGGTGTGTTGAAGCAGACGCGTGGTGTGTGGAGGAAGCTGTGCGATCTGAGAAAGAGGATGCGTTTTTTGTATTTATCTGCAAGCTTGTGGGATTCTTGGTGTTTGTCTGTGAATGGTTAGAGCTTTCCTCGTTTGCTGGTGTGGCAGGGAGGCTTTGGGTTTTGCTGTTCGTTTCGAGGATGCAGTTCATGGAAGAGAGCGTGTGGTCTGTGGGGGTGGGAGCGTGGTCTGTTGAAGCAGACGCGTGGTGTGTGGAGGAAGCTGTGCGATCTGAGAAAGAGGATGCGTTTTTTGTATTTATCTGCAAGCTTGTGGGATTCTTGGTGTTTGTCTGTGAATGGTTAGAACTTTCCTCGTTTGCCGGTGTGGCAGGGAGGCTTTGGGTTTTGCTGTTCGTTTCGGGGGTGCAGTTCATGGGGTAAAGAGCTTGCCAGCCAAACAAGATTGCTTCACATTGTGCTGCTGTTGGTTTTGCTTTTGCTCCCGCTTGTGCCAATCGTTCTTTTACCAAAGCAAGGGTGCCATCAGGTTTATAAAAGGGAAAAATGATTTTTTCGCCTTCTTCTCCTATGCGGTAACGCTTTAAAATCTCAAGGGGAATGCCGCGTTCTTTGTTTAAGTAGATCTTGACCAAATTTTGGGGTGTGCCCCCTGTGGGAACTGGTGGACGCCGATAGGAACGATGCGGTGCTATAAAGGGTTTGGGACGGGTTAGATTGAGGAGGGTACGTGCTTCCTCTAACGCTTGAGAGAGGTTAATCCCTTTGACTGCACACCAAAGGTCTAAAAGATCACCGCCGCTGCCTTCTGCAAAGTCATACCAGAGACCGGCTTTACTGCCGCTCAAGCAGACCGATAAACTTTGGCCCGCTTCTCCTCTTGTGTTGCCGACAACCCAATCATTGCCACGTTTCCGCCCTTGGGGAAGCAACATTTCTGCTATTGCGCCTGCTTGAGAGTTAAGTTTTTGTTTGATTTCAACAATGGTGCTCATGTTCATTCCTATGGTCATTGATGAGAGTTCGGTAGAGGGCATCGCTGTCGCTAGAATGCCGTGTGAGAGATGCGTGAGAAGAAAACATGGCAAGTCTTTCTTGATGGTCTTTTATTCGTTCAATCTTGCTTTGAAACCAATTGCGCCTTGTGGCTTGCCAATTGTCTTTTAGCGCCTCTTTGCCGCTTTTTGCACGCCAGTAATCACGAAATTTCTTTTCTTGCCAACGTGCTTGTTTTTCACTCAAACCTGATGCAACCGTCGAGGCAAAAGCCCGGTCTGTTGAGGGAGATGTGTGATCTTTTTGGGTAGGTGTGTGGTTTGTGGAGGAGGATGCGTTTTTTGTATTTATCTGCAAGCTTGTGGGATTCTTGGTGTTTGTCTGTGAATGGTTAGAACTTTCCTCGTTTGCCGGTGTGGCAGGGAGGCTTTGGGTTTTGCTGTTCGTTTCGAGGATGCAGTTCATGGAAGAGAGCGTGTGGTCTGTGGGGGTGGGAGCGTGGTGTGTTGAAGCAGACGCGTGGTGTGTGGAGGACGTTGTGCGATCTATGAGAGAGGGTGCGTTTTTTGTATTTATCTGCAAGCTTGTGGGATTCTTGGTGTTTGTCTGTGAACGGTTAGAGCTTTTTTCATTTGTCGGTGTGGCAGGAAAGCTTTGGGTTTTGCTGTTCGTGTTGGAGATGAGGTGCTTGGAAGAGGGCAGGTGATGCGTGGAGGAGAAGGCAGGTGTGTGGTCTGTGGGGGTGGGAGCGTGGTGTGTTGAAGCAGACGCGTGGTGTGTGGAGGACTTTGTGCGATCTGAGAAAGAGGGTGCGTTTTTTGTATTTGTCTGCAAGCTTGTGGGATTCTTGGTGTTTGTCTGTGAATGGTTAGAGCTTTCCTCGTTTGCCGGTGTGGCAGGAAGGCTTTGGGTTTTGCTGTTCGTGTTGGAGATGAGGTGCTTGGAAGAGGGCAGGTGATGCGTGGAGGAGAAGGCAGGTGTGTGGTGTGTTGGGGTAGGTGCATAGTCTGTAGGGTAAAAAACTTGCCTGCCAAACAAAATTATTTCACACTGCGATATTGCCAATGCGTTTGTTCTTGTGCTCGCTTGAGAGTTAAGCTTTTGTTTGATTTCAACAATGGTGCTCATGTTCATTCCTATGGTCATTGATGAGAGTTCGGTAGAGGGCATCGCTGTCGCTAGAATGCCGTGTGAGAGATGCGTGAGAAGAAAACATGGCAAGTCTTTCTTGATAGTCTTTTATCCGTTCAGTCTCACTTTGAGACCAATTGCGCTTTGTGGCTTGCCAATTGTCTTTTAGCGCCTCTTTGCCGCTTTTTGCATGCCAGTAATCACGAAATTTCTTTTCTTGCCAATGCGTTTGTTCTTGTGCTCGCTTGAGAGTTAAGCTTTTGTTGGATTTCAACAATCGTGTTCATGTTTATTCGTGCGGTAGTTTATGAGAGTTCGGTAGAGGGCATCGCTGTCGCTAGAATGCCGTGTGAGAGATGCGTGAGAAGAAAACATGGCAAGTCTTTCTTGATGGTCTTTTATCCGTTCAATCTCACGGCGAAACCAGTTGCGCCATGTGGCTTGCCAATCTACTTTTAGCGCCTCTTTGCCGCTTTTTGCATGCCAGTAATCACGAAATTTCTTTTCTTGCCAACGCGCTTGCTCTTCACTTAAACCTTCTGAAATCGCTGCACCGATGTCTGCTTGCCAATCGCTGGGAAGACGTTGCCCTTTGGGGAGCATTGACCGGCTTTTGGTTTGGCCACTAGAGCCGGAAAACTTTGCTTGCTCGCCGATAAAATCAGCACAGTGCTTGGTGCCCTCTTGCTCTGGAGGCGCCGTAAGAGAACAAGCTTGTGTGGATGTCTGTGTGGACGTGCATCCAGAACATAGGTCTGTGCAGGTTGTCTCATGCCCTTTCTCTTCTCCTGTTTGCGTCAAAAAAGAGGGCTTTTCTGAAACACCGTAAGGTGTTTCCTTTTCTTTAACCTTCTGAGATTCTGAGTTACGTTTATCATCTCTTGCTCTCTCGTTGAGCAGTTGTTGAATCTCAGCATTGATTTTCTTGCGTTTTTTTGCCGAAGAACGACCCGCAAAAGATTTTTGTTCAAGCAATTTCGCTCGCTCATAAAATACATTTTCGCACCGCTTATTCCATAAACCATGCGCTAAATTTAAAATCTTGCCCTCTCGCACAAGCATTTCTAAAACATTTACAAAAGTGCGCTTGTCACAACCGCAAAGGCGCGCTAAACGTTCTATCGATAACTCTAGAGGACGACCACGTGCGTACATTTCGTTGAGAAGAATCGTATAAATTCCAATTTCATGTGCTCGCATCCCACGAACACCTCCTAGAAAATCATTCTGATACCAACAAACATAAGGAAGTGTACACGATTCATAATATGGATTTTCTTGTTGATTGGCGTGTTGCATACTTCAATCCACTTTCTTCTTTTTTATATATTTTTGTTCACAACAAAACCAAAACAATGTTCTTGTGCAGTTGTTGATGTGCGATTAAAGTTTTTACCCTTTAGTGCAGTGTGTTACGGGTTTGTTGCGGTTGTTCTGTTAGAGAACGTGCTCTTGAAAGGTTTTTGTGCACTCTAACAGCGTGTTGTGCATTTTCGGGTGCATGCTTACAGTTTGAGATTGTATGGATGACAAAGGATAAACAGTACAAAACTTGAGAGACGCACGGCCTTTCGGGGGGCGCCTTTTCACATCCTTTGGGGTGGGAAAGTGTTCTTTTGACCCGAAAATGAGCTCTTACCCCCCTAAAAAATTAAAATTTGTTTCCTTAATTTTATCCTTTTTAGAGGATAATGCAAGTCTGTTTTATAAAAAAGGACGTGTTTTTTTTAAAAGACGCGCTATATGGTGAAACTATGTATATTAATGGTTGGCGTCAAAGACTCGCAGCAGCACTCGAAAAAAGTGGCCGCTCTAAAAGATCTATTTCCCTCGCAGCCGGTAAAGGTGCGGGGTATCTTCATTCTATCCTCGTTGAAGGAAAAGAACCAACAATTGAATCTTTAGCGCGCGTTTGTCATGAAATTAATATCAGTATGAATTATATTCTCTATGGACAGGGAGCTAGTCCTGAAGATAAAGAATTCCTCGATCTCATTTCAAAGCTCTCTCCTCAGGAGAGGCAAGCGATTTTGACTCTTTTGCGGCGGCCATCCGATGAAGCATCAGAATAAGTTCTTTCTGTGTTTTTAAATCAAGAGTGCGCCAGTACTTTATCAGTTCTAAATCACTCATTTTAGCTCTCCTGTCTGTTTGTGGTTGCGTTGAGTAAGAACAAATAGAGAACAATACAAGGACATGAGGTGAGCAAAATAAGGCAAACTTTTGTTCACACATGCCGTTTGGAACGTCGTATAGACTAAAAATATATCTTTTATTAAGGATAAAATAATTTGACATCTCTCCCATAGAGGATATAAGACTAACGCTATATTTGTTTATGTCAAGACAAAGCTTTGCTTTATTAACTTACAAAGGGGGGAAATCATGAAAAATATTGCATTCGTTAAAGAGGACGAAATTATCGTACTTCTCTGTGAAGATGAAAGTTGTGATGCTCTTGAAGGACCAATCGAACAAGTCGAAGAAGTGCTCGAATTTATTGATGAGAAAGAAACTGTTCACAGAATCTTACGTCTTGATCTTACAACACTGCATGCTGATGATGTGAGTGAACAAATCGCTGATGCATACGTCCTCAATTATGAAATTGACGAACAAAATACCCAACTGCAGCCATTCATTCTCAATAGTGATGCTTATCATGCTTGTTTAGATAAAAAAGTCGCGCACGAGTATGACGATAATCTCTATGGTTCTTACGAAAAACAGCATCGTTTGCGCCCATGTGACGTTTTGAACGATTACTGGTGGTAAAGATCATGGCACGTTATTTGAAGACTTTTTATCAGGGATTTCCACTTTACTACGCCGGGAATGCTCAAAATAAAATCAGACTCGAGCCGCAAAAACACAACGCTGTTCTTTTCATATCGCAAAAGGCCGCAGAGTGTGTGGCAAAAAATTTGGCAGAAAAATATCTGCGAAATGATTTTTTCGTTGTGCAACAGCGTGATTGAAAATCTTTTGTTATGGTAGCTCAGAATAAAAAAGCCCTTAGAATTCTTCAGATCGAAGATGCGGCTAGCTGAAAATTTTTCAGGCTGAAAGTCCTTTGGAATGAAAGTGCTTCGGATCGATGATTTTGCGGATCGAAGATTCTGCAAGGCGAAGGTTCTTTAGATCGGAGGTTCTACGGGTCGGAGGTTCTGTGAGGTTTCATGGCAAAACAGAAAAGTTGTTTGCTTCACTTGGGAGGCTAAGTGAGGCAAGCAAGGGGGAAGTGTCGTGCGCTTATCGGGGATGTGGGCATTTATTGAGGGGAGGATCATGATTAGTCAATGAAGTGGGGATGTAGATTTAGAGGTCTTCTGTGACTTGGTTGATGGCTCCTTAAGATAGGCATGAAAGATGCTCAAAGTGCTTTATGACTGAGGTGTTTTGGGAAAAGCCGCATCGGGTTGATGGGGAAGGCAGAGATTGTGAGGTTAGCGGCAAAAGAGCAAGCTCTTCAGGCTGAAGTTCCTTTGGGTCGAAGGATTCTGCGGGGTCAGAGGTTCTGTGAGGTTTCATGGCAAAACAGAAAAGTTGTTTGCCTCACTTGGGAGGCTAAGTGAGGCAAGCAAGGGGGAAGTGTCGTGCGCTTATCGGGGATGTGGGCATTTATTGAGGGGAGGATCATGATTAGTCAATGAAGTGGGGATGTAGATTTAGAGGTCTTCTGTGACTTGGTTGATGGCTCCTTAAGATAGGCTGCAAAATGCTCAAAGTGCTTTATGACTGAGGTGTTTTGGGAAAAGCTGCATCGGGTTGATGGGGAAGGCAGAGATTGTGAGGTTAGCGGCAAAAGAGCAAGCTCTTCAGGCTGAAAATCCTTTGGGTCGAAGGATTCTACGGGTCAGAGGTTCTGTGAGGTTTCATGGCAAAACAGAAAAGTTGTTTGCTTCACTTGGGAGGCTAAGTGAGGCAAGCAAGGGGGAAGTGTCGTGCGCTTATCGGGGATGTGGGCATTTATTGAGGGGAGGATCATGATTAGTCAATGAAGTGGGGATGTAGATTTAGAGGTCTTCTGTGACTTGGTTGATGGCTCCTTAAGATAGGCTGCAAAATGCTCAAAGTGCTTTATGACTGAGGTGTTTTGGGAAAAGCTGCATCGGGTTGATGGGGAAGGCAGAGATTGTGAGGTTAGCGGCAAAAGAGCAAGCTCTTCAGGCTGAAGTTCCTTCGGATCGAAGATTCAGATCGGAGGTTCTACGGGTCGAAGGTTCTTGAGGCTCTTACAGCTGTATAGAGAAGTTGCTTGGTTTTTTGGGGGGAGTGTCTAGGTGGGGTAGACAAGGGGGGAAGTGTTTATACTGGAAAGAGGTGTAGTGTGTCTATGGGGATGCGGGGTTTGCAGGGGATAGACAGTGCGCCCATGGGGATGTGGGCGCGTATCCATGGGGGTGGGAGCATAGCGCACAATGTTGCAAAAGTATGGAAATAGCAGATGAGCTTCGAAAGAGGTGCTGCTTTATAGAAAAGGCTTCTTCAAGCCTTTTCAAAAAGTGAAGGTGCTTTAAATATTAGGGGGAATAATATGCCAATTATTATCGATTGTATTCAAGGAACAGAGCAATGGTATCAAGCACGCAATGGCTTGATTACGGCGTCTTTATTTGAAATGGTGATGGCACAAAAAAAACAGGGGCAAAAAACCTCAAAATATCATGCTGTTATGAGGAAACTCGCGGGAGAAAGAATCACCGGAAAAACCGTCGAAGAGGCGACAACGCTTTCTATGCGCCGCGGTACAGAATTGGAACCAACTGCACGCAAGCTGTATGCTACACTCACGCATACCGAACCTCAGTCGGTTGGTTTCGTTCTGGCCGATGATCGCATGAAAGGGTTTTCTCCCGATGCTTTTATTGGAACAAATGGACTCTTGGAAATTAAAACCAAAAAACCTGAAATCCTGATTCCGTATTTCACACAAAAAAGTTTTCCTGCAGAGCATAAAGCGCAATGTCAGGGAGGATTATGGATCGCTCAACGCGAATGGATCGATTTGATGCTCTATTGGCCTGATATGCCGCTTCTGATTAAACGTGCTTATCGTGATGAAGCTTATATTCGTAAACTGGAAAGTGAGATTAACCGTTTTAATGAAGCTTTAGAAATGATGGTGCAACAAATTCAGTGTGTCAAAACAGCAGAAGGTGTGAGAATCCAAAATACTTCGGAGGAGGGTACAAGTAGGAGGCTTGTGAGGGGAGGATGCTTTGGGGGAAGAGTATCAACGGGATGCGTGTGAGGGGGAGAAGGCTTAGGGGGAAGAGTATCAACGGGATGCGTGTGAGGGGGAGGAGGCTTTGAGGGGAGAGTATCAACGGGATGCGTGTGAGGGGGAGGAGGCTTTGAGGGGAGAGTATCAACGGGATGCGTGTGTGAGGGGAGGAGGCTTTTGGGGAAGAGTATCAACGGGGTACGTGTGTGAGGGGAGGAGGCTTTGAGGGGAGAGTGTCAGCGGGGTACGTGTGTAAGGGGAAGCACTCTTAGGGGAAAGAGTGTCAGCGGGGTACGTGTGGGGGGGAGGATCCTTTGGGGGAGAGTATCAGCGGGATGCGTGTGGGGGGGGAGTATGCTTTGGGGGAAGAGTGTCAGCGGGGTACGTGTGTGAGGGGAAGGAGGCTTAGGGGAAGAGTGTCAGCGGGGTACGTGTGTGAGGGGGAGGATGCTTTGGGGGAAGAGTATCAACGGGATGCGTGTGAGGGAGGATGCTTAGGGGGAAGAGTATCAACGGGATGCGTGTGAGGGGGAGGATGCTTTGGGGGAAGAGTATCAACGGGATGCGTGTGAGGGAGGATGCTTAGGGGGAAGAGTGTCAGCGGGATGCGTGTGAGGGGGAGGATGCTTTGAGGGGAGAGTATCAGCGGGGTGTGTTGAGGGGGAGGAGGCTTTTGGGGAAGAGTATCAACGGGATGCGTGTGTGAGGGGAAGGAGGCTTTTGGGGAAGAGTATCAACGGGATGCGTGTGGGGGAGGATGCTTAGGGGGAAGAGTATCAGCGGGGTACGTGTGTGAGGGGAAGGAGGCTTTTGGGGAAGAGTATCAACGGGATGCGTGTGGGGGGGGAGAAGGCTTTTGGGGAAAAAGGCGAAAAAAGCTCAAGCAGAGACAGAAAAAAGGTGGATGAGTACAGTGCTTAAAATTCACAGAAAAGACTGAAACAAAAGTTTAGAAGTTCGTAAGAGCGTTCCTAGATTGTGCGCAAGAAGACTGCTCAACAATGGTGCTGTAAACGCACTCTTTTTTTCTTCCCTTAGCATACTTTACGATATCATTTAAGAGCGTTTTCTATCACTTTTCTTTTTAATGAATTGTTTTTCTTACATTTTATTTCTGGTATCTGTCGTTTTGATCTCAGATAAGAATGTTCCAAATACAACGTAAAAGGTGGTTTTACAGGTTGTTTCATTTTCTCTTATTTTCAATAACCCATTGAAAAAAAAGGAACCTGTATCGCAATGGTGCTGCGAGAGAGGATTGAACTCTCGACCTCTCCCTTACCAAGGGAGTGCTCTACCACTGAGCTACCGCAGCATTTTCTTAGTCGCTATGCTGCCTTGTGCCATATTGTCATGAAATAGGCAAGAGAGCATTTATGCATTCTTGAAAGAAAACACGTCTTGTGTCATGACATATATTCTTTCTTTCTATAACCTTTATATAACAGCAGTGGGTTGCTTAAAAATGCTCAAGACTACGCAAAAGGCTGCGCAATGACACAAATGCATCAAAACCAAAAGCAAGAAAAAATGAATCACCAAGAACAAAAAGAAAAACAGCGCCAGGAAAGGTTGGCGCAACAATTGCGTCAAAACTTAAAACGTCGAAAAGAGCAAAGTCGAAAAAGGGCGCAAAAAGAATTCTAAAAAGAATGCCCTTTACGGCTTCTTTGCAACCAAACTTCTTCATGATTCGTTCTAAAGTTTGGAATTCGTTCTAAAACCATAACAAACAATAAATTCCCAAGAGGGCAAAAGCTTTCGAAGGGGAAACGCAAAGCAAAAGAGGGAAAGTTCTATGGATTCTATTGAAATTGTTGGGGGAAAAAAACTTAAAGGTATCATTCCTATCTCAGGGGCAAAAAATGCTGCATTGCCTCTTATGATTGCTGCTTTGCTTACAGAAGAAACCCTTTCTTTAGACAATATCCCCCATCTTGCTGATATCGAACTGCTCATTCGTATCCTCAATAATCACGGTGTCGGATATGCTGTCGATGGGCAAAAAAACCATACCGAATGTGTTCATTCAAGAACAATTCATTTTACGGCACAAAAAATAACCACAACATATGCACCATACGATCTCGTTCGAAAAATGCGCGCAAGCTTTTGGGTCATCGGCCCACTGCTCGCACGATGCCGAGAGGCCTATGTTTCACTGCCAGGAGGATGCGCTATCGGAACAAGACCCGTTGATTTTATCCTCGAGGGGCTCAAAACTTTAGGCGCACGTATTACTATCGAAAATGGATATGTCCATGCTAAGGTCCCAAAAGGATTAAAAGGTGCGCACTATCGTTTTCCTAAAGTCACTGTCGGCGGAACACATGTTATGATCATGGCTGCTGTAACCGCAAATGGAAAAACCGTCCTCGAAAATGCTGCTTGTGAACCTGAAGTGACAAACCTTGTTCAAGCCCTTAATGCAATGGGCGCAAAAATAACCGGTGAAGGAACAACAATTCTTACCATCGAAGGCGTTCAAAAACTTAACGGAGCAAGAATATCTGTCATCCCTGACCGAATTGAAGCCGGAACTTATGCAATGGCTGTTGCTATGACTGGGGGGGATGTGATGCTCAAAAATGCTAACCCTCACCATCTTACACAAGTGCTTGAGATCCTCCAAAAAACTGGACTTGATATCGAAATCAAACCTCAAGGAATTCATCTTAAAAGAAATTTACGCCAAACAAAAATAATGCCCGTTGATATTAAAACAGGTCCTTATCCGGCTTTTCCAACGGATCTCCAAGCCCAATTCATGGCTCTGATGACCCGCGCTCAGGGAATCTCTCATATTACCGAAACAATTTTCGAAAATCGCTTTATGCATGTGCAGGAACTCAATCGTTTGGGTGCGCAAATAAAGCTCGATGGTCAGACGGCAACCGTCTTTGGAACAGAGCACCTACAAGGTGCGCCGGTAATGGCAACCGATTTGCGTGCTTCTGTCTCTCTTGTGATTGCTGCACTCGCTGCAAAGGGAAAAACGACCGTTAATCGCGTGTATCATCTTGATCGTGGGTTTGAAAGGTTGGAAGAAAAATTAGCACGCTGTGGGGCTACCATTCAACGCATCACAGTATAATTTCCTCTCTACTCTCTTCACCCCCCTTCGGGGGGTAGAGGGTTCTCCTTGTTTAGGTGTCGTTTCTTCAAGCTCTCTCTCCTACTTTCGATGACTTTTCTTCTAAAGAATTTATTTCTCGAAGAAGGTCGCTCCAATAAGCGTTTTCCCCAATAAGTATGCTTCAGCGAGGCTTTCCTTCGAAGATGAGGCAGCCTTTTAAGCAAGCTTTTAAGCAAGGTTATTGCGGTGGATGATCATCCGTCAGATTTCCACCTTTAAAAACGGTGTTCAAGAAAGAGAAACTCGAAAAGAAAGCTTCTTAAAAGGAGGGGCTCAGGAGTCTGCGTAAAAGGGGCTTTCTTACCCCAAATATGTCTCATATGCCTTGAAAAGGTGGCTCTTTTTAAAAAGATTCTCTGAAGAAAAGTTCCAAAAGCTGCCTTCATCCCCATCACTCCCTTCAGGGGATCAAGGGTATATTTTTGTTCCAGTATAGTTTCTTCAAGCTCTCTGTCCTTTGACGAAACACTGCCCCTCGAAGGGGTGATCCTTCAAAGAGGACTAACCTTTGAAGGTGAAGCAGCCAAAAAGAGTGCTTCTTTAGACAGTTTTTTTATGAAATGTTTTTTTGTTACCTCTGTTGGAGAATTGGAACGAAAACTCCTTCGAGTATAGGGGCTTTAGAAAGGCTTTTTCAAAAGGACTCTCTTCAGCGCTCTCTTGCTTTTGGGCATCTCTTTCTGTGTCTCCTTGTCTTTGGGAGAAATTTCCTTTCGGAATTTGTGCTTTTTGAACAACCTCTTCAAGGAGAATCTTGGGAAAAAAATTCTTTCTAGCAGAGCATTTCGGGGAATGAAGCTTTTCAGGAGTGTTTCCTTTGAAGGGCGCTCTTTTGATGAGGATTTTCCGTATCCCATCCCATTATGGTTTTAAAGGCGTTTTGTACTAAGGAGGAAAAGCTGGCATGAAAGATATGTGGTAATTCATTGTTTTTAATTATTTCTCAAATTGGATTTAGAGAGTAAAAAATCAAAAAAAGACCTAAAATTACAAAAGTTAGAATTTAATGGCAAAAAAGGAGAGAAGGTTGCGGAAAGTCTTTTAAGATTAAAAAAAAGTCTTCTCAAATTTCGTTTGAAAGACCTTTAAAAAATACACTCCTATAAAATTTGCTGACAAGTTACGATTATCTGCAAGAAAAAAATCTTCGAGGAAGTTTCTTTGTATGAGAAAGCTGAGATCCTGTAAATGAAACTTCTTGGGGTGTTTTCTTGCTTTAGGGTCTCTTCTTACCTTGTGAAGAGACTTTGGAGACTTAGTTCCTTGAGAGATAGCTTCTTTGCGGCAACGTTTTTTGAAGGATCACCCCTTCGAGGGGCAGTGTTTCGTCAAAGGACAGAGAGCTTGAAGAAACTATACTGGAACAAAAATATACCCTTGATCCCCTGAAGGGAGTGATGGGGATGAAGGCAGCTTTTGGAACTTTTCTTCAGAGAATCTTTTTACGAGGAGCCACCTTTTCAAGGCATATGAGACATATTGTGGAGGTGAGAAAGCCCCTTTTACGCAGACTCCTGAGCCCCTCCTTTTAAGAAGCTTTCTTTTCGAGTTTCTCTTTCTTGAACACCGTTTTTAAAGGTGGAAATCTGACGGATGATCATCCACCGCAATAACCTTGCTTAAAAGCTTGCTTAAAAGGCTGCCTCATCTTCAAGGGAAGGCCTCACTGGAGCACGCTTATTGGGGAAAACGCTTATTAGAGCGACCTTCTTCGAGGGAAAGTGCTTAATCAAAGAAGAGAGCTTAAAGAAACTGCACTAAGACAGGGGGATAATCCCAAACCCCTGAAAGGGGATGAAGGGGGCTCTTTGAGGGATAATTTCTTCGAGGGGCAGTGTTTAGTCAAAGGGGGAAAGAGTTTGAAAAAACTACACAGGACAGGGACAACCCCGAACCCTTAAAAGGGGCGAAGAGGGTGATGGAAATAATGGGGGGGTTACCAAAAATCTGGACTTGCAGGTTTCAAATGCGGACCAATCCGTACCGGTGAGACCTTTTCTGCTAAACCTGTTTTCTCTGAAATCTCAACCGCTAAACCGCAAAGCGTTGCAGGACCTCGCGCTGGCTCATAACGGTCTTGCTTCTTCTTATAAAGAAAACGGTGTAATGGTTCTTCCTTATCCATTCCAAGAGACGAATTATAATCTCCGCACATTCCCGCATCCGATAAATAAGCAGTGCCACCTTCTAAAATTTGCGCATCAGCTGTTGGAGTGTGCGTATGGGTGCCTACAATAACGCTGACACGACCATCAAGAAAATGAGCAAAACATTGCTTCTCACTCGTCGTTTCTGCGTGAAAGTCAAAAATAATCGCATCTGCTTGTTCTTGCAAAGAGCACGCCAGAAGAATCTTCTCAGCTATTTCAAAGGGATCATCAACTTTGCACGGCATAAAAATACGTCCTAAAAGATTCACAACAAGAACACGTGCTCCGTTCTTTGCTGTAAAAACGCCTGAACCTCTTCCTGGTGTCTCCTTAGAAAAATTGGCTGGACGTAAAAAACGATCATTCTCATGCATATAGCGTATTATTTCTCTGCGTGCAAAAGCATGA
The DNA here is from genome assembly GCF_000046705.1 of Bartonella henselae str. Houston-1. Classification (NCBI taxonomy): domain Bacteria; kingdom Pseudomonadati; phylum Pseudomonadota; class Alphaproteobacteria; order Hyphomicrobiales; family Bartonellaceae; genus Bartonella; species Bartonella henselae. The sequence goes on along the minus strand of NC_005956.1, from coordinate 1,646,928 downwards.
TTCCCTGTGGTTACAACATCAGCACCTGCCATTAAAAGATCTTGATAAGTCTCTTGCGTGATCCCAAAACCACCAGAAGCGTTTTCGCCATTCACAACAACAAAATCAAGTTGCCATTTTTTAACAAGCCCTGGAAGCTTTGCAAAAACAGCGTTACAGCCCGTTTCTCCAACAATGTCACCTAAAAATAAAAAACGCATGAGCGTTTTAATCATATTTTAACGTTTTAAGAAACCTTTTTCTGTAAAAATTCCCTCTACTATTAGATCATGTTCTGTATGGGGAATGGAGGAAACTTCCTGACATGAAAAGCCTAAGCCCAATAGAGCAATTTGATGCCCTTGTTTTTGAAGAATTTCAACAGCGCGATCATAGTAGCCTCCTCCATAACCAAGACGGTGACATTGGCTATCAAACGCTGAAAGAGGCACAAGAATAACGCTTGGAATAACAACTGTATTTTCTGCACCAGGACCCAATGTGCCAAAGTGCATAGGTTCTAAAACTGTGCTTTGTGAAAATGTACGAAAAACCATGGTCGTGGAATCAAGCACTGCCGGTAATGCTAAATTTCCACCACGTACTCTTATGCAATCGAATAAAGGACGTGGGTCGATTTCTGATTTGATTGGCCAATAACCCGCTAGAATCATACGGGAAAAATCTTCCCCTCTTTGTTCAAGGACATGCATTAGATGAGAACAGGCTTGCTGCGAAAAAACATCGCGCTCTTGTGCTGAGAGTGCATCGCGTTTGGATAAGCCGCTCTTGCGTAACTGTGCGCGAACCGATGAGAGAGATTGCGTGGTTTTTGTGTCTTGGGTCATTCTTTCGTCAATCATTTCATAAAGGGTGATAAAGCATTCCATAAAGGGTGAAAAGGTACAATAAATCAGCTACTCTAAGGAGAGCTCTCACAAATCTTTTAAAAAGATCAGAGTGATTTTTTCCCCACCAAAAGGATGATAGCATCTTGCTGTATTTGTGCAAGCAAGTGGTGATCCACAACAACCGATGGAAAAAGTTGATCCCTGGGAACCTATATAAATAGGTGGGCGCCCTATGAAAAAGCCCACGAGCTTAATCGAGGGTAGCTTCAAAGGATGATAGCATCTTGTTGTATTTGTGCAAGCAAGTGGTGATCCACAACAACCGATGGAAAAAGTTGATCCCTGGGAACCTATATAAATAGGTGGGCGCCCTATGAAAAAGCCCACGAGCTTAATCGAGGGTAGCTTCAAAGGATGATAGCATCTTGCTGCATTTGTGTAAGCAAGTGGTGATCCACAACAACCGATGGAAAAAGTTGATCCCTGGGAACCTATGTAAATAGGTGGGTGCTCTATGAAAAAGCCCACGAGCTTAATCGAGGGTAGCTTCAAAGGATGATAGCATCTTGCTGTATTTGTGCAAGCAAGTGGTGATCCACAACGACCGATGGAAAAAATTGATCCCTGGGAACCTATATAAATAGGTGGGCGCCCTATGAAAAAGCCCACGAGCTTAATCGAGGGTAGCTTCAAAGGATGATAGCATCTTGTTGTATTTGTGCAAGCAAGTGGTGATCCACAACAACCGATGGAAAAAGTTGATCCCTGGGAACCTATATAAATAGGTGGGCGCCCTATGAAAAAGCCCACGAGCTTAATCGAGGGTAGCTTCAAAGGATGATAGCATCTTGTTGTATTTGTGCAAGCAAGTGGTGATCCACAACAACCGATGGGAAAAGTTGATCCCTGGGAACCTATATAAATAGGTGGGCGCCCTATGAAAAAGCCCACGAGCTTAATCGAGGGTAGCTTCAAAGGATGATAGCATCTTGTTGCATTTGTGCAAGCAAGTGGTGATCCACAACAACCGATGGAAAAAGTTGATCCCTGGGAACCTATATAAATAGGTGGGCGCCATATGAAAAAGCCCACGAGCTTAATCAGGGACAGCTCCCTTGGAAATCACTAAGGTCTCAGGAATATGTTATTTCCTGTCGAGAGGCGCAGAACACCATTTTCATTATAAAACAGTTTGAAATCTTCGGCTAGAGAGAAAATGACCTTGCATGCAATTCTTTTCTTATACTTTCTTTGCCATTATTTTTTCAAAATGGAAATCAAAGAGTGAATACTTAGAATGCATTGATAAAAGTCTCATCCATAGCATGATCCTTGGCTAAAAAACACAGCATATGTAACCTCTTATTGGAAATTAAAAGAAGTAGGGTGAGAGAAGATTGTAGTCTTTAAGAAGTCTTACATTGCTTATTAAACACGCAGTTGAATCTATTCCATTTAAGAGTCAATTGTATAATGTGCGCTCTTTTGTGCGAGCCTGACCTAAGAGTGGACTTTCTTTTATATTTGAAGCTTTAAGGGTTAATATCGTTATGCAACTGTATCGTAAGGGTAAGGTTGTTAAAGATTTATGAAACAAACTTTTGAATGGCACACAGTCGTCTCTATTTATCCTTCGTGCCGTAAAATATTGTCCATCATAACCAATGATATGAGGCACATTAAAGCTTACATCTCAAGTATTTGCTGTTGTTTGGGTGTTTTGACGAATGGAGAAAAATGCTCATTCAAATTTTGGCTACAGAAGTAGAAGCTGCACTTGCACGTATTTTGGAGCGGACCAAAAAATTTGAAAGGTGGAGAGTTTCTTATTATAAAAAGCGGATTTTAAAAATTTTAATCGGAAAGCAAGCACAAAATTGCCTTCTGTTTTTTCGGTTTAAGTTCTCTAAAACTTTTCAAAAGGAAATCTTCTTCTTTGTTCGATATTCCTTTATCACGAGGGTATGAAACATGTTCCTTTTTTGAAATATCCGCATAAAAAAAGGAAATAGAAACATCCAATAGAGTGGCAATTTCCTGTAAACGTCCTGCTCCTACACGATTTATTCCTTTTTCATATTTCTGAATTTGTTGGAAAGTGACTCCTAAGGAGTGGCCTAACTGTTTTTAAGAAAGTCCTAGCATCTTTCTTCTATAACGAATTCTCTTGCCTACAGAAATATCATTAAAATGCGGATTTTTGTTTTGCACTTTAAAGTCCCCCACCGGGTGCGAGCGCCCTCGCATTGGTATTCCGGGAGGTTGAAAATACTGAACCTAAATCAGCATTTTGCTTTTAGTGCTAAGAAGCACCTGGACATAGCAAAATCTCCCGGAATTCCGGGATACCCACATCAGTGGGATCGATTTTTATGTATCGAGTTTTCGGGTTTTTAGATCCCTATTGATCGTTGCGTAGACGATCAAAATCACAGACCCATCCATAGAGCAATTTCAGAATTTTGGCAATGAAAATTTAAACAGTCTTTGTTTTCGAAAATGCTCTAAAGACCGCAGAGACATCGTACCAGAGAGACATCGTAGCGAAGATACATCGTACCGGAGATACATCGTACCGGAGATACAAGAGGAGAAATGCTTATTCATTGGTTGCAGCAGTAGAAGCTGCATCTGAACGTATATGGGAGCAGATATGAGAATTTGAAAGGTGGAGAGTTTCTTATTATAAAAAGCGGATTTTAAAAATTTTAATCGGAAAGCAAGCACAAAATTGCCTTCTGTTTTTTCGGTTTAAGTTCTCTAAAACTTTTCAAAAGGAAATCTTCTTCTTTGTTCGATATTCCTTTATCACGAGGGTATGAAACATGTTCCTTTTTTGAAATATCCGCATAAAAAAAGGAAATAGAAACATCCAATAGAGTGGCAATTTCCTGTAAACGTCCTGCTCCTACACGATTTATTCCTTTTTCATATTTCTGAATTTGTTGGAAAGTGACTCCTAAGGAGTGGCCTAACTGTTTTTGAGAAAGTCCTAGCATCTTTCTTCTATAACGAATTCTCTTGCCTACAGAAATGTCATTAAAATGCGGATTTTTGTTTTGCACTTTAAAGTCCCCCACCGGGTGCGAGCGCCCTCGCATTGGTATTCCGGGAGGTTGAAAATACTGAATCCGAATCAGCTTTTTGCTTTTAGTGCTAAGAAGCACCTGGACATAGCAAAAACTCCCGGAATTCCAGGAAAGCTCACATAATAAGCTAATTTTTTAGAATTTAGGGTTTTACTTCTCTTATTGATCGTTGCGTAATCGACCAAAAACATCTCATTAATAAAATAATCTTAGAGTATTAGCAATGAAAATTTAAACAGTCTTTGTTTTCGAAAATGCTCTAAAGACCGCAGAGACATCGTACCAGAGAGACATCGTAGCGAAGATACAAGAGGAGAAATGCTTATTCATTGGTTGCAGCAGTAGAAGCTGCATCTGAACGTATATGGGAGCAGATATGAGAATTTGAAAGGTGGAGAGTTTCTTATTATAAAAAGCGGATTTTAAAAATTTTAATCGGAAAGCAAGCACAAAATTGCCTTCTGTTTTTTCGGTTTAAGTTCTCTAAAACTTTTTAAAAGGAAATCTTCTTCTTTGTTCGATATTCCTTTATTACGAGGGTATGAAACATGTTCTTTTGTTGAAATATCCGCATAAAAAAAGGAAATAGAAACATCCAATAGAGTGGCAATTTCCTGTAAACGTCCTGCTCCTACACGATTTATTCCTTTTTCATATTTCTGAATTTGTTGGAAAGTGACTCCTAAGGAGTGGCCTAACTGTTTTTGAGAAAGTCCTAGCATCTTTCTTCTATAACGAATTCTCTTGCCTACAGAAATATCATTAAAATGCGGATTTTTGTTTTGCACTTTAAAGTCCCCCACCGGGTGCGAGCGCCCTCGCATTAGTATTCCGGGAGTAGTAAAGTACTGAGTTCTAATCAGCTTTTTGCTTTTAGTGCTGAGAAGCACTTGGACATGGCAAAAACTCCCGGAATCCGGGAAAGCTCACATAATGAGCTAATTTTTTTAGAACTTAGGGCTTTACTTCCCTTATTGATCGTTGCGTAACCGACCAAAAACATCTCATTAATAAAATAATCTTAGAATATTAGCAATGAAAATTTAAACAGTCTTTGTTTTCGAAAATGCTCTAAAGACCGCAGAGGCATCGTAGCAGAGAGACATCGTAGCGAAGATACATCGTACCGGAGATACAAGAGGAGAAATGGTCATTCAAATTTTAGCTGTTGTAACAGAGGTTGAACCTGCACGTATTTTGGAGCGGACCAATGATGGGTGCACCGCTGCTATGGCATCAGGTATAAAATTTGGTAGAAAACCCTATCCTAAAATAGAGATGACTCTCTCACTGATGAAATAAAGAATTTCATTCAAAATAATCAAGAAGAAAACAGTTCTCTCTTTTGCGACTTATTGCAGGTTTAAACGACAGATCTCTCTAAAGAATTCAGAGAGCCTGCGGTGATTGCTCATCTCAAAGCTCTTCAATGCGCTTTTGTACCTTTTGCATTTGCGGATAATATTCCAGTGCCGTTTCATAAGCTTTAAGTGCAAGCTTTGGCGGTTGCGTTGCTTCCATAGTAATTCCAAGCTCAAAAAATGCTATATAATTGCGCGGTTCGCGTTTTAGAGCATGGGTTACGGTCAAGCATGGCAAGTTTAAAATCACTCAAGTTGCATATGCACAAAAGCGCGTCTTATCCAGCCTTCAGCGTAAGTTGGTAAGAGCGTAAGGGTGTTATCACTAGTTTTCAGGGGTAAGTTTAAAGAGCCTGCGGTGATTGCTTGTCTAAAAGTTCTTCAATGCGCTTTTGTACCTTTTGCATTTGCGGATAATATTCCAGTGCCGTTTCATAAGCTTTAAGTGCAAGCTTTGGACGTTCTGTTGCTTCCATAGTAATTCCAAGCTCAAAAAATGCTATATAATTGCGCGGTTCGAGTTTTAGAGCATGATTAAGGTCAAGCATGGCAAGTTTAAAATCACTCAGTTGAATATGCACCCAAGCACGTCTTATCCAGCCTTCAGCGTAAGTTGGTAAAAGTGCAAGAGCATTGTCAATGTAATCAAGAGCAAGACCATAATTGTCAGCATTGATAGCATTTTCTGCCCATAACATCAAAAGATCAATCGTCTCACTGCCTGATTGTGACCATAAACGCTGAAGTTGCTGACTGATCTTTCTTGCTTTCTCAACATCGGCACAAAATTTCAATTCTTTAAGTAAGCGTAAAATTTCTGCTTCTTTTCGTTGTTCAGTTCTCTGGGCATAAGATTGGTGAACAGCATCAAAATCTTCAAGAATGGTCGCTGCCGAATCAGAATTAGGCTCAGCTGGTGCTGAGGAAGGATCATTGGGGATCAGATCATCCAAGGGCAAAAGCAATTGTGGAGAAGGAGGTTCCGCAGGAAGTGAAGGAGGATTTTGCCCGTATCCGCGAGAAATAAAACAAAGGTTGCTTACAAAAATAATAAAAAAACTGGTAAAAAAAAGCAAAAAACTTTGTTGGAAAATACAAAAGCTACGGGATTGTAAAGTTTTTAAAAAAACAAAAAACCTCATAAAAACATGTCCTCAAAAAATGAGGGATCAACCAACCGATTAGAAATGCAAAAACAAACTTCCAAAAGACCAAAAAGGTCTAATGCCTGCAAAAAAGCAGGCACAAAAACCATCAGCCCTGACGTGCTCTAAAACGTGGGTTCGTTTTGTTGAGGATATAAACACGACCTTTGCGACGCACCAAACGATTGTTACGGTGGCGTTCCCTCAGTGCTTTAAGCGAATTTTTAATTTTCATCATACTCACCGTTGATAGATATCTCTCTAACGCAATGTCATAACTTCAAGGTTATAATCTCACTCTCATAGTCGCGTGCTGTAAAAACAACATTGCACTTTAAAACTGTGATTGCGTCATAACATCTTGTTATGCACTTTTTCATTGTAATCACAAAAGAAAAACGCACCTTTAATAAGGCACGCATTAACACATTTCATTAGCACAACGAATAAGTGAAAATTGCAAAAAAAACTATCTTATTTCTAACAAGAAGTCTTATTTTTGTCAAGGGATTATCTCTTACAAATTCCCTATAACTTCTCATACACGCAGGATGTTGAAAAGAGTTTCCGATAAAGAGCACTTTGTGCGCATCAAGAGGAGCGCTGATGAGGTGTGAGGAGGTTTTTGGAAAAGAGCTTCTCGAGGAAGATCTGTTCTGGGGGCATTGGGGAGGTGTGAGGGCTGTGTGTGGGGGCAAGGTTTTTTTGGATGCTGGCGTGATAGGGGTGGTCGATGTTCCTGCCCATCATGATGCCCTTGCAAAAGTTCTGGTTTGTTTTGAGAAAGGATGTGTGCTTTTATCAGGTTTTTTCGCAGGATTGAGCACTGTTACGTTTGGAAAAAGCTATGGTTTTGTTTCTCTGTACTTTGCAATCAAGTCGCGGTGATCTGTTATGTATTGCCAAAGGTGGTGATATGAGGCTCTGGAGGATGTTTCAGGGGATGGGTGAGAAGCTGTTTGAGGGGGGGAATGCTCTAGGGGTGTTTTTAGGAATATGTTTTGAGGGGAGGGCGGTATTTTGTATATTTTCTCTCAGTCGCTCAGAGTGCTGAGAAAAGCTTGCGGATAAGGAGCACTTTGTGCGCATCAAGAGGAGCGCTGATGAGGTGTGAGGAGGTTTTTGGAGAAGGATTCTTGAGGAAGATCTGTTCTGAGGACATCGGCGAGGTGTGAGGGCTTGTTGGGGGCAAGGTTTTTTTGGATGCTGGCGTGATAGGGGTGATCGATGTTCCTGCCCATCATGATGCCCTTGCAAAGGTTCTGGTTTGTTTTGAGAAAGGATGTGTGCTTTTATCAGGTTTTTTCGCAGGATTGAGCACTGTTACGTTTGGAAAAAGCTATGGTTTTGTTTCTCTGTACTTTGCAATCAAGTCGCGGTGATCTGTTATGTATTGCCAAAGGTGGTGATATGAGGCTCTGGAGGATGTTTCAGGGGATGGGTGAGAAGCTGTTTGAGGGGGGAATGCTCTAGGGGTGTTTTTAGGAATATGTTTTGAGGGGAGGGCGGTATTTTGTATATTTTCTCTCAGTCGCTCAGAGTGCTGAGAAAAGCTTGCGGATAAGGAGCACTTTGTGCGCATCAAGAGGAGCGCTGATGAGGTGTGAGGAGGTTTTTGGAAAAGAGCTTCTCGAGGAGGATCTGTTCTGGGGGCATTGGGGAGGTGTGAGGGCTGTTTGAGGCGGGATGCTCTGAAAGAAAGGTTCTAGGATGTTATTCTTAAAAAGGTGGTGGAGTGATATTGCGAGTGCTGTATCTGATGAAGTGTTTTGACAGAAAACTTTTATGGGCAATGCTTGAAGGTGCTCTTGGGAAGTTGCGCTGCTGTTTTGCGTCTTCCCTTGCGCATCAAAAGCAAGCGTATGGGGAGTCTTGAGAATTGTTCCCCTGTGTTCAAACAGTGTGATGAAATATATTCTTTCTCACATAGGTCACTGCTTGGGGATTCCTGCTTGGGGTTACTGTTTGTATTTAGTCACTGGTCCCGTTAATTGGATGACATGCCCCATTTTGCGTGTCGGTTGCAAAAGGCTTTTGCCATATAAATGGACCGATGTGCGCTCTTGTGTGAGATAATATTTGAAATCTTGCAGATTGCTGCCAAGAAGATTGGTCATCTCGCAATTGCTGTGCCGGTATGTGCTCCCCAAAGGAAGACCGCAAATGGCACGGATATGTTGTTCAAACTGTGAAGTTACGCACGCCTTTTGCGTCCAGTGGCCAGAGTTATGAACACGAGGCGCTAATTCATTTACTAAAAGGCTCCCATCCATTAAGACAAAAAATTCAATGCAAAGAACACCTACATAATTCAAGGCATCCATAACCGTTGCACTTATTTCTTGCGCTGCCTTTTGCACCGAAAGCGGAATACGGGATGGAACAAATGATTTGTGAAGAATGCCGTTTTGATGCTGATTTTCAGGGCAATCATAAAAAATATGTTCCCCTTGTTTCGTGCGTGCCGAGAGAACAGAAATCTCCGATAAAAAAGGAACAATTTCTTCCAAAATCGATGCCTGTTCCTTAAAAGCCGTGAATGCTTTCTCTAGGGTTTCTTCATTGGGATGATTAAGCATCATCTGATTTTTTCCATCATAGCCAAAACGTCGTGTCTTCAAAAGACCACGACCGCCTAACTTGGAAAGTCCTGAGACTAGAGAAGACATATCATCAACAGCATGCCATAATGCCGTTTTGATCCCTTGCTCTTGCAAAAATTGCTTCTCAAAAAGCCGATCTTGTGTAAACTCTAATGCCTTCGAAGAGGGATAAACCGGCTTGCTTTTCTCTACATATTGAATCATTTGAAGGGAAAGATTTTCAAACTCATAGGTTATAACATCACACAGAGATATAAAACGATCTAAGGCTGAGTCATCATCATAGGGTGAAACAATATGATCGTTTGTTGTTTGTGATGCTGGACAATCCGTTTCAGGGCAAAAAACAACTGTTCGAAATCCTAGTTCTGCTGCCGCTATGGCTAACATGCGCGCCAACTGTCCTCCACCTATTAAACCGATCACGCTTCCTGAAGGAAGAATGCTGGGTGAAGGGGATATGCTGGATGAAGCGGATATGCTGGGTGAAGCGGATATGCTGGATGAAGCGGATGCGCTGGATGAGGGGGATGCGTTGGGTGAAGGGGATATGCTGGATGAAGCGGATATGCTGGGTGAAAGCAGAATGTTAGAAGAGTCTGTCATTTTAAACCTCAGTTGCAGGCGTTTGCGCGACACTGGCTGTTTGTTGCTGACGCCAATCGTCTAACCGTTGTGCCAAATGATTATCATAAACTGCCATTACTGCTGCTGCTAAAAGTGCTGCATTAATAGCTCCTGCTTTGCCAATTGCTAACGTGCCAACCGGTATTCCTGCCGGCATTTGCACAATTGAAAGCAAAGAATCTTGACCAGAGAGAGATTGTGAGTGCACTGGAACTCCAAAAACAGGAAGCGGTGTGAGTGCTGCTAGCATACCAGGAAGATGCGCTGCACCGCCAGCTCCGGCAATCAAAACTTTGAAACCTGCTGCTTTTGCTCCTTTTGCAAATTGGTAAAGTCGTTCAGGAGTTCGGTGGGCTGAGATAATATGTGCAATATGAGAAATACCAAGACAGGTTAAAATATCTGAACTATGGCGCATCGTTTGCCAATCCGATTGACTGCCCATTAAAATCGCTACGTCACATGATTCTTTCATCATTCTCCATCCTTTTCAAGTGTTCAAGGCGATTCTCTCTCCTTATTTTTTAAGAGCCTTACAGGCTTTTTGCAAAGTTAATTGATGACAGAACAACAGTTTTTTTCAATTTCGCCTTCTTTTAAGGTGGGCTATAGATATAGATTGTAAGACAAAATAAATAATAAGGAGTCTTCATGGTAAATATGAGGAGCAAAATATTGAGAACAGCTCGTTTATAAAGCTATGCATTGCTTTTATGAGCTTGAATATAAATGGATTGGGAATGCTCTGCTCGTTTTGCAGTGTTTTGTTTGATTTCTTTAAAATCAATTTCTTTCGTTGATGATAGTATCGTCGATATTTTCGCATGATTTGGCTAAACGAGAAAACGTCAAGATCATTGCAAAACAGCCTGTAAAGCTTGCTATTTTGTTCATCGCAATTTTGTTTTCAATGACAAGCCTCTCGTTGCCACTCCTTATATTAGATCAAAAGAACAATACCGAAAAAACGTTGTTTTTGACTATTTTAAACTTTTTTCTTTATCAATAGAATTGAGGTTTAGCATCTTTTGAAAACTTCAGTTGTTTAAAATAGAAGAAAATAGAATGGTAAAAAAACAACTGAGGTTAATAGAAAGGTTTTAGAAAAAGTGCCTTATACGGTAGGTTAAATTAACCTGTGTTTTCAATTTAAGTTATACATAAGGTAAAAAAAATTAGCACAGTAGGGTGATTGTTGGGTTGGGAAGAATGCCATGGTTTATGGAGGAGGCCCATGTTTATGGTAAGGCTACAGTGAGTGGCTATGCAAGAATCTATGGCTCTGTTTATGATAATGCTAAAATTTCTGGTTATGTAAACTTCAAGATAAAGCTTATGCGAATGTAAAATTAATAAGAATAGAATTTGTTCATACAACGTTTGAGGTTTATAATTGACACTAATGGGTTATGATGGCGATAATATTGTCGCTACAGCAGCGTATATAATGGGCAAGAGAAGCGCTTGTTTTTAAAGAGAAAAAGCCGTGTCACAGAAAAATGCAGCTTTATTATTGGTATTTATGATATTCAGAGTAAAAATGAATTTCTTGTATCGATATATGATAAATCATGATTTTAAGTTTTAAACATAAAAGGCTTAAAACCCCCTGTAATACTGGTACCTATAATACTGGTACGACCGAACAGATTATAACTGCCCATCCTAAAAAACTAAAGCGTATTTTCGCTGCTCTTGAAGTCGCTATAGCATCAAATGATTGAAATTATCCATCCTTTCGGCTCCATCCGTTAAAGGGTGATTTTAAGGGTTATTGGTCGATTACTGTAAATGGAAATTGTCACATAATATTCCGCTTTGAGGGCATAAATGTCGAAATGGTCGATTATCTAAATTATCACTAAAAAGGAGGGCTAAACAATGATGAAAAATCCTCCACATTCCAGCGAATTATTGCGTGAAGATGTGATTAAAGAACTTAGTTTGTTTGTTACTGAAGCAGTTGCACGTCTTGGTATGTCTCGTGTCGCGTTTTCTAGAGTTTTAAATGGAAAAGCCGCTATTAGTGCTCATCTCGCTATTCAGCTTGAAATGGCTGGTGTAAGTACAGCTCGTGCTTGTTGGCTTGCTATGCAAATTATGATTTAGCGCAAGCTCTAAAACATAAACAAGCTAAGATAGATCCACTTTCTATGCATTCACGCTAGTACCTTTCATATCGTATTGTGTAACACTTTCTTAAGGTGCCATTATGAGCCCCTCCCTAGAAAATCATGATTTCGCAGTCGCGTGTGAAAGACTCAATAACGCATTACGGTTCTAGGTCCCAGGATGGCGTCAAGCGCTCTGTAAGGGGTTGTTTTAACTTTAACAATCAAGCCTTATGAGTTCACCAAGGCTTATTAAATCTCTCAACAAATACGGGTCATGATTTCATGATTTTGGTGAGCGGACAGAGAGTTTTAAGAGGCGGAAAGCTTCTCATTTCACAAGCGAAGCGACCTATAGGGAAGGGAGCGCGCCCTCATATAGTGCTGTAGTGACCAACCTATACAAAAGAAAGCAAGCTTAAAAAAATAAACAATTTATCATCGTTAAATAAATCAATTTTTATTTTACAGGGATTCGATTAAATTCATTTAAACAAATTAGAATATGTTCCTGTTCTATCACAATGAACATGTTCATCACTCACATTATCAATTAACAAACGAATCTGGATCAATTAACAATCAATCTGGTTCTCTATGAAGATTACCACGTGGGCTTCCAATTTCCTTGCAAAAAGCGTGATCTTTTATATGTCTGGTAATTTCTTCTTATTTGATCAGAAGTTGCATAACCTCTGTTAATTTATACATATCTTTTCCGCATTTTTTCGCTCTTTTTAAACTTACCAGAATAGTTAACTGAACGCATAATTAAATATTGAGTTGTTTAAACAAGTCTTTTATATCTTTTGCATAAAAAATATCTTCACCTTTGTCTGTTTTTTCAAAAGTTTTAAGCGTTTTTGTATTAGGAATATGCATTTCAAACGGCAATCTTTCTTCACTAATAATTTTAGTAAAAGCAATCCCTCTAAAATCAGACACTGTAAGTCTTAGAACGCCTCATATTTCATGTGCTTCTTTTTTTTAATTTTTGTCTATGCGTATTCACATAACATCTTTTGAAGCCATTGCTATACTTTATAAACCTCCTTTGATTTCCTTTTATCATATGGCTTAATTGAGCTACTTTTTAAGAATGCCTTTTTCTTTTTCGTTTTGTTAAGCAAATTTATTTGAAAATTTTGACGTTTTTAAATTTTTCAAAAATTGATTTAATTCTGATTGAAACTAAAGAATTGTTTCATTTTTTGATTTTGGTTTAATATTTTTTTCTGTGTGTAGATTGTTCAATCTTTCTGTGCAATCTTGATTCAACAAAGCATAGAAAGTGCGTTCTTAAGTGTAATGCATGACGTTATTTTCTTTCTTGGTCTGATTATCTCTCAGTTTTTTAATAACTTCTGTAGCGCATACTTCAAAATTACTCATTACAGCGTTAAGATCATTGACTTCCTTTGCATTGAGGTCACGATGAAAATCTCCAGTTGCAAAAATCGCTGAGAATACATCACATTCGTTGATTTCAGTTTCGAAGGTATCAATTTGGTGATTTCTATATGATACAAAGTGAGAAGTTCTAGACTTGGTAACAACTTTAGACTGAGTAAATAAAACAGCGTGAGCAATAGAACGGTGTACAGTTTTCATGTCTCGATGAATTTCTTTGATAATCTCAATGGTGGCGAAAGCATCTTGTTGCTGTTCCTTCATTGGAATAATGATGAAATCAGACTGACTGATAGTTATAGCTAGTTAAACGAGATGCCGTATTTTCCAAATCGACAATGACAAATGGGTTACGAGAAGAAAAGGTGTAATAAGGGGGCGGTGAGAAGCTTAAAGGTATAATCAGAATAAAAAGTTGACAATTATAACCAAAATGTGTACAACACAAAAATAACTAAAATGTTAATAACACAAAATGTGCACTGCTTTGTTTCATAGCAGAGATCATTTATAAATTTAATTATTAATAAGGGAATTTATCTCATGAAACGTATTGTTTTAACTGCAACTTTGTTTTCTATTTTTTCTTCAGTATTATCTCCGGTAACGGCTAATGCACTGCCAGTGGGGAATGGCTGGGGAACTAAGAGCGATGCGATAGTCGGGCAACTTGTAACAAAAAATGGTTTTGGAGACAGAGAGAAAAAGATTCTTCAAGAAATCATTGTTCCTGAAAGAAAGAACCTCTTTACATATGACAATAATAAATTTAAAATTCAAAAAAAGTATCATGCAATTCTTAGGGCTATGGGAATGAGGAATGGTTGTAGAGATCTTGACCCTAAGGAATATAGCGGTCAAAAATGGATGTCATGCTTTATTAATTAAAAGTAGTAAAGAGAGAACGACTCTTGATAAAGAAAGTGCATCTTGTTGTGCGAGATGCACTTTTTCGTAAGGGAACGCCCTTGTTTTTAGCGGTTTAGGTCTTGGAAAAACAGATCAAGTGGCGTATTTACCTGATATATCAGCTATGATAGCAGGTAACATGTTGACCAAAGCGATCAAGTGGGAACTCTTCTTTTTGGTGAAAAAGGCAGCAAGGAATCTTTTTATCTCTTAGCTTTTTTGTGAGGAAGTTTTATTCTGGACACCGTAATAACTTCGTCCTTTTTCATTTTTTCAATAAAAACAGGTGCTTCTTCCTTCCTTAAAAAAATGGCACGGATAGCTGAGGCGCACAGATACTGAGGCATTGAGAAATATTGAAAAGCCTCCACTCAAATCATCAAAAAATGTTTTTACTCTATCAGCAATTTCCTTTAAACGCCCTGCACTCACACGATTTAATCCTGTTTCATATTTTTGAATTTGTTGGGAACTTACCCTCAAGTGATCAGCCAATGTTTTTTGAGACATTTTCAGCATTTTTCGCCGAAAACGAATTTTTTTGCCCACGAAAATGTCATTATGAAGATTTTTTGCTTGATGAAGATTTCTCGCTTGCATCTTCCCCCCGCCGGTTGCAAGCGCCCTCGCATTGGTATTCCGGGAGCTTGAAAATACTGAATCCGAGTCAGCTTTTTGCTTTTAGTGCTTGTAGCACCTGGACATAGCAAAATCTCCCGGAATTCCGGGACACCCACATCAGTGGGTTCATTTTTACGCTCGGATTTAGGGTTTTTAGATCCCTATTGGTCGTTGCGTATGCGACCAAAACATCTTTTAAGTCATAAAGGAATTTCAGAGGATTTACAATAACAATTAGAACAGTTTTTGAAGTTACAATTTTTGAATGAGGGAGTGATCGCTGGAGGATGAGGGGTGGAGGATGAGAAGCGGAGGATGAGAGGTGGAGAGTGAGAGGTGGAGAGTGAGAGGTGGAGAGTGAGAGATGGAGGATGAGAGATGGAGGATGAGAGATGGAGGATGAGAGATGGAGGATGAGAGATGGAGGATGAGAGATGGAGGATGAGAGATGGAGGATGAGAGATGGAGGATGAGAGATGGAGGATGAGAGATGGAGGATGAGAGATGGAGGATGAGAGATGGAGGATGAGAGATGGAGGATGAGAGATGGAGGATGAGAGGTGGAGAATGAGGGGTGGAGAATGAGGGGTGGAGAGTGAGGGGTGGAGAGTGAGGGGTGGAGAGTGAAAGGCGGAGGATGAGAGATGGAGGATGAGAGATGGAGGATGAGAGATGGAGGATGAGAGATGGAGGATGAGAGATGGAGGATGAGAGATGGAGGATGAGAGATGGAGGATGAGAGGTGGAGAATGAGGGGTGGAGAATGAGGGGTGGAGGGTGAAAGATGGAGGATGAGAGATGGAGGGTGAAAGCTGAACAGCTGTTAGAGCTATGTGGTTAAAATATCTCCTTCTTTCTTAGCGTAAATGGTTTTTTCTCTAATACCTTCCTCATTTTCCTTGAAGTTTCATTCTGATTTTTTCTTCTGCGAGATTTCAGAGGCACAAACCCATCTTTTTGTAAGACCTTCAGAAATTCTTACCGTTTTTTGTTTTCTAAAAGGGCAGAAAATAGGCGTTACAATTTAAACCATCACTTAGCTGGTGAGAAGGGGAATTTTGTGGCAAGAATAAGAAGAGTGTGTTGTGAAAAGAGAGAATAAAAATCTCAATATTTAGTGAATGATGATTATTTTGTCGTTTAGATAATTCTTTCAGGGTTAGGGTGAAAATACGCTCTTTTGCTTCATGAAAAAGTAAGCGCATGCTGAGATGCTTTGCTTTGAAATTCACTTTTAGCAGCCTCTCTGTTTTGTTGTATTTTCTATAGTCATAAAGAGAACACAATATAATTGTGAATTGTAATAATTTGTAATGAATTGTGAATAATTAATATATTATCTCTATTTTTTAGCCCAAGTGTGCAATATGTTGCCCGTTATATAAGAAAGGAGACTTTAATGTTTGTTCCGTTTTTAATCGCTTTAGGTACAGCAATAACGACTGTGTATGGCAAAAAAAACATAAGTTATGCCTTATGGGCAATCCTGTTAGTTGTTATTCTTCTCACTTTTAATCATCATGCAACTTCTACTTTAAATCTGTCTTTTTGAGATAATAATCATGGAACATGTTCAACAAAAAAATCATCATTTCATCATATTTATGAACACATTAGGATTGTTAGGACTTTCTGCTGTCCTGTTGGTGGCTTTCTATTATCAACTGGTGAAGTTTGAATTGCCGTGCCCTCTTTGTCTTCTTCAGCGCGTAGGTTTGATGCTGGCAGGATGTGGCTTCCTTCTTAATATTCACCATAAGGTCAAAAATACCCATTATGGTATGGTTATTCTTGGTTGTATGGTAACCAGTATTGTTGCTGCACGTCAGGTGTTTTTACATATCACACCAGATGATCTTGGATATGGTTCAACGTTCTTTGGACTCCATTTTTATACTTGGGCATTCATTATTGCAGTGCTTTGTATTTTTGCCGTTGCCTTCCTTATGATTTTAAGTGAACTGTCTTACAAATTCAAAGTATTTGCTCCTTTCCCTTTACTCAGTAAAATGGCAAGTGGTCTCTTTGTCTTTTTAATTGCAGCAAATCTGATTTCTACCGTGCTTGAATGCGGAACTGGGCAATGTGCCGATGATCCCGTAAGATATGAGTTGTTGTCTTATTGGTTTCCTTCCTCTTCTTAAAGAGGTTTTTTAATAAACTTTCTAGCTGTATATCTTGAATGTTATAACTAAAAAAAGCGGTACTTTTAAATATACCGCTTCTTTTTTGCAAAAGCTTTTGAGAACAAAGCTCTCCAGCTTCTCATCCACCGGGCAGACTGCTTTGCTTTTGCAAATGCAGTTGATTGAGCCCGTTTGATTGAAGTGGGTTCGGTCAATTTATCAGCTTGTTTGATTAATCTTAAGAATTCTTTGCGTCAAACAAGAATGGTGAGTCACCAAAAGAATTTGCTTATCAAAAATTTTTGGTGGGCCGTGTCTATTTGTCGCCGGATTATTTTTCGTATCATAATCTTGGTCGATTTTGTTGTAATGGCAGATTTTTAGCTGTAGCGATCAGATATCGTACGGATTTTTCCTGTTAAACGAAAATACGTATTTTAAGGATTTTATGAATGTAAAACATGCTTAAACAATGTTGAATAAGGGAGGAAAATTGTTTCAATAATCATATTCGTTACGCATTGACAAAAGCATTTTTCTGTTCATGCAATGTGGCATAATCATTCAATGCAAAACTTTGCGACTATTTAAGGATGGTAATTTTTGCCAAGCATAAGGAAGTATAGATTGAAATTATGAATGTAAAAAACAACGCAATTTTCATACACTATTGATGAAGATAACTACGATTTTTTTTAGATAAAAATGCAATAATGGTAAAGAATAAAAAATTGCCATTTTGGGGAATAGGAGTGCACTTGCGAAAAATGTTCAAGTATGCTCTTGGTCTTATCTTTTGTTCTTCACTTTCATTATGACTTTACACGGATGCTCTCTCAGAAACAAGCTGTACACCGTGAAAACAGTTGGAGATAAGGTTATGGACGTTATACCCAAAAAACAGAGCAGATATTAAGGGGCGAAGTAAAGATAAGAATAGGGTAAAACAAGATGGCGTTCGTCTTGTGTTTTTTTGAAGACTCTTAAGCTCTTAGTTGGATAATATGTCATCATAAACGGGCTATAAGATTATATACATGTTAAGAAAAGATTATCTCTTTAAAAATAGCAAAAGTTTATGCATTGCATAATGGGGTCAATGCCCCTTATGAAGAATAGAATGCCATTGAACAAACAGCTCAAAAAAACCGTTTCCTAAACCACAAAAATACCCCATACAGCAAAAGCCTAGTGTTGCCAATTCACGCCCTTGTTTTAAAGAACCCTTTTTCAAGGTTTTTAAGCCCATTTCATGAAGGTATTCGAAGGGTATACTGTAAAAGCCGTTGTTCACTATCGTCTTTAGGCTTATGAAGTTGGAAAATGGTCCCATCATTCCTCTTTACTAACTCAAAATATTGCGATTATTTTTGCATTGAAATGGTGGAGCATTTTTACCTCTTTTCTTAAAGAGTTTTTACCTACACGCTAGTCCTACTTATCACATGCAAGTAAGTGATTTTAATTGATTGACTATGAGAGGATTTGAGATGAGAGAATCTTTACGATATTCGGCACTCTCATTCAATAAACAAAGCGATGATTTATCCTTATAAATTAGTGTATTGCATTACTTTAATGCGAGGGATGTTGCGTTTTAATGTGGGGAATGGGGCACGTTTTGCCGTAAAAATACCGGCTTAAAGAGAGAATATCAATACGCTATAGCTTCTATAAGCGCGTTTTCTGATCGATAAGCTTAAAAACTTATTATCTTTTTTCATTTTATACGCTTTTCTGTCTTTCTGTAAATTTTTAAAAGTATAAAAACGTAAATCTTGAAAAAGAAAAAACAGAAAAACTGTGCATGATCTGCATCCTTACAAATGTGCTGTAAAATGGCGGGAAAGGCTGTGCAGGAGGATGGGGTGTGCGCTTTAAGGAGGAGTTGAAGAGTGAGGTGAAGGGAAGTTGCCGGTGAGTTTATTTCCGATGAATTTGGAAGATGTTGTGGAGAGCGTGGGTAAAGAAGCGTGCTAAAGGATGAGGGGGCGGTTGGTGCTAGGTAATTTGTAGGTTGGTTGCTGGTGAGGGGGCGGCTGATGTTTGGAGGTTTATGGGATGGTTGCTAGTGGGGTGGTTGGGAGGAGGCTGTTTCCAGAGGGAGGAAGAGTATGTTGGAGAGCAGAGAGAAGAGCCGGATGAGAGGAGAAGTGGAGGGAAGATGGGGTGGATTACAATGAGGTCATTGTTGTGGGGGTGAAAGATGATTGGTTGCTGATGAAGCGTGATAACGATATGGTGGGGTAGGCTTAGGATAGGGTGGAGAGCGTGGGTAAAGAAGCGTGCTAAAGGATGAGGGGGCGGTTGGTGCTAGGTAATTTGTAGGTTGGTTGCTGGTGAGGGGGCGGCTGATGTTTAGAGGTTTATGGGATGGTTGCTAGTGGAGTGGTTGGGGGGAGGCTGTTTCCGATGGAACTGGATGTTGGTGGGGAATGCTTGTCCGTAAAAGTTCTGCACAATGCAGAATTAAATGACATATTAAAATTTACTTTTCTCACTCTGCAATAAAGGGAAATAGGATTTTGCAAAATTGAATCGTGAAAGTAGTTTTTAGTTTAGTGGGGTGATTGTCCGTGGAAGTTTGCCTATAAGCTGAGAGCAGGCTGGAAAAGAGGGGAATAGATGAGTGGAATGAGAAGAGCACATTTCCATTTGTTTTCATTTTAATCAAGTGTTTTTCAAATGTATTCCAACGGTGTTTTTATCACAGGTTTACTTTACTATTTTTCGTGTAGTCGTAAAAACGATAAAACGTAAATCTTGAAAAAGAAAAAACAGAAAAACTGTGCATGATCTGCATCCTTATAAATATGCTGTAAAGATGAGGAAAAGGGGGTGCAGGAGGATGGGGTGTGCGCTTTAAGGAGGAGTTGAAGAGTGAGGTGAAGGGAAGCTGCCGGTGAGTTTATTTCCGATGAATTTGGAAGATGTTGTGGAGAGCGTGGGTAAAGAAGCGTACTAAAGGATGAGGGGGCGGTTGGTGCTAGGTAATTTGTAGGTTGGTTGCTGGTGAGGGGGCGGCTGATGTTTGGAGGTTTATGGGATGGTTGCTAGTGGGGTGGTTGGGAGGAGGCTGTTTCCAGAGGGAGAAAGAGTATGTTGGAGAGCAGAAAGAAGAGCCGGATGAGAGGAGAGGTGGAGAGTGAGAAGTGGAGAGTGAGAAGTGGAGAGTGAGAAGTGGAGAGTGAGAGCTGAACAGCAGTTTGGTTTTTCAAAGTTATCATTAAGCGTTTTTATGCTCTGACGAAATAAGAGCACTATCGTCATGGTAAGTGATTTTTAAAAATATGCATGCATGTTTATGAGCAGAGAGTGAAACACTCTAAGCATATTTTAAAAACTTTCATTTTGATCAGAGATCAACCATAA
This sequence comes from Bartonella henselae str. Houston-1, assembly GCF_000046705.1. Taxonomy (NCBI): domain Bacteria; kingdom Pseudomonadati; phylum Pseudomonadota; class Alphaproteobacteria; order Hyphomicrobiales; family Bartonellaceae; genus Bartonella; species Bartonella henselae. The sequence continues at coordinate 1,626,724 of NC_005956.1, read as the reverse complement.
AATTGCCTTCTGTTTTTTCGGTTTGAGTTCTCTAAAACTTTTCAAAAGGAAGTATTCCTCTCTGTTTGAGGCGATTTCATCATGCTGGGTGGGGGTGTCTTGTTTTGTAAAGAGATCAGCGTAAAAAAAGGCAATAGGAACACTTAAGATATCAGCAATTTCCTTTAAACGCCCTGCACTCACACGATTTAATCCTGTTTCATATTTTTGAATTTGTTGGGAACTTACCTTCAAATGATCAGCCAATGTTTTTTGAGACATTTTCAGCATTTTTCGCCGAAAACGAATTTTTTTGCCCACGAAAATGTCATTATGAAGATTTTTTGCTTGATGAAGATTTCTCGCTTGCATCTTCCCCCCGCCGGTTGCGAGCGCCCTCGCATTGGTATTCCGGGAGTCTAAAAATACTGAATCCGAGTCAGCTTTTTGCTTTTAGTGCTTGTAGCACCTGGACATAGCAAAATCTCCCGGAATTCCGGGATACCCACATCAGTGGGTTCATTTTTACGCTCGGATTTAGGGTTTTTAGATCCCTATTGGTCGTTGCGTATGCGACCAAAACATCTTTTAAGTCATAAAGGAATTTCAGAGGATTTACAATAACAATTAGAACAGTTTGTGAAGTTACAATTTTTGAATGAGGGAGTGATCGCTGGAGAATGAGGGGTGGAGGATGAGAGGTGGAGGATGAGAGATGAAGAGTGAGGGATGGAGAATGAGGGGTGGAGGATGAGAGGTGGAGGATGAGAGATGAAGAGTGAGGGATGGAGAATGAGGGGTGGAGAATGAGGGGTGGAGGATGAGAGATGGAGAGTGAGGGGTGGAGGGTGAGAGGTGGAGAGTGAGGGGTGGAGGATGAGAGGTGGAGGATGAGAGATGGAGAGTGAGGGGTGGAGAGTGAGGGGTGGAGAGTGAGGGGTGGAGAGTGAGGGGTGGAGAGTGAAAGGCGGAGGATGAGAGATGGAGGATGAGAGGTGGAGGGTGAGAGGTGGAGAGTGAGAGGTGGAGAGTGAAAGGCGGAGGATGAGAGATGGAGGATGAGAGGTGGAGGATGAGAGATGGAGGGTGAGAGGTGGAGGGTGAGAGGTGGAGGGTGAGAGGTGGAGGGTGAGAGGTGGAGGGTGAGAGGTGGAGGGTGAGAGGTGGAGGGTGAGAGGTGGAGGGTGAGAGGTGGAGGGTGAGAGGTGGAGGGTGAGAGGTGGAGGGTGAGAGGTGGAGGGTGAGAGGTGGAGAGTGAGGGGTGGAGAGTGAGGGGTGGCTGGGGAGAATGGTGTGTAAAGCAGAGAGAAGAGTGCGCTAAACGAGAAGGCCTGTAATGTACGATGTCGGTGAGATAGAGGGAAAGAGAAAAAGGGATCAAATATAATGAAATTCTCCTTAAAGAATCTCTCAAAATTCTATCTGAACCTGCTCAAAAGGGTATACACAGAAATTTGTTAAAACTTTTTGAGAGCATTAAGAAACAAATATAAAAAGAAAAACCTTTTCCTTTTTGTTGAATTTTTGTTCACAAAACCAAGAAAATAAGGTATGAACGCTGAAAAATAACGTGCTGCTCAAAAACGCATCAACTGTCTATAAAGGAAATTATTGTTTATGTCAAAAGAAGAAGTCTTGGAGTTTTCTGGTATCGTAACTGAACTTTTACCGAATGCGATGTTTCGCGTAAAACTGGAAAATGATCATGAAATTATTGCTCATACCGCTGGAAGAATGCGCAAAAATCGTATTCGTGTGTTAGCTGGTGATAAAATCATGGTTGAAATGACGCCCTATGATCTAACAAAAGGCCGCATTATATATCGCTATAAGTAGTTCATCTGTGGTTGTTACTTTTTCTAAAAGCAGCAATAGTGTTCCTAAAAGCCTTTATCTTGCTTCCAAGAGCAAAAATCGTCCTGGAAATGCGTTATATGAGGGAGTAAAGAATATCAGAGGTCTCTCAAAAAAGAAAATCAGGGATGCTAAACGCATTGGCTAGTCGTTTAAAATCATTCTGAGGGGGTGGAAATGGAAGTCATAAGAAAAACTTTCTTTAAAAAATCTCGTTTGGAAGAAACCTCCTTAGAGGAAATCCAATTGATACTTGCTTCCGCTTCGCCCCGTCGCTTGGCTCTCTTAGCACAAATTGGTCTTGATCCCCATCAGGTTTATGCAACCAATATCGATGAAACACCAAAATTAAGAGAACATCCTGCAAATCTTGCAAAACGTTTGGCAAAGGAAAAAGCTCTTAAAGCACAAGAAACTTTTCTATGGCGCGATCAAAGCAGTGGAGAAAAAGTATCAGCGCAGAAAATAGTCATCTTGGCCGCTGATACTGTGGTTGCTGTTGGGCGTACTATTCTTCCCTCACCAGAAAGCGAAGATGAGGCTTATGAATGTTTGCGCTTCCTTTCTGGACGTGCACACAAAGTCTATGGCGCTGTTTGTGCGCTTAATGAATGCGGAAAAATAACCGTAAAATTGGTCGAAAGTTGTGTCCGTTTTAGACGGTTGACCTCTCCCATGATGGAGGCCTATCTTTATTCTGGAGAATGGCAAGGAAAAGCCGGTGGATACGCTATTCAAGGCAAAGCAGGTGCTTTTGTTGTCTATATCGCTGGTTCTTATTCCAATGTGGTGGGCTTGCCTTTGGCTGAAACAATGGATCTTCTCACGGCTTATCACTATCCACTTCTCACTCATTGGAATGGAAAAACACATTAGAGAAACGGATTGACTGGCAAAACCAATGGAACAGAATAACAAACAAACAGAGCAAAAATTAAGTAAAGGGCGCGAACAAATAAAAAAAGCCCACCAAACGCAAACAAAGCCGAATGTGAAGCAAACAGAGATCTCTTCAATCCGTCCTCCCCATCTTTGTCCCATTTGTGGTCAGATGGCACAACAAAACGCCTATCCTTTCTGTTCAACACGATGCCGGGCGATTGATCTGAACCGATGGCTTTCGGGCTCTTATATCTTGCCACCCCTGCCACAAAAAGCTGATGAAGAAGAGTAAAAAGGCTGCCTAGTCTTGAGAAGCGTTGGAAGTCCGGCTTTGGGTTGAACAGGGCAGGTATTTGAAGTTGAGCAGGGCTGGGCGTTTGAGCTTGGGAAATTGGCATTTAGGTTGAAGAATAACCGGGCATTGAAGCTGGGGAAGCTGGTATTGGATGCCAAGGACGACGTTGATTGTGTGAATGATAGGGTGGAGGTTGCGTGCTTGAGACCCGGATCGTTTAAGTGTTTGGAGTTGAAGAGAAGCTTCGTGTTCGCAATAAAACTTGTGAAGAAGAGTAAAAAGGCTGCCTAGTTTTGAGAAGCGTTGGAAATCCGGCTTTGGGTTGAACAGGGGCAGGTATTTGAAGTTGAGCAGGGCTGGGCGTTTGAGCTTGGGAAATTGGCATTTAGGTTGAAGAATGACCGGGCATTGAAGCTGGGGAAGCTGGTATTGGATGCCAAGGACGACGTTGATTGTGTGAATGATAGGGTGGAGGTTGCGTGCTTGAGACCCGGATCGTTTAAGTGTTTGGAGTTGAAGAGAAGCTTCGTGTTCGCAATAAAACTTGTGAAGAAGAGTAAAAAGGCTGCCTAGTTTTGAGAAGCGTTGGAAATCCGGCTTTGGGTTGAACAGGGGCAGGTATTTGAAGTTGAGCAGGGCTGGGCGTTTGAGCTGGGGAAGCTGGCATTGGATGCCAAGGACGACGTTGATTGTGTGAATGATAGGGTGGAGGTTGCGTGCTTGAGACTCGGATCGTTTAAGTGTTTGAAGTTAAAGAGAAGCTTCGTGTTCGCAATAAAACTTGTGAAGAAGAGTAAAAAGGCTGCCTAGTTTTGAAAGGCGTTGGAAGTCCGGCTTTGGGTTGAACAGGGCAGGTATTTGAAGTTGAGCAGGGCTGGGCGTTTGAGCTTGGGAAATTGGCATTTAGGTTGAAAAATGACCGGGTGTTTGAAGCCGGAAAGAAAATTGAGCCTTGAGAGTGGTCTGTTGAAAACAGAATATTGCCACTCTTTATTATGAATAATACTCTCTTTTTTCCAATTGTTTCCTTTGCTGTCATCTTTCTTGCACGGTTCTTCTTGTCGTTGTTTGTTTTTGATCTTTTTTCTTCTTTACTCGCGTGATCCTCCTCTTGCTATGGGGCGTGTGAGAACCCATATTTGTTTTAGCACTACAGCTATTTTCATGCTGCCTCGTTCGCGGTGTTTTGCGGGGGTAAGGCCGATCCTTGCGGGTGCTTTGGGGAGTTAAAGTGCAGCGGTAGTGCAAGAAAGGAAAAAAAATGAATCTGGAAAAATATAGCGAACGGTTGCAAGGCTTTTTACAAACAGCACAAAATAAGGCTCTCTCTTCTGATCATCAACAATTTATGCCAGAACATTTCCTCAAAGTGTTGTTAGAGGATTCTCAAGGATTGGCCGCATCATTGATCCAAAAAGCTGGCGGTGATCTCTCTCTTATTCAAAAAGCGCTCGAAGAAGCGCTCGATGCTTTGCCAAAAGTGCAAGGCGGAAATGGGCAACTTTATCTCTCGCAGCCGTTGGCAAAAGTCTTCACTCTAGCAGAAGATCTCGCACATAAAGCTGGGGATCAGTTTGTAACCGTCGAGCGTGTGCTGCAAGCGCTTATCATGGAAAAAACTGCAAAAACAGCCGATATTCTCACAAAAGCAGGTCTGACTCCGCAAGCACTCAATCAAGCCATTAACGCTTTGCGTAAAGGAAAAACGGCTACAAGTCCTCATGCCGAAAGCCAATATGATGCTTTGCAAAAATATGCACGCGATCTTACAAAAGATGCACGGGAAGGAAAACTTGATCCTGTTATTGGACGTGAAGAAGAAATTCGCCGCACTATTCAGGTGCTCTCACGGCGTACCAAAAATAATCCCGTGCTCATTGGTGAACCAGGTGTCGGAAAAACGGCAATTGTTGAAGGGTTAGCACTGCGTATTGTTAATGGCGATGTGCCAGAAACTTTGCGCGATAAACGGCTCTATGCACTCGATATGGGAGCACTTATCGCTGGTGCAAAATATCGCGGCGAATTCGAAGAACGTCTTAAAGCAGTGCTGGCTGAGGTGCAAGCCGAAAATGGGCAGATCATTCTCTTTATTGATGAATTGCATAATCTGGTTGGTGCTGGAAAATCCGATGGTCCTATGGATGCTTCCAATTTGCTAAAACCCGCTCTTGCGCGCGGAGAACTCCATTGTGTGGGGGCAACAACACTTGATGAATATCGCAAATATGTCGAAAAAGATGCTGCTCTTGCACGGCGCTTCCAACCCGTCTTTGTGCCTGAACCAACCCTTGAGGATACAATCTCTATCTTGCGCGGCATTAAAGAAAAATATGAACAACATCATAAAGTGCGTTTGGCAGACAGCGCCTTAATTGCTGCAGCCCGTTTGTCTAACCGTTATATTACTGATCGTTTCTTGCCAGATAAAGCCATTGATCTTATCGATGAAGCAGCGGCACGGTTGCGTATGCAAGTCGATTCAAAACCCGAAGAACTCGATGCACTTGATCGGAGAATCTTACAGTTGAAAATCGAACGTGAAGCGTTGAAAACCGATGTAGAGCCAACAGCAAAAGAGCGTCTGAAAACCGTGCAAGCTGAACTCGAAACATTGGAACAACAATCGAGAGAAATGACAACCGCTTGGCAGGCTGAAAAACAAAAATTAGGACATGCTGCGGATTTGAAAAAACAGCTCGAAGAAGCACGCAATGCTTTGGCTATTGCACAGCGTGATGGACAATTCCAAAAAGCCGGAGAACTCGCTTATAGCGTCATTCCGCAGCTCGAAAAACAATTGAGCATAGCTGAAAATGATGATCAGCAAAATCATCTCGTTGAAGAAACTGTTACCGCTGAACATGTGGCCCGGATTGTTTCTCGATGGACCGGAGTTCCTGTTGATCGTATGCTTGAGGCAGAACGAGAGGCGCTCCTGCGTATGGAAGACGAAATTAGCAAACGTGTGGTTGGACAGGGTGAAGCTGTGCAAGCTGTTTCCCGCGCTGTACGCCGTGCGCGTGCCGGCCTGCAAGACCCTAATCGCCCCATCGGCTCCTTTATGTTTCTTGGTCCTACCGGTGTGGGAAAAACCGAATTAACCAAAGCGCTTGCGGCTTTTCTCTTTCAAGATCAAAATGCTATGTTGCGCATCGATATGTCGGAATATATGGAAAAACATGCCGGTGCACGCTTGATTGGGGCACCGCCCGGATATGTCGGATATGAAGAAGGGGGAGTGCTAACTGAAGCCGTGCGGCGAAGACCTTATCAGGTCATTTTGTTCGATGAGATTGAAAAAGCCCATCCCGATATTTTTAATCTCTTGCTGCAGGTGCTTGATGAAGGGCGCTTGACAGATAGCCAGGGACGTACTGTCGATTTTCGCAATACCTTACTGATTATGACCTCAAATTTGGGAGCGGAATTTTTAACCGCCTTGCCAGAAGGACAAACGACCGATCAGGCAAAAAATGATGTCATGAATGTTGTAAAAGCGGCTTTTCGTCCCGAATTTCTTAATCGTATTGATGAGGTTATTCTCTTTCAGAGATTACAACGTAGCGACATGGAAGCTATCGTTGATATCCAGATACAACATTTGCAAAATTTGCTCAATGAACGCAAAATAACTTTGCATATCGAACCAGAGGTTCGGCAATTCCTTGGCGATAAGGGCTATGATCCTCTCTATGGCGCGCGGCCTCTCAAACGCATTATCCAAAGAGAAATTCAAGATCCACTGGCAGAAAACATCTTGTTTGGAAAAATTCATGATGAGATGGCGGTGACAATTGCAAAAGAAGGAGAGCATTTGACTTTTTTGCCTGAAAATTAAGATACTGTTCTAGAAATGAGGAATATGGCAATGAAATAAAGATATAACAATGCGTTAAGAAATGCCTATCAGACAGAAAAAAATGATAATAAAACATAAAAAAAACTTGACAAGGTAAATCTGAACGCGTATCATAATGATACAATCAGCATTCTGTGCTTTTGTGAAGCAGATTGAAGAATGATGATGGGGGTGAAGCTTCATTACGGCGGAAGCGGTTTGTAAATCAAACACTATCTGTTTCGGTTCTGTCTTTCTTAGAGCTTTCTAGAGCTTATGAGCCTTTTCACACCATCTCATTTTCAGTGATCGTTTTCTGATTTCTCAGGACAGGCTTATCGTTATAAACGGTTAGTTCATTTATAACTTCTTGAATTCTATTTCACTCATCGGTCAGACTTTGTCATATTCATCGGTCTCACAGTGTCGTATTATAATCAATAAGTTTTCCGGTCTTTGAGAAATTTCTAAGAGAGGGAGAGATTTCTAAGAGATGTCTTTCTCTAGAAAAGGGGATGGTTTTGCTAGCATTTATATAATGATACATTCTTGGTAATCCTTTGCTGGGTGACTAAGGTTGGGGGATGAGTGTAGGTCTTTCTCGTTTTTTTATCAGAAAATTCTATTTTTATTCTATTTCAGGTGATTGCTTTTCTAAAGTACCGTTATTCTTTTTATCTTCTATTGCTGTTATACCTTTTATGCGTTCTTTGTTGGAAGCTGTAACGGGAGATTTGCGTGTTTCTTTAGAGAACAAAGAGTATCATGGTTATGAGAGAAAGGAGCCTGGGATAAAAGGCAAAAAGATTTTCACTCAATTATCCAGCAAAGGATTGCCAAAAATGTATCGTCATATAAAGGCTAGCAAAGCTATTTGATTGGCCTCTGATCACAAAGTTTTTACATGTGGTTGGTTGTTCTTAAAAATTTTATTGCTGATTTTTATGCCATTTTTCAAGATATGGGATCAGCTTCTCTTTAATTTGAAGGAACAGGATGATGGCAGAAAAACCTTGTCTTCCCTTACGTCGAAGAGGGCGGTCAAAAGGTGCTGTGAATAAAACAACAAAGCGCTTTAATGAAGCCCTTCTTACAGCTGCAGAGCAAGCTGGATATCACTATGGTGAAGATGGGCTGGTGTCTTATCTTCAATATCATGCATTAAATAATCCTGTGCCTTTTTTTTCGCTGCTGGCTAAAGTATTGCCTCTGCAAGTTACCGGAGAAGCAGGTGGTGATGTTAAAACAATTTCACGTGTGGAGATTGTGCCGGTGATTGCAAAAAATGCCTCCTCTTGCGAGCCGGAGGCTAAAGAGGGTGATGCTTGAGGGGTGGAGTATTTGGCATGATGTTTGAAGATTTTGGAGCCTTGGGAGCGCGTGGTTTTTGGAACGCCATGGTTTTTGAAGGTTGTCGTGTTGTTCTTAGCTTATGACCAGTTTTTACTGGAAAAGTTGATATGTGTCCCGTGTGAACAGTTTTTCGCTTCTTGTAAAGATTTTGTCTGTGCAAGTTACGGCACAAAGCTGTGGGTGATGTTAAGACAATTTCACGTGTGGAGATTGTGCCGGTGATTGCAAAAAATGCCTCCTCTTGCGAGCCGGAGGCTAAAGAGGGTGATGCTTGAGGGGTGGAGTATTTGGCACGATGTTTGAAGATTTTGGAGCCTTGGGAGCGCGTGATTTTTGGAACGCCATGGTTTTTGGGGTATGTTTTTTTGAGGGGCGTTATGCTTGAGGATGAATGACAACAACGCAAATTGCTCTTATTCCAAAGCTTATACCTGTTTTTACTGGAAAAGCCGATGTACGTGCTGCTTGGGGAGGACGAGGATCTGGAAAAACACGTTCCTTTGCTTTGATGTCTGCCGTGATCGGATATCGACATGGAAAAGCTGGAGAGCGCGGCATTATACTCTGTGCACGGCAATTTCAAAATTCACTCAATGAAAGTTCGCTGGAAGAAATTAAACGAGCTATCGAATCCTATCCTTTTCTACAAGACTATTATGAAATCGGCGATAAATATATTAAGTCAAAAGATGGACGTATCGTCTATGTTTTCGCTGGGCTTGATCGCAATATCGCAAGTATTAAATCCATGGGGCGCGTTTTCCTCTGCTGGGTCGATGAGGCGGAACCTGTGACTGAGACTGCTTGGCAAACACTCATTCCAACTTTGCGCGAAGAAGGAAATGATTGGAATGCGGAATTGTGGGTGACATGGAACCCTTGCCGTGAAAATGCACCCGTGGAAAAACGTTTCCGAAATGTCAATAATCCTCATATCAAAGGTGCTGAAATCACTTGGCGTGATAATCCTCAATTTCCAGAAAAACTTAATCGAGATCGCAAGGCAGATTTAGAACAACGACCTGAACACTATAACCATATTTGGGAAGGGGAATATCTCCAAACTGTTGAAGGTGCCTATTACCAAAAAGCGTTGCTGGAGGCTTCACGGGAAGGGCGTATTACTACTGTTCCCCGTGATCCCTTGATGCAGATCAGAATCTTTTGGGATATCGGTGGAACAGGGGCAAAGGCTGATGCTACCGCTTTGTGGGTGGCGCAATTTGTGGGGCGGGAAATCCGTGTCCTCGATTATTATGAAGCCCAAGGACAGCCGCTCTCTGAGCATGTGGGATGGGTGTTCCAAAGGGGATATGATAAGGCGTTGATGGTCTTGCCCCATGATGGCGCAACGAAAGATCGTGTCTATAATGTGAGTTTTGAAAGTGCTCTCCAACAAGCAGGGTTTCAAACTAAGGTTATTCCTAATCAGGGTGTGGGAGCTGTGAAAATGCGTATCGAAGCGGTACGGCGATTGTTTCCTGCTATATGGTTTAACCGTGAAACAACACATGCTGGCCGAAAAGCGCTTGCTTGGTATCACGAAAAACGCGACGAACAGCGTAATATCGGATTGGGTGCTGAACATGATTGGGCAAGCCATGGCGCGGATGCCTTTGGACTGATGTGTGTGGCTTATGAACAGCCAAACATGCGGCCGAAAAAAAATACTTATCGTTCTTCTCACCATTCTCAAACTTCATGGATGGCTTTTTAATGAATATTTCTAAAGACTCTTTTGATCCATTAGAGACGCTTGAACACCAAGCACTCTTTAAAAAACTCGTCAGCTGGTATCAGGATGATATTGCACATGTCGAGCAATGGCGAAAAAATGCCCAAGAAGACTACGATTTTTATAATGGACGTCAATGGAATGAGCAAGATCTTGCCGTGTTGCGCGAACAAAACAGACCGGTCATGACTTTTAATCGCATTGCTCCTTTGGTCAATGCTGTGATTGGCACAGAGCGCAATAATAAACGACAAGTGCAATTTATTCCACGCCAAGAAGGGGCTGCCTTTGCCAACCAGATTCTCACCGGAGCAGCCGAATGGTTTCGTGATGAAGCTGATGGGGAGTACGAAGATTCTGATGCCTTTCAAGATGCTATCATTTGCGGAATGGGGTGGACCGATACCAGGCTTGATTATGAAGAAGATCCGCAAGGAAAACCCGTCATTGCAAGATTGGATCCAATGAAAATGGTCTGGGATGCAAGTGCCGTGAAGCCTAATCTGGTTGATGCGCAGCGCTTATGGTATATTGATGAAAAACCCTTAGCAATGGCTCAGGAAATGTTTCCTCATGTCCATTGGAGTGATCTTAATGCCGATTGGGTCAAACATCAGACGTTTTTTCATCAAACCAGCGCTGATAATATGCAAAGCTATCAGAAAGATGTGGAGGAGGAGAGCAGTTCTCAACGTCCTAAAATGGTTACATTGGCTGAATGCCGCTGGTTCGAACGTGAAGTTGTTTATAAGATCCTCGATCCTTTAAGTGGAAAATTTATCGATTATTCAGAGCAAGATTTTCAAAATTTGTGCAAAGATTTTCCTGCAATCCAAGCGACAAGATTAACGAGAAAAATTGTCAAACGTGCTTTTTTGGGTCGAAAATTGCTCGAAGCACCAGATAAGCCTCTGGTGCCAGCAGGTCAATTGGGATGGGAATGTATTACTGGCACTTTTGATAAGTTGAGCCGGCAATTTTATGGGATTGTCAAACCAACAAAAGATCCGCAACGCTGGGCAAATAAATATTTTAGTCAAGTGATGCATTTGCTTAATAGTCAGTCAAAAGGCGGAATTATGGCTGAACGCGATGCTTTTGATGATGATCGACAAGCCGTGGAAAGTTGGGCGAGAGCCGATAGCATTACTTGGCTGAAAAGTGGGGCTGTTTCTGGGGGAAGAATCCAGCCTAAGCCCGTTGCACAATTCCCCCAAGGCTTCTTTCAGCTGTTTAATGAAGCAAAGAGCGCACTCGAACAAGTGACCGGATTGTCTTCTGAATTTATTGGTACACGGGCGGTCAATCAACCAGGAATTCTTGAACAACAACGCCGCCAATCTTCACTCAATTTGTTGGCTTCTTTCTTTGATGGTTTGCGGCGATATCGGCAGCGACAGGGAAAAATTATTCTCTACCTTATTCAAAACTATCTTTCCGATGGGCGATTGGTGCGTATTGCTGGTGACGAAAATGCTAGGTATGTGCCGTTAACACGCGAAATGATTACCAGTTTGGAGTATGATATTGTGGTTGATGATGCTCCAACGAGTCTCAATGAAAAAGAGCGGACATTTGCTATTATTATGCAATTGCTGCCTTTGATGCAGAGTTTCACAACGCCAGATATTATGCTCGATCTTTTGCGTTATTCACCTTTGCCTGCATCACTCATCCATAAAATTGCACTCAAAGCACAAAAGCAGAGTTTAGAGAAACAAAGTGCTCCATTGCAAGACAGTGCTGAGGCTTTAGGAGGCCCTAGCGGTCATGCCGGTGTGGAACAGCTGATGCCAATCCATTTTGCAGAAGGCACATGAAAAGTGAAATGGCTTTGTGTTTAGGAAGTGCGGTTTTTTATGCATAGCATCTTTGTCTGCATCACTCATCCATAAAATTGCACTCAAAGCGCAAAAACAGAGTTTACTGGGTAAAGTTCCCTATTGCATGACAGTGGTGGAGGGCAGCTTAGGGGTGAAAGAGGAGAAATTAGTGGCGGGACTAATGGAGAGCATAACATTGCGGTGTGAATAGAGGAGCGCTGATAATGTTGGAGGGAGCCTCAGTGGTCATGCGCAGGCAAAGTCGCTGGTAGATCATTTTGCAGAAGGTAAAGGCGCAAAGGTAAATGGCTTTATGTTTAGGATGCCTAATCTTCTGCGTTCCTCTCCTTTGTCCGCATCTCTCATTCATAAAATTATACTCAGAATACAAAACAGAGCTTAGTGGAGCAAAGTGCTCCATTACGTGACAGCGCTGGAGGACAGCTTAGGGGTGAAAGAGGAGAAATTAGTGACGGGACTAATGGAGAGCATAACATTGCGGTGTGAATAGAGGAGCGCTTTGCAGGTAATGTTGAAGGGAACTTCAGTGGTCATGCGGGGGCAAAGCAAGTTGGTAGACCATTTTGCAAAAGGCAAAGGCGCAAAGGTAAATGGCTTTATGTTCAGGATGCCTAATCTTCTGCGTTCCTCTCCTTTGTCCGCATCTCTCATTCATAAAATTATACTCAGAATACAAAACAGAGCTTAGCGGAGCAAAGTGTTCCATTACGTGACAGGGCTGGAGGACAGCTTAGGGGTGGAACAGGACAACTTAGGGGTGGAGCTAGTGGAGAGTGTAACATTGCGGTGTGAATAAAGGGGGCGCTGGTAATGTTGGAGGGAGCCTCAGTGGTTATGCGCAGGCAAAGTCGCTGGTAGATCATTTTGCAGAGGGCATATGCGTAAAGATAAATGACTTCATTTGAAAAAACATCATTTTAATTGTCTGAAAAAGAGAAGGACAACAGTATGGATCAAGAACATTTAACACCAGCAGAACAAAACCAATTGAAACAGGGTTTTCTTTCAGGAGAACAACAGGGAGAAGATCGTGAAATTGGTATAGGAGAAAAAGCAAAAAATTTGGAAGAAAATTTCCAAGGGCACCAAAATGTACAGCAACAACAGCGATCATTGCAAGCAGGTTCACAATCACAAGATGTTCAAAAAGCGCTAGAGGTTGATGCACCACCAGATCCGCAAAAAGATTTTATGGGTTATATACAATGGTTGGGAAAAACACTCTACAAACAAGGGGCGTTGCTCTCTGAACAACCACCTGCTATGAGCCATGAATCAGAACAGTTGCATGCTTTATATCAGCAATCTGTTGCTGCTGTTAAACAAAAGCATCATGACTTTGATCAAGCTGCCGATTTTATTTATGATACGCGAGCTAAGCAGTTGGCAGCTTTCTCTTCACTCTATCCTGAAATGGCTGACCCAAACGTCGTGGATGCGGTGATTGGTAATGAATTGAAACAGATTTTGCATGATTGTGCGAAAAAAAATCAAAGTCCTGCCGAAGTGATCTACGCTGTCGCGCAAAAAATTGGTTACACAAATGCTCCAAATACCATTGGTGAAAATTTTCAGAAAAGGCAAAATTCTGCACGTACACTCGCTGCCTATAACGGCTTAACACCAAATGGACCGATTTCTTTGAATATGCTCGACAAAATGTCGGAAGCAGAATTTAGTCATTGGGTTTCTGATCCAAAAAACAAAGCCGCTTTTAATCGCTTAATGGGTGGTGGAGAATCCTAAAAGCATGAACGCGTGGATAGGGGAACTCTCGAAGTAGATGCGTGGAGGATTGAAGTGGCAGTGTGGGGAGTGTGGAGCAGTTGTGTGAAGGCGTGAAGAGGTTGCGTAGGGGTTGGAGCGGCAGTGTGGGGAGCTTGAAAGGCAAAATTCTGCACGTACACTCGCTGCCTATAACGGCTTAACACCAAATGGACCGATTTCTTTGGATATGCTCGACAAAATGTCGGAAGCAGAATTTAGTCATTGGGTTTCTGATCCAAAAAACAAAGCCGCTTTTAATCGCTTAATGGGTGGTGGAGAATCCTAAAAGCATGAACGCGTGGATAGGGGAACTCTCGAAGTAGATGCGTGGAGGATTGAAGTGGCAGTGTGGGGAGTGTGGAGCAGTTGTGTGAAGGCGTGAAGAGGTTGCGTAGGGGTTGGAGCGGCAGTGTGGGGAGCTTGAAAGGCAAAATTCTGCACGTACACTCGCTGCCTATAACGGCTTAACACCAAATGGACCGATTTCTTTGAATATGCTCGACAAAATGTCGGAAGCAGAATTTAGTCATTGGGTTGCTGATCCAAAAAATAAAGCCGCTTTTAACCGCTTAATGGGTGGTGGAGAATCTTAAAGCATGAACGTATGGTGGGGAAACTCTCGAAGCAGATGCGTGGAGGATTGAAGTGGCAGTGTGGCGGGTAAGGCTGTTGCGTGGGGGTTGAAGCAGATGCGCAGTGGGTGAGATGACTGTGTGGAGAGCTTGGAGCCGATATGGGCCGGGGCTTTTAAGACGTCTGTCTAGAAACTTTTGAGACAGATCTATAGGAGCTTGAGGGTGTTTATGCAATGAGAAGATCGTTCAAAGGGGGAGGCAAAGATCATCAATAAAAATAATATAAAAACACTTAATAACAAATTCACTCTCTGAAAAGGAAAAATGTGGAGTGTTAACAACCGGCGCTTTGCCGGGTTTTTTATGTCAATAAACTTTTAGAGGATAAAATGACTGTAACTTATATCGGACTTAATGACCCAATGGCAGTGCGCACATGGTCTAAACTCTTGAACCAGGAAGTCTCAAAAGCAATCCCTATTGCACCGTTGATTGGGAATGATTCAAATAGTATTGTACAATTAAAAGATGAAACCACCAAAGCAAGTGGTGATGCCATTAGCTTTAATTTACGTGTACAGCTGTTTGGTGATGGGGTGAGTGAAGGACAGGCGCTTGAAGGTAATGAAGAAGCTCTCCAATTCCTTAATGATCGCTTGGCAATTAATGAACTTGTTCATGCGGTGCGTGTCAAAAATGAAGGAACCATTGATCAGCAACGTATTTTGCACGATTTGCGTACCGAAGCCAAAAATGGTTTGGTCGATTGGTATGCTGATCGCTTGAGTTTGATGTTCTTTATTCAAGTTTGCGGCTATACCGCAAAAACCATTAACTTCGAAGGTCGTACTCTTACTCTTAAACCTGTCCATTACGGGTTTAATGCACCAACTGCACCAACCGATAAACGCATTGTGCGTCCTAATGGAAAAACAAAAGATGAAGATTTAAAACAAACCGATGTCTTTGATCTCAACCTGATCGATCAAGCTGTTGAACGGGCTAAGCTGGCAAATCCTAAAATTAGACCCGTACGCATTGATGGCGAAAGTGTTTATGTGCTGTATCTACACCCAACGCAGGTCACACAATTGCGAACCAATACAGATGCTGGACAGTGGCTCGATATTACCAAGGCAATCTATAGTGGAAGCCGTCTTAAAAATCCACTCTATGATGGATCGCTTGGAATGTATAATGGCGTCGTCTTGCGTGAGGCTGAACATGTTACCGAAGGTGTCGAGTCCGGTGCAACAAACAAAGCTGTGCCAAATGTGCGGCGTGCTGTGCTGCTGGGGGCGCAAAGTGCTGTCATCGCTTTTGGAAAAGATCGCGGTGCTACACGCTATAAATTGGTGGAAGAGCTGTTCGACTATGAACGAGAGTTCGGTGTTGCAGCAAAAACTATTATCGGTATGAAAAAGACTTGCTTCACCTTGCCAGGAAGTAAACAAGGGGCACAAGATTTTGGTACCATCGTGATCCCAACTTATGGAGCACCCGCTTAAAGGGTGTGTGAAGGCTCCTTCCCAACAGAATATCTTGTTGGGAGAGCGGATCCAAGCCATTGGTTTTAACAGCTTGTCAAAGAACAACCAAGGAGCCTAGAATTTTGCTAGTATCGTGATGCCAATTTATAGAGCATCTGCTTTCAGAGCTGCTTAAAGATTGTTCGAATCCTTCCTCTTGACAGAATATGCTGAAGGAGAGGAGAAATTTTTAGAGCAAAGAAGGTGCTCCAATTTCTGTACACGCGTGATCTGAGCTTCTGGAGTGCTTATTTTAAGAACTGTTTAAAAAGCTTGCGAATTCTTTCTCTCAAAAGAATATGTTTTTTGCGGGAGAGATGCTTAAAACGCCTCACACGCAAAAGGATTATCATTGCCCATGACCGTTTTACCTATTGATCCAAATCATCTCAATCTTACACATTCAGACCATTCTCAAAATTTTGCCTCTATGGTCGCGCTTATTCAAGATGAAATTGATGATACAACAGCTGAATATTCCACGCAAATTCAAGATTCAATTTTTACCGCTTTGCGTTTGTGTGAACGAGAACCCTTTTTCTTTAATGAAAAAAGAGAGGTGACATTCAAAACGCAATGTGAAAAAACATGGTATGGGCAAGAAGAGGGCGTTTTTATTCAATCAGAAAGGTCTCTTGAATCCGTCTTTTTAGGAATATGTGCTGCAACACAAATACAATTGCTTTTTAAACCCGCTGAGGTGTTGCAACAACAATATGGATTACAGCCTCCACAAGGAGCGCCTCTCTTTTATACCTACTTTGATCAAAAAATAGGCCTCTTTCCAACACCCAAACAGGTTGAGACCGTGCGTCTTGTCTATACTTCTCTTCGTTTTGGAGATGAACAGGTGATGGAGGATGATAATCCTTGGTTGATTTATGCATTTGATCTTATTAAAGCACGTGCAAAATACGAACTCTACAAAAATATCCTTAAGGATCCTGAATATGCCGCTGTTTCTTTTAGAGACTTTCAAGAACAGCTCCAAGCTTTGCGATTTGAAACATCGCGTCGAAAAGGCTCTTTAAATATTCTGCCCATGAGCTTTTAAAAAGCTTTTTTCTTCATCATTGATGATTGGTACTGGCGGCTGATGTTGGTGGCTGATGCTGGTGGCTGGTGTTGGTAGCTGATGCTGGTGGCTGGTGTTGGTAGCTGGTGTTGGTAGCTGGTGTTGGTGGCTGATGTTGGCGGCTGGTGTTGGTGGCTGATGTTGGCGGCTGGTGTTGGTGGCTGATGTTGGTGGCTGATGTTGGTGGCTGGTGTTGGTGGCTGGTGTTGGCGGCTGATGTTGGCGGCTGATGTTGGCGGCTGATGTTGGCGGCTGGTGTTGGTGGCTGATGTTGGCGGCTGGTGTTGGCGGCTGGTGTTGGCGGCTGGTGTTGGCGGCTGGTGTTGGTGGCTGATGTTGGTAGCTGATGTTGGTGGCTGGTGTTGGTGGCTGATGTTGGTGGCTGATGTTGGTAGCTGGTGTTGGTAGCTGGTGTTGGTAGCTGGTGTTGGTAGCTGGTGTTGGTAGCTGGTGTTGGTAGCTGGTGTTGGTAGCTGGTGTTGGTAACTGGTATTGGTGGCTGGTGTTGGTGGCTGATGTTGGTGGCTGTGTTGGTGGCTGGTGTTGGTAGCTGGTGTTGGTAGCTGGTGTTGGTAGCTGGTGTTGGCGGCTGATGTTGGTGGCTGATGTTGGTGGCTGATGTTGGCGGCTGATGTTGGCGGCTGATGTTGGCGGCTGGTGTTGGTGGCTGATGTTGGTGGCTGATGTTGGTGGCTGGTGTTGGTGCTCTGACATTTATGCCATCTTACTCGTGAATGTATCAATGTGTTTGCGTTTACCCTCTATAATCTGATTTTTATGCTTTTTTACAGAGTCTTATCTTACGGGGCTTTTTTGATTAAAATAAAAAAGTTTTGGCGATTTGAAATCTCGCATTGATAAGGTTTTTCAAATATTCTTCTAATGGGGTTCTCAATGGCTTTTTTCCCAGTTGCTGATTATCGGCCCGATGTTGCTGATATTAATGGCATCTTTACCGATGAGCTTATTAATGTGTTGCCTGCTGATGGGTCCTATATCCCTATGCCAAGCTTTCAACCTGTGTCAGAGCCTTGTCCTCATCCAATTTTAGGAGCTCTTGCTGTTAAAACAAAAAATGGTGTCTCTGTTATTGTTGGGACCGGACAAAAAATCTACCTTCTCGACAATACGACAAAGCAATGGAAAGATATCAGCCAAAAGGGAAAATCTTATCTTGCCAATGTCGATGCTCCATGGTCCTTCGCTTTGTTTGGGGATTATATCATTGCTGTGAATGCCAATGATAAGCCACAAGTGATCGACATTAATCATGACAAAAACTTTAGAGATTTAGGTGGAAATCCACCACAAGCGGGGATTGTGCGTGTGTGGGGAGATTTCGTTTGTCTGATGAAATTGACAGAGCATCCAAGACGTGTCCATTGGTCAGGATTGAACGATGCCGAATTTTGGACTGTTGGAAAAAAAAGCTGCGATTATCAAGATTTTCCCGATGGCGGTTTCGTGCAAGGTGCGACCGAAACAACAAATCCAATCATCTTTATGCGGTCCGCAATCTATGCCGGATCTTTTATTCCTGGATCTAAGATTATTTTCAGTTTCCAAAAAATCCATGATAAACGCGGTGCAAAAAACGCTGAATCTATCGTTTGTCGAGGCGATCTTGCCTTCTTTGCTGATGAGGGAGGATTTTATCAGATCACCAATGAGGGACAAATTATACCAATTGGCTTCGAAAAAGTCGACCGGACGATGACTGCAAAATCGAGGCAGAATAATCTGTATACTCTATCTGCTGCTATCGATGGAGTGTATAATCGCGTTTATTGGATGGTCGATACCGATGAAAGCGTCCACAAACGTATTTTACTTGTTTATGATTGGGGATTGCAAAAATGGACTAAGGCGGTTGTGGATATCAAAATGATTTTGCCCATCTTTTTAGCAGGAACTACCTTAGAAGGATTGGATCACGTCGCTCAGAATATTGATGATTTACCCTTTTCTCTCGACAGTAAAGCTTGGAAAAATGAATCTCCTATTCTTGGTGCCTTTGATCATCAAGGGAGAATGGGGTCGTTTTCTGGTCCTCCTATGGCTTGTGTGGTAACATCACAGGAAATGGGGCAGACAAATGGCATGATAACAAGAGTGAAAAATATTATGCCTCAAGTAAATAGTGGAGAGCTTTATTTGTCTGTGGGAATGCGCTTTCGGCAATCCCTCGAAGAGAAAACTGTTTGGTTGCCGGAAAGACAACCTTCCTATAATACGGGGCAAATTCATTTGCGCGCAAGAGCACGGTTTTATCGCTTTAAATTGCGTATCCCGGAAGGAGTAAATTGGTCTCATGTCACGGGCTTTGATGTGGAATTGCAGTCTGCCGGCATGCGATAATGCATGTCTTTGTGATTAAAGACGTTATGCGGTAACCTATACCTTTAAATAAAGACGCTATGTGGAAAAGTGCGCCTCCTATCGTGCAGGAATGATGCAGTGAGATACGCTTTATGAGGGGGAAGAAACGCATTAGTCATGCCTTATAACGTTAGAAGTAATGCATCAGAAGCGCTTATTATAAAAAACAAATAGTCCCCTTATATGCTGCGGAAAAGATAAATCTTTGTTGAGGATTTGCTGTGAAAGGGTGAAAAGATTCGTAACAAAAAAACGGAAAAAGCCAAAGTTATGACACGGCGATGCGAGAGACAAAATTCTTATTCTGCTCATCTTACAGAAAAATGGTCATGGCAAAAAATTGCGCACTATCAAGAGGCACTCAATGCCGCACTGAAAAAATACGCTCAGCGCTTTCCTGATGATGTTTGTCTGGCAACAATTGCCGAAGAACTGGCGAGAGGACAAGCACAATTGTGGCTGGTCTTGAAAAATAAAACCCAATTTAGTGCTTTTGCGATTACCAAAGTTGAAAGAACCCATACGGGAAAAAAACGCGTCGTCCTTTCAGATTTGGCTGGAGAGGGAGGACTGGAATTGGTCAAATTGATCGATAAAGTCGAAGAATGGGCGCGAACAATCCATGCTGAGGAAATACATATGTTTGGAAGATCTGGATGGTCTAAAATGCTTAGCCATCACGGATATTCCCGTAATCTTATTCATTACAGAAAGGTTCTAAACCCATGAGTAGAAAAACAAAACCTCAAGTGCAAACAACAACACAAACAAATGCACCACCCGCGTGGGCGGCTGATATCCTTAAAAAAGCAAGTAGCCAAGCACTTGACCTTTATAATAAAGGAATTGGTGGAAATGTTTATCAGGGAGAGCGCATTGCTGGTCTTGGTACTATGACAAAAAATGCTCTTACAGGTTTAGAACAGGCTGTTGGTCAGTATAATAATCCCGCATTGACGCAGTGGTTTAATGCACCAACGCAAAGTGCTCATAATCTTTTGGGTATGGCTAAGGGTGATTGGATTGGAAACAATAGTAAGTTTAATGCCGCCTTGCAAAGTGCCTTAAGTAAAACTTCCGATGCTATTAATCAATCTATGGCAGGAGCTGGGCGCTATGGTTCTGGTGCACATACCGGGGTGCTTGCCGATGAACTGGGTGCATTGGCAACAAATGCTGCCGCACAGCAATATAATCAAGATATTCATAATATGATGAATGCTAATCAGATGATTGATCGCTCCTTATATGATCAAGTGAATGCAGCAAATAACTACTATCAAGGGCAAAGTAATGCACAAAGCAATGCTTTGAAGGGTGGTCTTATTCAAGATGTTAATCGGCAGAATGCCTTAGATGCTGAGCGCCAAAAATGGACAGAACAAGATAATCAAGCTTGGAACCAATTAGAACGCTTGTTGCGCGTGGGAACGCAAGCTGCTGGAAATTATGGAACAACGTCAGGAAAATCCACAACAATGCCTTCCGTTACAAAAGATCCGTTGCGTGATGCACAGCAAGTGCTTGGATTGATGGGAGGAATTTTAGGACTTTGTGATGTGAGAGCTAAAGAAAATATTGTCCCTGTGGGTGAAAAAAATGGCTATCCGCTTTATGTCTTTAATTATAAAGGAGATCCGCAGCGCTATTGTGGCGTTCTTGCCCAAGAAGTGTTGCGTTTGAAGCCTGAGGCTGTGTTTGTGAATGCAAAAACAAAATTGTTGCATGTCGATTATAACAAAATCGGCCTGAAAATGAAGAAAATATCAGAACCTAAAAAAAGAATTGCTACTTTCTTTTCTGCTCTCTTTGCGCGTTTTCCCTTTTTGCAAAAAGGGTATCTTCTATGAGCTCGATTTATGATTGGTCGCTTACTACATCTGAAAATGCCTATGTTGATGAGAGTATAAACTGGGCAGAAGGACAACCTCCAAGTTCAGTCAATGATAGTGCGCGGGCGATGATGCAACGCATCAAAGAATATTTATTGGATAATGGTGGGGTGATTGAGACGCAGTTTATGCTCGATGAGGAGAAGAATAGAACATCTATCCGTTTGATGACAAAGTCTTCTTTTGAGGCTTATATGGGTGGGATTGTCGTGCGCTTTAAAGCACAAGGGGTGAATAAGGGAATAACAAATGTTGCTTTAAACCAATTGCTGTCACGGCCCGTTTATATGGTAAATTCCGATGATGGTATAGTGCCTTTAAAGGGCGGAGAAATTCAAAGGGGCGGGCTTTATGAACTCGTTTACACTTGTGATATTTCTGGAAAAAATGTAGATGGTTGGTTTTTAACCAATCCTACGCTCAGACTTCCTGAAATCCCCCCCTTGCCCCCTTTGCCAGAAAGTTTTTCACCAGGTTTTATTGGGACTTTTGCTACGGAAAAAATTCCAACAGGTTGGCTTCTTTGCGATGGGAAAGAATATTCTCGCAACGCATATGCAAGCCTCTTTGCTGTTCTTGGTGAAATATGGGGAAAAGGTGATGGGCAAACCACATTTAATGTGCCAGATCTGCGTGGAATGTTTTTGCGGGGGCTGGATAGTGGGAAAGAAATTGATAAAGGACGCTTCTTGGGAAGTAGGCAAGAAGAGTCTTTTAAAGCCCATACCCATGAAGGAAAAACAAACTCCGTCGGCAAACACAAGCATAGTTTTAAAGGGTTTAAAAGCGTAGTTGTACAGCGCAATTTGGATGAGTGGAAAGCTTATGCCTATGGATACGATTCCCAAAATTCTTTAACAGAATTTGAAGGAGAACATGAACATCAGGTCTTTTTGGAAAAAACAGGTGGGGATGAAACGCGCCCCGTCAATGTGGCTGTTGTTTATGCTATCAAAGTGTGAAAATTGAAACTCTTTTAGATTTCAATTGTTGCAAGAGCTTTGGTATAAAAGGTGCATTGAAAAATTAAAAATATGTTGTGCACTAAATTTAATGGCAAACGCTTGATTTTAAGAAAAATGTATCTTTGGTTTATTTTCTCTTGAATGCATTTCAATGCTTCTGAGCAGAGAGAAGTGAGAGCTGTGTGGTGTGTCTTACAGCATTTGGATCTGCTTCTTGGTCTCTTTGCCATTTTCCCCTATCGGTGGACAAGAGAGAAAGCACAAGCGCTTTTGTTTTCGGTAAGCGCTTCCCTTTTCTGTTAAGGGAGTACTATTTTTTTTGTATAGGAAAATTCGCTAAGAAAAATGCATACGTAAAGGTGTATTTAAAATTTATATGCATCTTTGCTCATGTTATTAGGAGGGATGTTTATTGAAAGACTTTCTGTATTTTTTTCAGTTTACTGTGGTTTAAGAAAGATGCATTGTCTCTTTTAATAAAAGAAGGAGAGCGTACAAAAAAATCTGCATGGTTTTTATCAATGACGGGTTTATGATGATATCAACCTGTGGCAGGCGTGTATGCTCTAAACCAGTTCTTCCTTAAGACGTTGTTTTGTTTGCTGAAAAATAGCTTAAGAGGAACAATATGAAGACCGGAAAAGCTGTTTGTGAAAGATTGTGGGTGAGGGAATGGATCCGCAAGGTCTTGGAGCATTCCTTTTGGGATTCTCATAGACTGGTTTCCAGTTTGTTGGTTTCCAAAGTGCTCGATTCCATTTTGCTTGTGCTTTGGTGAAGAGATACAGAGAAGCCACGTTAGCTTTAGGTGGTAAAACTTTTGGAAAAGGAAAATATTTAAATGAGAGAGTGGTGTTGAAGCACGCGTGGAGATGTTGCCGTCTGAGTTGGGATTTTACCAGTCTGGGTTCTCTGTTGGTTAGGTCTCATGGGTGCGTTACAGGGGCTAGATTCTAGAGGTTAAGTTCTAAAGGCTGGTTTGCGGAAAAATGTTTTTATGCTTGGGCGGTGGCGGATATAAGAAAGTTTTGTTGGGATGGTGCTTGTTCTAGAGAATGAGGTTTCAGATTGGCAGTTCACCGTTTCGGATGAGAGAAAAAATGCCATATTAAGATGATTTTTTGCTTGATTTTTCTAGATCTTTTTTAACAGTTTTTCAATGGTTCTGCCCTGGGGGTTCTGCCCTGGGGGTTCTGCCCTGGGGGTTCTGCCCTGGGGGTTCTGCCCTGGGGGTTCTGCCCTGGGGGTTCTGCCCTGGGGGTTCTGCCCTGGGGGTTCTGCCCTGGGGGTTCTGCCCTGGGGGTTCTGCCCTGGGGGTTCTGCCCTGGGGGTTCTGCCCTGGGGGTTCTGCCCTGGGGGTTCTGCCCTGGGGGTTCTGCCCTGGGGGTTTTTGCATGGTGCAAAAGTTTGTTGATAATAATGCACTGAAATCTACTAATATCGCTGTTCTAGAGTTCGGTAAAAGGAGAGAACGCAATGGCACTTTTTCCATTTTCTATTGCTGATGTTGATGATCCTGAACATATTCGTGTGGTTCTTTATGCTAGCGGAAGAATGGGTCATGCCCCTTTAAATGCACTGTTGAAGCAAATGCACCAAGCCATCGGATCTCTTGAGAAAAAACAGCTCCAGAATACCACGCAAATTTTGCAGCGTATGGATGCTTTAGAACAACAATTGAAAGTAATTCTCCAAGATCTTGAACATTTTAAACATCAACAAGATGCCAAAAAAGGTCCGTAAAGACTGTGAAACAGATTATTATGCAACAAAAGTAGTTGAAAAAGTGCGCCTACTGGTAGCTGAAAAATCTATCACTCGCTTGAAGGGAGTATAATCATTTATTGCACCGCATATAAAATATACAAGGAAGAGAAAAAGTAATCCCTAGCAGGTTATGAGGCTGTTTCTGGAGGCCAACGGGGACGCTCCTGGAGATGGGGTATGTGGTAAGTAATCGTCATGCCTTGTATTCCTATTTTATTTTTATATGTCCTAGGTGATTTGAGGAGTTTTAAAGAATGCGAAAAATTTCAAAAGAGGGACTTCTACTCATTAAACAATGGGAAGGACTCCATTTGCACGCTTATCAAGATGCCGTTGGTGTATGGACAATCGGTTATGGACATACCACTCAAGTGGGCGAGCCTTCTGTGCAGGAAGGAATGCAGATTACTGTTGCTGAAGCGGAAACTCTCTTACAAAAAGATCTCGCAAAATTTGAAAAAACTGTCGAAGAGATGGTGGAGCAACCCTTAAATGATGAGCAGTTTGCTACTCTTGTGTCTTTTTGCTATAATGTCGGAATAGAAACTTTTTGTAATTCTACACTCTTAAAAAAACTTAATAAAGGGAAGTATGAAGCTGTGCCGGCTGAATTGCAAAAATGGACCAGAGCAGGAGGAAAATGCTTACAGGGACTCGTAAATCGCCGAGCTGCTGAAGCAGGTTTGTGGGTTAAGGGTGCTTATGTTTCTTCCAATTATCAACAAGTCGAAATACCTCAAAATTCTTTTTGGGGAAAGATAGAAGTTTTAGCGCCAATCATTGGTTCATTTTCAGGGTTAACAGGGATTTTAACGGGACAGGGACCTATACAATGGGCTTTAGCCGTGGTTATGGTTTTGGCTACAATCGCCGCTATTGGGATGTCTGTCTATCGGATGAAAGAAGAGTATTCATAACTTTTTTCTCTCGTGAGAGTTTTCTTGTCTTCTTTATGCTTGGTGCTGCGTTGAGCAGCTTTTTTATGGACGCTTTTTTACGCCCAATAACTTTGATCCAAGCCGTTTCAATTTTGCAAATTCGTGAGAAAATGATGGAGGAAACTTTTTCTCTTTCTGCTGCTGTCTTGCTCTTTATAAGGCTTGGCAGGGGCTAGACGAATGTGTTGCTCCCTGGCCTGAGTTGGATAACTCCTTAACCATTTATAGATCTGTTTCTTTGATTAAAAAGACACTCTTATCACCTTGAATTTTGGCAATAGATCACTTTGGTTAAAAGCAAAGATATTGTGGATTATAAGGGAGGGGGAGAACTCAATATCGTCATTGATGTGGGGAAATCTCTTTTGTTTTTTTGTGTGCGACGCTCTTTCTTAAGAGAACGCGTGTGTTTGTTGTTGCTTGTAAATCAACATCCAATTCTAACGTCGTGGCATGTTTGATACAAATATTAAGACAATTTAGCGCTTTCTCAACTGTTGCAGCTTTTGTATACCAAATATAGAAAAAAGGGTATTGCGTATCTCTGTTTGTGTAATTTATGAAACGGGTATACAGCCTAATTGGGGAATAATATGAAGTTGTAAAGGTGAAAACCAATTATGAGCCTTATCATCTTCTTTTAATTCAACTTTACGACTTTCAAAGGCATCTAGAACAATGTCTTTTAAATAATGCAGGTTACGCAATTGCCTTATGCTTTTTTTCACGTTCTTTGATGGGGTTACGCCTCTCATTCATGTAAAGCAGAATGCCATTTTTTTGCCAATTCACATACTTTTTTTAAAGAAACATTTCTCAATGCTCGCCAGCATATTTCGTGACGCTGTCCGTGAATGGTATAGTGATAAAGCTATTGTGCACCAGCCTCTTTATGTTTATGAAAAAGCAAACCAGCACCATCATTCTCTTTGTTAATTCAAAATGTTTCACGAGTCCTTGCATGGAAATGGTTCATGAGAGGTGTTTTTAATCCTTTCTTTATTAGTTTTTATCCACGCGCTAACTGTGTTTGTGATTTGTACGCGAATGATTTTGAGTAATTTACTACAAGAGTATTTGCAATAAGAGAATCTTACGATATTTGAGGTTCTTATTCAATATTCAAAATGATTAATTATCTTTATAAGTCAATATGATACTTTATAAGATTATAATGATCATGCAGCGGAAATGTAAGGGAATCTCTTTTCATGTTATTAATGCTATAGCGTTAAAAATCAGAAAGTTCTTCAAAAGCTACTTTGAGTCGGTTGTCTCAAGAAGAGATAACCGGAACATCTTTTTTCCATAAAGTCTTTAAAAAGCATGAGAGAGGCGATTAAGCCGTTAAAACGTAAAAAAACAGACCACATTCATAATAATAAAACGCACGAAGTGATTGAAAAATTTAAGTAAAAAACATCAGATTTAATGAGCCACGTGGGGTGCAATAACGATTATTGCAGGGGCTTATGTTGTGTCTTGGGGGATAAGGGTTTGTGAAGCGTGTTTGTTTCTCCTGATCAGAAAACTTATTATATTTCTTGGATGAGATTTTGCATCATCAAAGTTTTATGGAGAATGCCTCTATACCCTTTTTACAAAGGCAACACAAAAAATTTTCGATAAGAATTTTAACAACAAAGAAATTAAAAATGTTCATGGCATAAAGAAAAAACGTATTTTTACAGAAAAGATTGATCATGTGTAGCGACAACATGTATGGTGTGCGTTGATACTTCTTTCATTTTTTGTTGTAAAAAGCTTCTCTTGAGATATTCAAAGGATACGGTCTTTATGGAAAAAAGAATCCGCGCGAGGCAAAAAGCTTATTTTAAAAAATTATATCGTAAGATCGCTTTTGTTTGTATACTGCTCTTTTTCGTGGTGTGTTTTTGTTTTGGTATTATAAAAATTATCGGTTATTTTTTTTCCAACAAACAAGTAACACAACATGTGCCTGTTGAATTGACACTTCCAGTTTTTGATCAGCGTGTGTATTGCAAGGAAATTGCTGCTTCAGTGATGCCCGATATGAAAAAGGAAGTTTATCAGCACTGTCTTTATTTGGAAAGTGAAGCCTATTTTGCAATTCGTGAAATGTGGGATACGCTTTCCGATACTTCAAAGAAAAGATGTATGAAAATGGTACGGCCAGGCGATGGAAACTATTTTCTCTTACAAGATTGTTTGCTCAATGAAAAAGACGGTGAAAAAAATAAGGCGCGCAACCACTTTTAAATTTTCACGTAAAAATTTAAAGGGCGGAAAGTTGCATGAAAAAAAGATAAAAGCTGTGCTCTTACTGCAAAAAAATGTATAAAAATAGTGTGGCCCTCGCGATGGAAACTATTGTCTTTTAAAGGTTTTTTTTGCTTCATGAAAGAATATCTCATTTTGTAAAACTACCTGTTTAAAGTGATAACTTTGAAGTGATAATGAGAGCATCGATGCATGCCGTCTTTTTTCTAACAGTTTGAAAGATATCATAAAGTAGTTTGGAGAGAAAGAAACCCTGATGCTGTTCTCGCTCTTCATGGTGATATGGCTATCGTTTGAGAAAAAGTTGAAAAGCTGTTGCAAAATCCCATACAAGAAATAGGATTAAGTTTTCTGATCACGATAAACAAACACACTTCATAAGCCCTTATCCCCCAAGACACAACATAAGACCTTGCAACAATCGTTATTGCAATCCACGTCACTCGTTAGATCTGATGTTTTTGACTTAGATCTTTCAATAACTTCGTGCGTTTCTGGTTGTTGTTTCGCAAAGTGTTTTATAAAAAGACGGAACATTTTCCAGTTCATTACCGGTCTATTAGTGATTTTATGGAGTTGTTCTTCCTAAGAGAGCGCGTGCTTTTTGCTGTTGCCTGTAAATCGACATCTAAATTTAGCGCAGTAGCATGTTTGAGACAAAGATTGAAACGGATACCGGCTTTCTCTGCTGTTGTAGCTTTTTGTATGCCAAGTAGAAGCAAGGGTCTTGCGTATCTCTATTGGGGTAATTTCTGAAACGGATAGACAACCTAAGTTAGGGAGAATATGAAGTTGTAAAGGTGAAAATCGCTCACCAGCCTTTCCATCTTCTTTTAATTCGGCTTTCCGGTTTTTTAAAGTATCCACAGCATTGTCTTTTAAATAATGGAGAGTGTGTATTGCCTTACGTTTTGTTTATTGCGTTTTTTAATGGGGGAACGCTTCTCACGAAGGATAGGATGCCATTGGGTTCCAGATTTACGCGCTTTCTTTAAAGAAATATTTTTCAAGGCACTCAACCATTTCACGACGGTGTCCGTGAAAAGTATAGCCTAAAAGCTATTGTGCACCGCCATCTTTACGCTTATGAAAAGAGCAGGCGGGCGTTATCATTCTCTTTGCCAGCTCAAAATGTTGTGACAACTCTCGCATTGAGAGGGTTCATAAGGAGCATTTTGATTCCTTTCTTGAAGAGTTTTTGTCCACACCCGCATCCCGCTTGTCATATGCAAGCCAATGATTTTGATTGATTCACTCTAAGAGGCTTTGAGATCAGAGAATTTTACGAAACTCCAGGGTTCTTATTCACGTTTTAAAACAATGAATTATCTTTATAAATCAATAGAATGTTCTTGAGAATGTTCTTGTAAGACAGCATGGACATTTCTAACCTGCAAAATTTCAAGCAAATCATACCCTATTGCTCTTGACAGTAAAGATGGATTTGGGGTTTCTTGTGAGTGCAAGTGAGGTGTGAAGGGAGCTTTTGTATTTTTTATATCACCTGTTGAGGTCAGCACTTTTTCATTAACTGTGCAGAGTGTTACGTCAGTTCTTTGTTGTAGCCGCCGCGAATGTGATTTGTTGTCCATTAAGTTCTTTGTTTGAGAGCAAAATTATCTTCTCTCTTCTGCTAAAAAGGGATTGAAGTTCCCATGTTTGAAATGAAAAGAGCCTTGCTGCAAAAAATCCGGTGTAGGTGTGTTGATGTCATCGGCAAAAACATCCAAGACAGGATTTTGGTAGGAATTGAGTTGTTTGCAATAACGTCCACATGTTTTACAGGTTTCTAGTACAATATCGTTGGGAGTGTTTTCTATAGCGCAGGTGGAAATATTCTGTGTTGCTGCACAAAAAGTGCATTGGGATTGTGGAGTGTGCCAGAGGGTGTTGCAATAAAGGCAAGAACACATCCGTATGGTTTTTCGCGGCTCCCTCTCGATAATGATGCTGGCTGAATGTGTGCCCCCGCAAGCAGGACAGAGGTTGTCTGGTTGTGGAAGTAAGCTTTGCCCATCAAGCTGTGATGCGGCTAGAGAATACATAATTTGCAACGTACCGATGATGAAAAGATGTTCTGCTAATTGCTGTTGGGGAAGTCTATGGTTTAACAGATTCTCTGCCCACAAGCGCCATTGATCTTCTTGCTGTTGCGTGCGTTTTAAAGCTTTGTGCCTTGTTGCCGAAAAGGCTCGGACAGAGAGCGTAGGGGGTGATAGACGTTGCAAAAAATCCTTCACAATGCTGCTATACAAGCCTAAAGATAACAATTTTGAGTGATCAAAAGAAGGGGGAGAAGCACAAGAAGAGGTGGAAGTTGTCCCAAAACGACTAAGAGGTATGGCAAAATCTTTAAATTTTTCGATTGATTGTTGTTGTGCATTGCAAAAATCTGCGAAAAAAAGCAAACACTCTTTGTTTGGCATTTCATTGGCTAAATGCGTAAAACGTTGTGTGCGTTTTGCAAATACAGTTTTCACATCAGGAAGTATAACAAAAACAGAAGAGTGTATTCTGCCATCCTTATTGATAAGCTTTGTTTTTAAGGTGCGCGCCATGTTGCTCGTTTCTTTCTTAAAAGCCCTATCGTTTTTTTTTTGCTTTTTTGCTGAACTTGTTCTCTAATTATAGATCCAATTCGCTTAAATCATCAAACTGAAAAATTTACAGTGTTTTAGGCCCGCTTTGGCCAGAAAAGAGATCCAATGATGGTTATAGTACTTGAATAATGCTTTCTGTTCATCTATATCCTTATGATATAGATATCAAAATGTCTTGTAAAGCGGAAGTATCGCTTAAGAATTTCATAGGGGGGTTGCTTTGGCAAGAAAGACAGGCTATGCTTATAGAATTAGTATGTTCGTGCAATAACTTCGGGGGGTAAAAGTGCTTGTAAGCTAAGTGCGCGAAAGGTAGAAATTATCGGTTTTTTAAGACCGATGGTTTTAGAGAAAAAGAGAAACAGATATTTTTTCTGGCAAAAGTGTTTTTTACGCCAGGAGTATCGTATGTTTGTTCTCATTTTTCATCATTTCCCCACAAGATGGTTATTTTTTTAGTAAAATATGGTCTATTTTAAAAAAAACACTTGGCATTTTATGTGAACATCACTAGGTTTCTGCTGGTTAGCAGAGAAATAGGGAATTTTAGGCTTATGGTTTCCCTGCTGTTTTTGTGATTTTCAAAAAATATATGCTTTATCAAATATCAGTAGGTATTATCATTTGAGTGAAATAAACGCCGATAGCCTGATAACCGTATTTCTAACATGATCAGCATTATGAAAAAGTAATGCGATGAGGAAGAGTCATTAAGACATACAAACACTCCAAAAGGGATAAAGATGAGGCCACAACAAAATAGACGGGCACGCGGTCGCAATAATAACAACAATGGTAATAGCAATAATAATCGTCGCGGCCCTAATCCGTTGTCTCGGAATTATGAAAGTAGCGGTCCGGATGTTAAGATTCGCGGAAATGCTCAGCAAATTGCCGATAAATATATAAGTCTTGCGCGTGATGCACAGGGTGCTGGTGATCGTGTTATGTCAGAGAATTATCTGCAACATGCTGAACACTACTTGCGTATTATTCTCGCAGCGGTGGGGCAAACGCCACAATCTGTTCGCCGTGATGAAAATCGCGATGAAAACAACGCGCAAGAATGCGGTGAAATAAATGCAGAAGATGCAAAAAAAGACACTGTCGTCCACTGTGATATCGATGTGTCACAAACACAGCCGCGAAAAAATGGGAAGGATCGACAGGCAGAAATCCAAAATGAATATGCCTGTAATGAGGTCTTAGAGGCAAGTGCTTTGTCAGATGAAAAAACCGACCAAGCGCAATGCGTTTTGGAAGAAAAGCCTGAACCTGTCAAAAAAATACGGCGGCCTTCACGCCGGCGTACTGTCCGTGTTAAAGAGGAATCATCTCTTGAACTGTCACTAGCAACATCAGAAAAGAATGATGTACGGACAGAAAAAGATGCGTCTTTGCCTGTATTGGGTGCAGAAATACAGAAAAAACCACGTCGTCGTCGGGTAGTAACCTCTTCGGCAGAGGAAAATGTTTAAATAAAAAACACTATTTAAGGGTCCGTGGTGGTGTTGCCGTATTAACGGGGCTGGGGGGGGCGATGTTTGGTTGCGTTCTTATTATCATTGAGAGGAGAAAGGTTGAGCAGATGCCGCAATCTGTTTGCCGTGATGAAAATCGCGATGAAAATAACGCGCAAGAATGAAGTGAAATAAATGCAGAAGATGCAAAAAAAGACACTGTCCTCCACTGTGATTCGATGTGTCACAAACACAGCCACAAAAAAATGGGAAGGATCAACAGGCAGAAATCCAGAATGAATATGCCTATAATGACGAGTTAGAGGCAAGTGCTTTGCCAAATGAAAAAATGGACCAAGTGCGTTGTGCTTTGGAAGAAAAGCTTGAACCTGTCAAAAAAACACGTCGACCTTCACGTCGGTGCACTGTAAAGCTCAAGGAGAATCATCCCTTTGAATTTTCCCATTTTAGGCTTTTATGGGAAACATCAGAAAATGGCCGTTGTACGGGGAGAAAAAGAATGCATCTTTGCCGTACTTGAGTACAAAAATACACAGAAAACCAAATCGTTGTCGGAGTCGTAATCTTTTGGGCTGACGAAAATGTTAAAATGAAAGAGTGCTCTTTAAGCGCTTATGGGGGATGTTGCTGGTTTAATATCAGTGTGGTGTGCATTTTTTGTTAAGAAACATCCTGTGATTTTGCATATTTTGAACTTTTAAGGAGAACATCAGAAACTTTTCAAAATGGTGTTCTACTTAGATAGAAAAAGATGCATTTTTGTCTTTAGCTTGGGGGCAGACATAGAGAGAAAACCGAATCAGTCTCTTGTAGTAATCTCTTTGGCCAAGAAAAATGTTGAAACAAAAGAACACTGTTTAAGGGTACGTGGTAGTGGTGTTTTGTTAACGGGGCTGGGGGACGATATTGGATCGTGTTGTTTCAACAGAAAGAACAGCAATAAGTGTGCCGGTATGATAATTGTAAACCATAAATTTTATGTGATCGTCTGGCATTAAGACTTTCAACACAATATTGTGTTTCGAAAGACTTTGCGACAGAATTTGTGTTCCTTTCGGTAAAGAGAGTGTGTGGTAAGCAACTTCTGGATTTCTATTATGAGAGGAAAATTGGGGAGGGTGTTTGGGTGTTGATCTCGTCGCGAGTATTTTGTAGACAACTAAAAATAAGACAGCAAGAGTCATCATGAGCGTTATTGAAATGGAAATAATCATGAAACGCATAAGCTTTTTTCTGACGCGCTCTACAGCAGGGTCTAAAGGGAGCTCTTGAGGCAGTGCACATTGCTCTCCACAATGGTCTTTTGAAGGTTGAATCTGCTTATTATCCACCATACTACACTCTTCTTTTGATTGTTTTCTGGGCGTTTGATGGATTTATGCTTTTAAGGGCATTTATGCAAGAAGTTTATGGGGAGGGATGCGAGAGAGGGGATGATGTGGTCAAGACATCTGCCTTGTTTTCTGTTGATATGTTATGATTGATGTTTTGGCTTTGCAGAAAGACATTGCGTGGGTTTGTCACAGACCAGATCAGATTGACTTCTTGTCGGTGTAGGTTTGCATAGAGCTTTGTGTATTGAGCGAAGATTCGTTGCCTTTATTATCTACCATGCTACACTCTTCTTTTGATTGTTTTCTGAGCATTCGATGAATTTATGCTTTTAACGGCATTTATGTAAGAAATTTATGAGGGAGAAGGCAGAAGAGGAGGGGATGATGTGGTTAAGACATCGGTTTCGTTTTCTGTTGACATGTTATGACTGATGTTTTGGCTTTGCAGCAGGAAATTTCCTCGGTTTGTCACAGACCAGATCAGATTGATTTCTTGTCGGTGTGGGATTGTATAGAGTTTTGTACATTGCGCGAAGATTTGTTGCCCATAAGATGCAAATTTTTTGGTGGAGGGTATCATGGCTTGTTCACAGGCTTCAGCTGTTGGGTAGATTGTGGCCATTGTATTGTTAGAATAACAGCTGTTAAAATCATCTGTACATGAAACCACTAAGAGAATAAAAATAAGGGTATTCATAAAAAACTTTCTCAATGAGAGGTTGGCATTAGGGAACATAATCTGTCCACTTTTGCCGGTTTTCTTACGGCAAAACGTTCTTAAAGGTTCTTTGTTCCAATGGGCTGGTTTCCAGTGGGCATATTATATTGTTCCTTTTGTTAGGATGGAGATAAAGCAACCGTATTGAGGCGAGGAATAACCTCTTTGACAGAGGAAAATGCTTAAATGAAAAAGTGCTGTTTAAGCATTCGTGGTGATGTTATTGTCTTAGCGGTGTGGGATGGTGGATATTTTTTTCCTCTTTTTTCTTATTTGGTAAAAGAGTAGGTAAAGACTTACACTTGTGCGCCGTGATGAGAATCGTGGTGAAAACAAGGTACAAGAATGTGATGCAATAAATACTGAAGATAAAAAAGATATCGTTTATCTTGTTCTATACTTTCATAATCGTACTTTGGAATAAATCTTTAGATTTTGTGAAAGCGATGTATCATAAAAAGAGCGGTAAAAAATGGAAATGTTCCGCTTATGAGAGTAGAAATAGGCATGTGCTAGGTGATGATGCTGTGGAATGATAGATTTTTAAACAATTTATGGTAATATATTTATCTGAATTGGATATTACGGGCATGAGTGCTGTTTGCTCGTTTTGCGTGTGCGTTTCAATGGGATAAATGCGAGAGGCTTGATTTTCAAGACGCTGATTGTTGGGAAACAGGTCTTTTTTGTGAGAAATGAAGGTTCTCAGAAAATTCTGCGGGCAAGCCTTTTGTTTTTCATTTCGCAGTGTTTTAAACGCTTTTTTCAAAAAAAAATGTCAAAATAACTGTCAGGGACCCACAAGCGATAAATAATTCCTTCTTCGGTCAATTTTAGGGAAGCTGAACCATTGACAGAAACAGGGACAATCTTTTCTAAGACAGCACTCCCAAAACAAGCTTTTTTGTGGTGAGAGAGAGGAGTCTCTGCCGCAAAACTTTCATTCCAAGTGATGAGAAGTTGTGTTGCTCCATTCATTTTTGTGTGCACTTCACACCGCACACAAACGCTTCCCTTTTCTTGTGATAAGGCGCCAAAAGAAAGAGAATTAACAATGAGTTCATGGAAAGCCAAACCAATATGTAAAGCAGCATTGGGAAACAGATAAGGATCTATCCCTTCCAGTGAAAAGCGTTCTGTTTCTTTCATCACATAGCCCAAAGTTTGCGAATGAACCAATTCGCGAAATTGGGCGCCACGCCAATCGGAAGCGGTGATCAGGTCTTGAGAATGCGAAAGAGAATGGAGGCGTCCTTGAAATTTGCGTAAGAAAACTTGAAGCGATTCAGTATAGCGTGCGGTTTGACTGGCAATACTTTGAATGATAGCCAGAAGATTTTTAGAACGGTGGCTGACTTCGCGAAGCAATATTTTTAGCACTTGCTCACGGCGGCGTAATCCTGAAATATCAACACCAGTGGTGATAATACCGATAATGTCTCCGTTATCGTTGCGGTGGCAATCAATAGAAAATTTATACCAAATGGCTTGTTTGGCCATATCTTCAAACCGTGCTTCAATGGTTTGCATTTCACCTGTGGCTAAAACCTGCAATTTGATGGTTTCCATATTGTCTGCAAGATCAAGCGAAAAAAAATCACTGTCACGGCAGCCCATCCGCCATTTGCTGTGTAGATGCTGTGGCAGGTTTTCAGCCCATAAATAGACCAGATTCGTTGTCTGGTATAAAACACAAATATCAGCCCCACGGATCGCTTGCATCAGAGCGCTTAGATGTGATCTCTCCAAAGGGGGCTTGGGAATAGGCGTAACAATCATGGTCTGGATGGTAATCTTTTCTAGGCAGCTTTGGAAGCATTCTCTTTAAAAAATAAAGCCTGTGAAATAAGCGCTTTTACCATATCAGGATTAAAGGGTTTAGTGACTAAAAAAGTTGGTTCTGGACGCTCTCCGGTCAATAATCTTTCAGGAAATGCTGTAATAAAAATCACCGGTATACGATCATTTTGCAAAATGTCATTGACTGCATCAATGCCGGAACTGTTATCGGCTAGTTGAATATCAGCCAAAATCAACCGTGGCTTTTCTTTATGATACATAACAACCGCTTCTTTGCGGGTTCGGGCTATGCCTACCACCTGATGGCCAAGACTTTCAACCATTTGCTCAATATCCATTGCAATAAGAGGTTCATCTTCAATAATCATAACCTGTGTGGCAATTTGTTGAGAAATATCCGTTGATGCTTGGTTGAGGAGCTTACGGAACTCTTTCGCATCCAGATTCATAATTTCACTGGCTTCTTTTTCATTAAATCCTTCAACAGCAATCAATAAAAAAGCTTGGCGCGCTCGTGGTGTGAGATACGATAATTTCGCACTGGTTTTTTGTTCGAGACCAAACTGTGGCATTGGTTCGGGAATATTAGGCGTGGTTTGGTCAAAAAGATGGCAAAAAAGCCAATAAGTACCAATCCGGTCACTGGATGATGCTCTTGGAAAAATGGAAATATCAGCAATGAGCGCTTCCAACATCGCTGAGACATAAGCATCGCCAGAGGTTTGGCTGCCTGTGACAGAGCGGGCAAAACGTCTAAGATAAGGGAGATGCGGTGCAATGCGCGTTGATAATGACATGATTTCTAACTCCTTTGACATTTGAAGCACTTTGTTGATCGAAATCCTTCACAGAGGAAAAAGTTCCTCTGTTCGTATGGAACTTTTTACAGATAAGCATATTTACAACTATAAGGCGAAAAATTGTTCTAGCTGCTACTTATTATATGGATTAGGGGGGTAAAAAATGAACGACCGTGATGAAAAAAATCTCACCAATCATTTTACGTTTGGAGAGGATCTTCTCGGTGTCAATAGCGAGATAGCACGGAAATTACGCCAATTTTACTTAGAAATTCAGGAAGAAGCACTGCCTGCTCATTTACTTGAACTTTTGGATAGGTTGGAGAAAGCAGAGCAATTTGGCTTAAAAAATGTGGAAAAGGTTTGAATCCTTTATGGCAAAAAGCATGAAAGATTTTAAACAGGAACTCCTTCTGATCCTACCGTCTCTGCGGGCTTTTGCACTTTCTTTAAGCAGCAAGCATGATAAAGCAGAGGATTTGGTTCAAGATACTCTTATGAAAGCATGGGCTAAGCAGGACAGTTTTGAAATGGGAACCAATCTTAAAGCTTGGCTTTTTACCATTTTACGCAATGAATTTTACAGTCAAATGCGCAAAAGGGGCAGAGAAGTTCAAGACAGCGAAGGGGTCTTTAGTGAAAATGTGGCTGTTCATCCTCCTCAATATGGGTCGCTTGATTTGCAAGATTTTAAAAAAGCCTTAAATCTACTTTCTGCTGATCAAAGAGAAGCCATTATTCTGATTGGTGCATCCGGTTTTTCTTATGAAGATGCTGCAGCGATTTGTGGTTGTGCTGTTGGAACAATTAAAAGCCGTGTAAGCCGAGCGCGTAATCGTTTACAGGAACTCCTCAAAGTGGATGGTGAATCCGATTATGGTCCCGATTCTTATTCGGCTGGGAGCACATTATGTTCATTTAACGGCTAAAAAAGTACAATAATTATGTTTAAGAGCCTTGTTTTTTTAATTCCCTTTATAGCTATTAAAGTAAAGTCAGCATCTAAAGAAATTCATGGTGTTTAGCGTGACCCTTGGGAAAAATAAAGAAAGTTTATAGGAATTCTTCAGTGGGTTTGCTGCACTATGATGCCATAAGGGCGCCCTCTTTTGCGCTGAAAAATGACGATTTTCAGGTTCGCCGATGGGAATTCTATGACAACAAAGACGAATTTGCTCCCTCATATACCCTCTTCTGATGCAATAATATCGCGTTGGCGTTGGTTAGCGATTATTGTTTCTCTTGTTATGGCTCTGTTGGCTTCGGCCTTTATTTTGTTACTCTCAAACGCCGTTGATCGCGAAGTTGCACAGTTGAATACAAGTTCAGAATTGCGTGAACAAGCTGATTTGGTGCTTATTAGTTTGATCGATATGGCCGTAGCTGACCGCAGTTATGCAAAAAACCACAAGGCAGAAGATAAAGCACGCTTTGAACATGCAGCTCGTAATCTTGATGATATTCTCGAGTATATTGAACTTATTGTTTACGCACATCCGCAGTGGTATGAATGGTTTACTTCTTTTAAAAAAGAGGTCGAAGCACGCAAAGCCTTTATGAATGACCATATGCGCGCTCTTGATGCGCTTCCTGATCAATCTTCTCAACCCTCTTCTTCTTCTGAAATCCCAAAAATTCAAGTGGCGCGTTTAGCGCAATTGATGACAAGCTTTATTAATGGCGATGATGTGGTGCGGCAAAAACAGCGCGAGGGAATCGCACTGATGCGGGCTGCTTTAACATTGGCTGCTATTGTTTCTGTCGTGAGTACTTTCATGTCGGCCTATTTTGTCATTAATCGTTTTCACCGTGATGTACGCTCTTTAAAAATGTATCAATTGCTGCTTCATAGTGAAAATATAGCCCTTGAAGCTCGGGTAAAAGAACGCACACAAGAATTGGAAAGAGCACGCAATCACGCCGAGAAAGAACGACAACGTGTTGAAATGTTGTTGCAAGATGTGAGCCATCGTATTGGCAACTCTCTTGGTACGGTCTCTTCTTTGCTAGGGCTCCAATTAAATCGCAGTGACAATGAAGAGGTGCGTTCTGTTCTTGGTGCAGCACGTGACCGTATCCAGACAATCTCCACAGCGCATCGTCGTTTGCGTTTGAGTGATGATATGGAAACAACTTTATTGGCAGAGTTTCTCAGTTCGGTAGTGCATGATGTTGAATTGGCAATGCCTCTTGAATTGCGGGAAAATATCACCATTCACACGAACTTTAAAGAGTGCCGATTGTCTTCAAGAGATGCGACGACATTGGGCATTATTCTTGGTGAGTTGTTGA
This sequence comes from Bartonella henselae str. Houston-1, assembly GCF_000046705.1. Classification (NCBI taxonomy): domain Bacteria; kingdom Pseudomonadati; phylum Pseudomonadota; class Alphaproteobacteria; order Hyphomicrobiales; family Bartonellaceae; genus Bartonella; species Bartonella henselae. The sequence continues at coordinate 1,588,767 of NC_005956.1, read as the reverse complement.
CAAACTCCTTAAAACATGCCTTTCCTGATAAACGCTCTGGTGATATTTACATCTCATTTGGTCCTCAGAAAAATGGGCAACTGATGCTGATTGTGGAAGATAATGGTGTGGGCATGAAGAATCAAACGCAAGAGAAAAAAACAGGTCTTGGTCGGGTGGTCGTTGAACAGCTTTGTATGCAGTTTGGTGAAAAACCGCTTTTTGAAACTTCTGCTTTGGGAGGAACAAAAATTGTAATTCCTTTGCCCAAATTAACCCCCAATGCCTCAAAAGAAGCCTATGCTTGATTTTAAATAAAGAACCAGTGCATACATGGCAACACATTGATTTATGATAATAATTCATTGTTTCGCATGTTGAATGAGAATCTTCGAATACATTAAGATTCTCTTACTTCAAACCTGTGTATATTCCATCAATAAAAACTATTCGATGACACATTACAAGCTGAATTGGCGTGTGGGAAAAACTCTTGAAGAAAGAAGTCAAAAAGAGGCATCATTGTGCCTCTTATGAACTGTTTCAAGTGCCAAGGGTTGTCGCAATATGGGGCTGGCACTCTTATAAATTGAACTTTGAAATTTTCCTTCTGTCCAGTTTACACTCTCATCAGCAAAGGTATTTTTAAGTGTCATAAGCGAACAATCATCAGTCAAAGATATAAGTGATGTCTTTATTTATAAAAGACAAAAATGGGTAAAGAGCAAAAAAGGCAAAAGATTTTATGTTTAAGTTTTGGTATTTTCTTCCTTTGCAAAGCATTTCCAGAGTAATTTTATCTTTCTTAAAATGAAGGGATGCTGGATTATTATTCTGATCAACCGTTAAGAAACGATCAATGACCTTTACGCTTCGTTCAGCAATATTTTTTTTACCAGCCTTTTTTTATTTTCTTATCCTTTCTCTTTTGGGGGAGGGAGAGGGTGAAACACTGCTCTTTCAAGTTTGCTAAGATGTGTCCTTGGTGTGATGCGTATGATAAAGGAACGTCAAGGCAGTGCTCACTTTAAAAACCTGTTGAGGTTTTCCGTCCTATCAGTTTCTCATGGCAAGAAGCACTTCAGAAAAGTTTTGTCACTTTGCTGCAATCAGCCTCGAAAAGTAAGAAATTAACGAGAGATCTCATCATCGATAATGAGGCTTTTGTAAAAAGGTTGAGAAAACGCTAAAAGCCAAGACTTCGTTCTTTTGTGTTGTCTCAGATTTTTACAGTGTTTCTTTTTGGCAAAAGATTCAAAGAAAGATAGTTTATTTTCAATGATCAAGAGGTTTGCATTGTATGGTTTAAGAAGTATCTTCTGATGGTTTCATCGGACTGTTTAGCAAAGAATCAATATTGTTTTTTTCGCGTAAGAATGCCTGTAGATCTTGATTGGTTAAGGTTTTACTGTCAGGTATACGGATGCGCATGGGATCAACTTTTACGCCATTGACAATAATTTCAAAGTGACAATGAGGACCGGTTGCCATTCCCGTTGTTCCAACATATCCAATGATTTGTCCTTGCCGTACTTTAACGCCTGGTTTGATATCTGGTGCATAACGACTTTGGTGTGAATAACTGCTGATATATCCATTGGGATGTTGAATTTCTGTATGGTTTCCATAGCCACCGCTAACACCCATTTTTATGACAATACCATCTCCTACAGCAATAATGGGTGATCCTTTTGGTGCAACCCAATCAACGCCTGTGTGCATACGGACATAGCCTAAAATAGGATGTTTGCGTGGTCCAAAGGGGGAGCCAAAAATGCCATTGGGAGTGGGTTTGCGGAGTAAAAAAGGTTTGGAACTTTTTCCTTCTGAATCATAATAATCGACACTGCCGTCTTTTGATTGGTAACGATAATATTTGTAAGTTGCATTGCCAAAAGTGGCACTGATATAACGAATTTCAGGATCTGCATTGGTTGGATATTCTTTTGCTTTCTGGCTCTTTTGACCATTTAGCGTTTCTTTGTTGTTTTTCTCTATCTCGCTTTGTTGTGGAACGGCATAAAATATTTCGAGCTGATCGGTTGGCGTTATACGACTTTTCATATCAACGTTGGTGGCAAGCAAACGAATGATACGTTGCGAGAGAGATTGTGACATATTATGACTTAGTATAGCATTATAGAGTGCATCATAAACTGTTGGTAATTGTGTTGTATTGACATAAGAATGCGGAATACCATTTTGAAAAGCGGTTTTCAGTGCTTGGGACATTTGTGGCTCTGTACTTTCAACGAACTGCCCTTCATCATTTAGGGCAACTGTGAGAACATGATACATGCCCTGATAGATGCTTGCTCGCACAAGGTGATCTTCTTCTCCCGCTTGTGTGACAATGCCAATACGTAGAAGACTCCCCGCTTTAAGCGTTTCGGAATGATTGAAAAAAGCTAAAGTTTTTGCAACCTGTTCAATTTGCTCTTTTGTATAATTAGTTTCTCTAAAAGCTTCGATTATCTTTTGTTTTTTATGAATAGGGATAATATCTTCAGCATAGTTTTTGGTGAGATCAATGCGGTGATTTTGAGAGGAGACGGTCACATTTTCTTGAATGATGCGTACCTCAGGGGTATCGGTAAATTGGGAGCTAGAGGATAAATCCTCTAGTTTCAAAGGGTCGACCAGTGTGAGAATTGAAAGGAGCTCATGGTTTTTTTCCAAAGTAAACCCAGCTTTTTGTAATTCTTGTTGTACTTCATCCTCTGTGAGGGTATCTGCGCCATCAAAGTTTACTTGATCAAGGATAAAATTATGGTTGCGTAGGGTTATTTTTGTTTCTACTTTTGCACCATAAATTTCTCCGGTGTCTTGTGGTGGAGCGGTTTGATTTTTCGAATCAGTAGCAAAAATATTTAAGGCATCAAATTTAGGATAGCTATATTTCTGGGGGCGCTCTTCAGCTAATGCCATTCGAATCCATTCGAAGTTTTGTGTCTGAATAACTTTTTGATCGCCCTTTTTTTGTAGAATTGACAATTCAAATTGACGCTTACTGTCGAAACTTTGCCGTGCATGGGTTTGAGCAATACGATCCCCTTTATGTCCGTTGGTATCAGAATTTTGTGTTTGTGGGAGGTTTGTTGGCGTAAACCATTGTGGGGGTGTTACTAAACGTTGTTGTTCATCAAGGGCAGCAAAAAGCGCAATACCCATAAGAAGGCAGGAAGTGATTCCGGTGAGAATTGTTCCTGTAAGCCAACGGATAGAAACTTGTCGATGATCAGGCAGAAAGCGTTTGACTACAAGAGCGGGGTCCAATCCGGGATCATTTTTTTGTTGTTTATTATCCCACATGGAATTTTATTGTACTCTTTTTTAAATATCGAATGTGAAAAATTTGCATAGCCTAGAATGTTTCTAAAAAAATTGATTATTTTACAGAAAGAACAAATCCTTATATCTCAAGCAATGGCTTTCTATGGACATAATAGCAAAGAAAAGCAGAAGAGCAACAACAGCGTTAAAAAGGATTTTAACATCGCACAATAAACATGCACGAAATATGCACGGATGATTCCTGGATTTTATGGCTAAAGATACCCTCTTTAGCAGTATTTTGGTTAAAGGACAGAAAGCTATTTATGGTAGTATTTTTCCAAAAATAACACTAAATTGCAATTTTTGATTGCAATTTATGGAAGAATTAATTTATTTTTAGGAAAGCTATAGAAATGATATTGACTCTTTAGAGGAAAGAGTACTATATAGCGATTGTGACGAGGGCGTTTTCTTTTTGCGAAGATTTGTTACGCTCTTGTTTTTGCTTTAAG